>CAZXLV010000010.1:0-25835 GCA_964641405.1 uncultured Limnobacter sp. | reverse complement strand
GGCCTGTACGCGGTCAACTTCGGCGGCGGCCAGGTCGACATCACCAACGGCAAGTTCGTGTTCTCGGCCTCGGAGGCGTGGTGGGTCGAGAAGGGCAAGCTGCAATACCCGGTCAAGGGCGCGACCCTGATCGGCAACGGGCCCGACGCGCTCACCCGCGTGACCATGATCGGGCGCGACATGCAACTCGATTCCGGCATCGGTGTGTGCGGCAAGGACGGGCAGAGCGTGCCGGTCGGCGTCGGGCAACCGACGCTGCGCATCGAGGCGCTCACGGTCGGCGGCACGGCGTAGGAGACTGGCTTGCCACCGCGGCGGCGCCTCGGGCTGGCCTGGCGCATCCTGATCGGCGCGGCGATCGCGCTCGGTGCCTACGCACTGCTGGGCTTCCTGGTGGTGCCACGCATCATCCACAACCAGTTGCAATTGCGGCTGCCGCCCGAGTTGCAGCGCCCGGTGTCGATCGGGCGCATCGAGTTCGACCCGTTCCGGCTGGTGCTGCGCGTGCATGAGCTGAGCGTTGCCGAGCCGAGTGGCGGCGGTGAGTTCGCCGGCTGGCGCCTGCTCATGGCCGACCTGTCCTGGCGGTCGCTCTACCGCTTCGCTCCGGTGCTGTCGGCCGTTACGCTCGAGCAACCACGCGTGCACCTGGCGCGTGATGCGCAGGGGCGCTTCAGCATCGATGACCTGATCGGGAAGTGGCGTGCGCAGCCGCCCTCCGAGCCCGGCCCGACGCCACGCTTCTCGGTTTCCAACATCATCGTCGAGGATGGGCGCATCGTGTTCGAGGACGGCAAGCTCGGCACGCGCCAGGAAGTGAGCGCGCTTGCGCTGCGCGTGCCGTTCGTGTCGAGCCTGCCGGTGGACGAGGAGGTCTACGTCCAGCCGAGCCTGCATGCCTCGATCAACGGCGCACCCTTCGAACTCGACGGGCGTTCGCTGCCCTTCAGCGAGACGCGCGATTCGCGGCTCGACATCGAACTCGACGGCTTCGACCTGACGCGCATCGTCGGCTATTCCCCGCTGCCGCTACCCATCGAGTTGCACGCCGGCAAGCTCGATACTTCGCTGAAGGTGGTCTTCTCGCAACCGGTCGGCGCGACCCCCAGCATCGCGGTGAGCGGCAGCGTGCGGCTCGGCGCGCTCGATGTCCGCCAGCCCGGTGGCGAGCCGCTGCTGGCGGCGCAATCGATCACGGCCGATCCGCTGTCGCTCGCCTGGCCTGCGAACCGCTACTCGGTCGGCCGCCTTGCGATCGACTCGCCCGAAATCAGCGTGCAGCGCCGGGCGGGCCAGGCGCGCTTTCTCGAACCGCTGCTGGCGGCGCTGGAGCGCGATGGCAAGCGCGCCGCTGCGCCTGCCGAGGACGCGGGTGGCGCGCGTACGAATGCCGGCGCGGCTGCCGGCGCGAACACCAGCACCGCGTCGGCGGCAGCGCAATGGCAGATCGACGAGCTCGTCCTCGTCAAGGGCAAGCTCGCTTTGGGCGACGCGCAATTCGAACCCCGGCCGCTGCGCCTGGATGCCGCTCCGATCGAACTCACCGTACGCAAGCTCGCCAGTGACCCGGCGGTGGCCGCCGACTTCGACCTGGCCCTCGCGCTGGCTGGCGGTGAGCGGCTGCAGGCGCAAGGCAAGGGCTTCTGGCAGAAGGGGGCAATCGACGCCACCGCGCGGCTGTCTGACCTGGCCTTGAAGAACTGGTGGTGGATTGCCGAGCCGCGGGTCGCGCTGGATGTGCTGGGCGGCACGCTGGCGCTCGCTGCGCGGGTGCGCGTTGCGCCGGCCGAGCAAGGCAGCAGTTCGATCCGGGTCGAGGAAGGCGCCGCCCACCTCGAGCAGCTGTCGCTGCGCCAACGCTGGGACAAGCGCAGCCTGATCACCCTGCCGAAACTCGATCTCGACGGCGTGACGCTCGACGTCTCGAAGCGGGAGTTGGCGCTGGGCACGCTGGCAACCCAGGGCGGCCAGTTGCTGGTGCGTCGCGACAAGAACGAGCGCTTCAACCTGCAGCGCATCGTGGCCGTCGATTCACAGGCCGCAGCCGATCCGTCGGCGGCAGGTACCTCGGCCAGCCGCACGCCGGACCGGTCGCGGGCGAGCGGTGCAGCCGTGGCCCCGCCCTGGGCGGTCACGCTGGCCAGGCTCGCGGTGGAAGATTTCGGGGTCGACGTCGAAGACGAGCGTGGCGGCAAGGCGGCGAACCTGCACCTGCGGGGAATCGACCTGCAGGCGAGCGGCCTGTCCAGCGCCGATCGGGCGCCTGCGATCAAGCTCACCTTGCGCTCACGCGTCGATCGCGGCGGCACCATCGCAGTCTCCGGCGATGTGTCACCGGCGCCCTTGGCGGGCAAGCTGCGCGTGGTGGCGCGCCGCCTGGCGATCGCACCGTTCCAGCCCTACCTGTCGCAGTACCTCCGGGCCAACGTTTCCAGCGGCGCGGCCAGCGCCGAGGGTGAGCTGCGCTTTGCGCTGCCGCAGGCGGGCGCGCCGCGCGTGTCATGGAAGGGCAGCGTTGCCGTCAACGACTTCGGCGTGCGCTCGAGGGCTGCCAACAACGACCAGTTGCGCTGGAAATCACTGGCGCTGCAGGCAATCGACTTCAGCTCCGAACCCTTGCAGGTCGACGTCGGCGGCATCACCCTGACCGACTTCTACGCGCGCGTGATCCTCAATTCGCAAGGGCGGCTGAACCTGCAGGACCTGCTGGCCGAACGTTCCGCCGCGTCGGGCCACGACGCCACCGCGCCGGCCGCCGCGCCGGCCAGTGCCACTGCCCCTGCGACCGCGGCTGCCGCCGCATCGGGACCGGCACCTCCCGCCAGTGGCGCGCCGGTCAAGCTGCGTATCGGCGGCGTGAAGCTGGTCAACGGCAACGTCGACTTCAGCGACTTCTTCGTCAAGCCGAACTATTCGGCGAATCTCACCGGCCTGGACGGACAGATTTCGCGCATCACGCCCGAGCAAGCCGGCGACCTCGAGTTGCGCGGACGCATCGATCACACCGGCGCCGTACAGATCCTCGGCAAGGTGAATCCGCTGGCTGACCCGATCTTCCTCGACCTGAAGGCCGAAGCCAGCGACATCGACCTGCCGCGGCTGTCGCCATACTCCAGCAAGTACATCGGCTATGGCATCGAAAAGGGCAAGCTGTCGGCCAGGGTCACCTACAAGCTGGAGAACCGCCTGCTCACGGCCGAGAACAACATCGTGCTGGACCAACTCACCTTCGGCGACAAGGTCGACAGCCCCGATGCGCTGAAGCTGCCGGTGCTGTTCGCGGTGTCGCTGCTGAAGGATCGCAATGGAGTGATCGACGTCAATCTGCCGATCAGCGGCTCGCTGGACGACCCGAAGTTCAGCATCGCCGGCATCGTGCTGCGCATCATCGGCAACCTGATCGTGAAGGCGGTAACCGCGCCTTTCTCGCTGCTTGCGAGCCTGGCCGGTGCCGGCGGCGCGGAGTTGTCGTGGGTCGGCTTCGCGCCCGGGCGCTCTGCGCTCGAGGCGCCGGCCATCGAGAAACTGGTGACGCTCGCCAAGGCGCTCACCGACCGGCCCGGGCTCAGCCTGGACATCGCCGGGCGCGCCGATGCCGCCACCGACGGCGAGGCGCTGCGCAAGCGCTCGCTCGAGCGTGCCGTCAAGGCGCAGAAGCTCGAGGACAGCGGCGGCGGAAGCTCGGGCACCGAGGCGCTCGACCAGGTCACGGTGACGCCGCAGGAGTACGAAAAGTACCTGACGCGCGCCTACAAGGCGGCTGCCTTCGAGAAGCCGCGCAATGTGATCGGCCTGGTGAAGTCGCAGCCGGTGGCCGAGATGGAACGCATGCTGCTCGCCCATGCGCGCGTGGGTGAGGGTGCGCTGGTGCGCTTGGCCAACAATCGGGCCCAGCAGGTCAAGGACTGGCTGGCCGACAATGGTCACATCCCGGCCGCGCGCCTGTTCATCGTGTCGCCGAAGGTCGAGGGTGCAGCAAGCCCCGCTGCCGCGGCGCCGGCGAGCGGCGCCGCCGAAGCGGCCGCACCGGCCGCTGCAGAGCCTGCCACGCCGGCGGCAAACGGCGCCTCGAAGAGTGCGGCGCCGGGCACGCGCGTCGACCTGAAGCTGAAATAGCGGGGCGCCGCTTCAGCTCAGTCCGGTCACCGGCAGCGCCGCGCCATGCACCGCGCGCGCGGCATCGGAGGCGAGAAACACAATGACGCTGGCGAGCGCCTCGGGTGCCACCCAGCGGGCCGGGTCCGCCTGCGGCATGGACGCCCTGTTCTGCGGAGTGTCGATGACCGTCGGCAGCACGCAGTTCACGTTGATGCCGCGCTCGCGCAACTCCGCCGACATGCTCTCGGTGAGGCGGATCACGGCCGCCTTGGAGGCTGCGTAGGCGCCCATCGCGGCCGTGCCCCGTTGCGCGGCGTAGGCGCCCACGTTGACGATGCGCCCGCCGCCCGCCGCCAGCATGCGCGGCATCACCGCGCGGCAGGCATGCAGCATGGTGCGCACGTTGACGTCGATCATGGCATCCCAGGTGGCGTCCGTCATCTCGTGCACCAGTTCGCCCATGCGGAAGCCGCCGGCGAGATTGCACAGCGCGTCGATGCGCCCGAAGCGGGCGATCGACGTGGCCACCACGGCATCGACCTGGCCGGGATCGAGCAGGTCGGCTGCGGCCAGCAACCGGCTTTCGCTGTCGGCGCCGAAGGCCCGCTGCAGGCCCTGGGCATGCGTGGCGACCAGCACCAGGCGCGCGCCGCGCTCCTCGAAGGCCTTCGCCACCGCCCGTCCGAGATTGCCGCTCGCGCCAGTCACCATCACGCAACGATCGTCGAACCTCATTGCACTGCCTCCGCCGAAAGCCGCTCACGGACCACAGTATCGACCATGCGGGCGTGCGCCACGGCACAGGAGGCTGTCGGGTACAGTGCGCACGTGAGTCCGGCCCCGTTCAGCCTGCGCAAGATCGCCGTTCCGGCCTTCGGTCCTTCCTTCCTGTTCGGACTCGGCGAGGGCGCCATCCTGCCAGTGGTTCCGCTGGGCGTGCGCGATCTGGGCGGTTCGGTGTCGCTGGCGGCCCTGATCGTCACCCTGATCGGTGTCGGATCGCTGGCCAGCAACCTGCCTGCGTCGCTGATCACGGCTCGCTATGGCGAACGCCGTGCGATGGTCGGTGCCGCGCTGTGGTGCGCGCTGGGGATGCTGCTGTGCATCGTGGCGCGCGACATCCGCCTCTTTGCGGCGGGCATCTTCATGGTCGGCATGTCGGGGGCGGTATTCAATCTGGCTCGCCTGACCTGGCTCACCGAAGCCGTGCCGCACTACTTTCGCGCCCGGGCGCTGTCCACCCTCGGCGGGGTGATGCGCATGGGACTGTTCGTCGGCCCGTTCGCGGCGGCCGCGCTGATGCACTTCATCGGCCTGGCGGGCGCCTACTGGATCGGCATCGCCGCCTTGCTGCTCGCCGCGGGGCTGGCGCTCGGCGTGTCCGACCTGCCCGGCGAGTCCGCGCCTGGCAGCGATGCGTCCAGCGGCGGCCGCTCCGGCCCGACCCGGGAGGCCCGCGCCGCAGGCGAGGCGGTGCCGATCACCCTGCGCGCGATTGCGCTGGCCCATCGCAAGGTGTACCTCACCATCGGCCTGGGCATCGTCCTGATCAGTGCGGTACGGGCGTCGCGCCAGGCGATCATTCCCCTGTGGGCCGAGCAGATCGGCCTGGATGCCGCAGCGACCTCGCTCATCTACGGCCTGTCGAATGCGATCGACATGCTGGTGTTCTATCCGGCCGGCAAGCTGATGGATGCCAGGGGGCGCAACTGGGTCGCCGTGCCCTGCATGGTGATCATGGGCGTGGCGCTGGCGACGATGCCCTTCACCCACAGCGCCGGCACGCTGCTGCTGGCTTCGCTGCTGATCGGGTTTGGCAACGGCATCGGCTCGGGCATCGTGATGACCCTCGGCGCCGACCATTCCCCGGCCCGCGGGCGGACCCACTTCCTGGGATTGTGGCGCCTGCTCTCCGATCTCGGTGGCACCAGTGGCCCGGCCATGCTGTCGGCGGTGACGGCCGTCGCCACCCTGGCCGTCGGCATCGGCGCCACCAGCCTGCTCGCGTTCGGCGGTGCGGCGGTCCTGTGGTACTGGATCCCGCGCCTGCGCTTGCAGTCCGTCGCCTGAGATCGTAAACTCGCGCAATGCTGCACTGCATCGCCCCCGCTCCAAGGGTCAGGCCAAGCCCGGCCGGCCACTTTTACGGTTTCTTTTTTCGCTTTTCCTGCCGTCGGCGGGACGAGTCGGAAGCGCGTGCGAAGACCTGAAGCAGCCACCCGAAATCGACCAGACCGCCGGCCCAGACCGGCGGTTTTTTTTTGCCCGACCCAGCGAAACCTGCCATGAACGCCACTGCCACCGATGACCTGCGAATCCGCGAGATCAAGGAACTCGCGCCTCCCTCCCACCTGCTGCGCGAGTTCCCGATCAGCGATTGCGCTGCGGATACCACCGCCGGCAGTCGTCGGGCGATCCATCGCATCATCCACGGCATGGATGATCGCCTGGTGGTGGTGGTCGGACCGTGTTCGATTCACAACACCGATGCGGCGCGTGAGTACGCTGGCCGCCTGCGACGGGAACGCGAGCGACTGGCCGCCGACCTCGAAATCGTGATGCGGGTGTATTTCGAGAAGCCGCGCACCACGGTCGGCTGGAAAGGGTTGATCAATGACCCTGACCTGAACGACAGTTTCGATATCAACAAGGGCCTGCGGCGCGCGCGCGAGTTGCTGCTCGACATCAACGAACTCGGCGTGCCGGCCGGCACCGAGTTCCTCGACATGATCACGCCGCAGTACTTTGCCGACCTGATCGCCTGGGGCGCCATCGGCGCGCGCACCACCGAGTCGCAAGTCCACCGCGAGTTGGCCTCGGGCCTGTCGTGCCCGGTCGGCTTCAAGAACGGCACCGATGGCAACTTGAGGATCGCGCTGGATGCCATCAAGGCCGCATCGCAGTCGCATCACTTCCTCTCGGTCACCAAGGGTGGTCACTCGGCGATCGTGTCGACCAATGGCAACGAGGATTGCCACATGATCCTGCGTGGCGGCAGGCAGCCCAATTTCGATGCCGACAGTATCGAAGCCGCATGCCGCGAGGCGGCGGCGGCGGCGCTGGCCTGCCGGCTGATGATCGATGCGAGCCACGGCAACAGCCAGAAGAAGCCGGAAAACCAGGTGCCGGTCGCACGGGATGTGGCCGCGCAAGTGGCACGCGGCGACCTGCGCATCATCGGCATGATGATCGAGAGCCACCTGCAGGCCGGCCGCCAGGACCTGACGGTGGGCAAGCCGCTCGTCTATGGGCAGAGCATCACGGATGGCTGCATCGGCTGGGAGGACACGGTCGGCTTGCTCGACGAGTTGGCGTCGGCGGTACGCGAACGGCGCCTTGCCGAAGCCAGCGCAGCGTGACGGGGGCGGCCAGCGCGTCGCCGCAGGCGGCGATGGCGGGTGGCCGAGCGGGGCTGCGCCTGGGCTGAGCGCCTGCTGGCCGTCGGTCGGGGCGCGCGCTGCGATCGACGGGCCGCCGCTCCCGCGAGGCGCAGGTATCATGCTATAAACCACCGGAAAGCGGAGCGACTCATGGAAGCCATCCAGCAGGGTGCTTCATCGCCACAGACACCGGGTCCCGCCACGGCGGGACCGGGCGCACGCACGCCGCACGAGCGCTTGCTGGCGCTGGGCCTGCGTCCGGTCGGGCGCGCCAGTGAATTCGCCGACCAGATCCACGGCCTGATGGCCAAGACGCCGTTGTTCTCCGGCCTCGAGATGGTCGAGACGCGCAAGCTCGGCACCTTCATGTACGTCTACGAGGCGCCGCCGGGGGTCACCATCATCAACGAGGGCGAGGCGGGCGACTTCATGATGCTGCTGATGCAGGGCATGGTCGACGTGCTGCGGCGCAATCGCTACAACTACCCATCACGCATCGCAGTTGCCCATTCCGGGCATTCGCTGGGCGAGATGTCGATGTTCGACGGCGAGCCGCGCTTCGCCTCTTGCGTCACGCTGGAAAACAGCCGCATCGCCGTGCTCACGCGCGATGCCCTGATGCTGGTGCTGGGAGAGGAGCCCAAGCTGGGCAACAAGATCCTGCTCAAGCTGGTACAACTGCTCTCCGAACGCCTGCGCCAGACCAGCGCCAAGCTGGTGTCCTACCTCGAGGCGGCTCGCGACGCGTAGACCGCGTTCAGCGCTTGCGATCCTTCTGCCACATCACGTCGGCCACGCCCGCGTGCTGGTTGAGCACCCGCGCCAGCACGAACATCAGGTCCGATAGCCGGTTCAGGTACTGACGGCAGGCCGGGCGCACGGTCTCCACGCTGCCCAGCGCCACCACCGCGCGTTCGGCACGCCGGCACGTGGTGCGCGCCAGGTGCGCGAGCGCGGCGGCGCGTGAACCGCCCGGCAAGACGAACTCCTGCAGTCGTGACAGGCCGGCGTTGTGCGTCTCCAGCAGGGCGTCGAGGTGTGCGACCTGGCTTTCGTGCACATTCTCGAAGCCGGGAATGCACAACTCGCCGCCCAGGTCGAAAAGGTCGTGCTGGATGCCGATCAACTGCTCGCGCACGGCCTCGGGAAGCGGTTCGGTGAGCAGCAGGCCGAGCGTGCAGTTCAACTCGTCGACTTCGCCGATCGCCCGGATGCGTGGGCCATCCTTGTGTGTGCGAGTGCCGTCGCCGAGGCCGGTCGAGCCGTCGTCACCGGTACGAGTGGCGATCTTCGAGAGTCGGTATCCCATGGTGCTGGCGCTGTCTGGTTGCAGGTGCAATGCCCGAGTGTACGCCGGCAGCGACATCGGGCAGTTCGGGATACCATTTCCGTGAGGAGTCGGCCCGCTCGCCGAATTCGCACCGCACGCAGCCCACTCGAGGACCGGAGATCCGCATGAACCACCCGCAGCCCCTGTTCGAAACGCTCCGGCGGCCGATGCCCGAGGCGCTGGTTGCTGCGCTGCGCGCACGTTTCGGCGAGCGCTTCAGTACTGCGCAGGCAGTGCGCGAGCATCATGGCCGCGATGAATCGCCGTTTCCGGCCACGCCACCCGATGCAGTGGTCCATGCGCATGACACCGGCGAGGTGGCCGAGGTGGTCGCGCATTGCGCGGCCCATCGCGTACCGGTCATCGCCTATGGCATCGGCTCGTCACTGGAGGGCCACCTGCTGGCGGTGCGTGGCGGCGTGTCGCTGGACATGTCGCAGATGAACCAGGTGGTGGCGATCAACGCCGAGGACCTGACCGCCACGGTACAGGCCGGCGTCACTCGCAAGCAGCTCAATGAGGCGCTCAAGGACACCGGGCTGTTCTTCCCGATCGATCCGGGAGCCAATGCCACCCTGGGGGGCATGGCGGCCACGCGCGCCTCGGGAACCAACGCGGTGCGCTATGGCACGATGAAGGAGAACGTGCTCGGCCTGACCGTGGTGACCGCTGAAGGCAAGGTGTTGCGTACCGCCAGCCGCGCCAGGAAGTCCTCGGCGGGCTACGACCTGACGCGCCTGCTGGTGGGCTCCGAGGGTACGCTGGGGGTGATCAGCGAAGTCACGGTGCGCCTGTATCCGGTGCCCGAGGCCATCTCGGCTGCGGTGGTCAATTTCCCGGGCACCTCGGCCGCAATCGATTCCGTGATCCAGACCATCCAGCTCGGCGTGCCGGTAGCGCGCTGCGAGTACCTGTGCGAGCACAGCATTCGCGCCATCAACGCCTACAGCCACACCACGCTGCGCGAGGCACCGACGCTGTTCTTCGAATTCCACGGCAGCGAAGCGTCGGTCAAGGAGCAGGCCAACCTGGTGCAGCAGATCGCGCACGAGCACGGCGGCCAGGACTTCGAATGGGCTACCCATCCGGAAGACCGCACGCGCCTGTGGACCGCACGCCACAATGCGTACTTCGCCGGGATCCAGATGCGACCGGGTGGCCGCGCCATCACCACCGACACCTGCGTGCCGATCTCGCGGCTCACCGAGTCGATCACCGGCACGCAGCGCATCCTCGACAGTGCAAAGGTCCCGACGATGATCGTGGGGCACGTCGGCGACGGAAACTTCCATGCGATGCTGGTGATCGACCCGGACGATGCGCAGGAGATGGCCGAAGCCGAGCGCCTGAACGACGCGATCGTGCGCCTGGCGTTGTCGATGGACGGCACCTGCACCGGCGAGCACGGGGTGGGCCTGCACAAGATGCGCTTCCTGGAGGAGGAGGCCGGCGAGGATGCGCTCGACCTGATGCGCCGGATCAAGCGTGCGCTCGATCCCGACGACATCCTCAATCCGGGCAAGATCTTCAGGCTGTGAAAGCCTGCTTCGCGCCACGCCGATGACCATGCGCACGCCTGCCTCCGATGCGCCGGCGCACCAGCCTGCGCAGCCCGTGCAGCGGTTCTCTCATAGCCACGCCGGCATCCTGCTGCGGCTGGAGCAATTGCGCGCGCTTCCCGGGCGTCTCGCCAGCCCGAGCGCCGGGCAGCGCGCCGGCCGCGAAGCCGCCGCCGAGTTGGTGCGCTTCTTTTGCGATGCGGTGCTCGGGCACCATGCGGAGGAGGAGCAGGCCCTGTTTCCAGCCGTCGCCCGCAGTGCCGCCCCGGGCGACGAGGCGGTGCTGGTCGCCTCGCTGGCGGTCCGGCTCACCGAAGAGCACCGCAGGCTCGAAGCCGACTGGAAGGCCATCGAGCCGGCGCTGGTGCGCATCGCGCGCGGCAAGCCGGCGCAACTCGATGGCGGCATCGTGAGCCGGCTGTGCGACAGCTATGCCACGCACGCGCAGTTCGAGGAGACCGCCTACCTGCCGCTGGCGGCGCGCATCCTGGGCGAGAGCGACCAGGCTGCCCTGGCGCTGACGCTGCACATGCGCCACGCGCTCGACGTGGTGGTCGGGCCGTTCTGAGCCGCGCCCGCGCTGCGTTGTGCGTCGCACTTAGCGCTGCAACACCTGGCTGAGGAACTGCCGGGTACGTTCGTTGCGCGGTGCGCCGAAGAATCGCTCGGGCACGTCCTGCTCGACGATCTCGCCCTGGTCCATGAAGATCACCCGATCGGCGACCGCCCGGGCGAAGCCCATCTCGTGGGTGACGCACAACATCGTCATGCCCTCGCCAGCCAGCATGATCATGGTGTCGAGTACCTCCTTGACCATCTCGGGATCGAGTGCCGACGTGGGTTCGTCGAACAGCATGATCGTCGGGTTCATGCACAGGGCGCGGGCGATTGCCACGCGCTGCTGCTGCCCGCCGGAGATCTGGCCCGGGTACTTGAGCGCCTGGTCGGCGATATGCACCCGTTCGAGCAGGCGCATCGCGGCGGCCTGCGCCTCGGCACGCGGCTTGCGCAGCACCCAGATCGGCGCCAGCGTGCAGTTCTCGAGCACGGTGAGATGCGGAAACAGGTTGAAATGCTGGAACACCATGCCCACAGTGGCGCGCACTGCATCGATCTTCTTCAGGTCGTCGCCGAGTTCGTGGCCATTGACCACGACGCGCCCCTGCTGGTGCGACTCGAGCCGATTGATGCAGCGGATCAGCGTGGACTTGCCCGAGCCCGAGGGGCCGCAGATCACGATGCGTTCGCCGCGACCGACGCGCAAGTCGATGTTCCTCAGCACCTGGAACTCACCGAACCACTTGCTCAGGCCCTCGATGAGGATCGCCGGCGCGGCGTCGGGTGATGCGGCGGCACCTGCGGAGCGGGTGAATTCGGGCATGACTGCTCCAGTGAAGCCAGGGCGTGCACGAGCACTCGTCACGTCGCTCGGCGGTGTTCGCCGCGCGCCAGGTCGCGCTCGAGTCGCTGGCTGTACTGCGACATCGCGAAGCAGTAGATCCAGTACACCAGGATCGAGAACAGGAAGGCTTCGATGAAATAGGGCTTCCAGGCGAAGTCGGTCTCGACCGACTTCTTGACCGCGTAGGCGAAATCGAAAATGGCGATGATCACCACCAGCGAAGTGTCCTTGAACAGCGAAATGAAACTGTTGACCAGCGACGGAATCGAGATGCGCAGCGCCTGCGGCAGGATCACCAGCGCGGTGGCGCGCCAGAAGCCCAGCCCGAGCGCCTCCGCCGCCTCGTACTGGGCGCGTGGCACGGCCTGCAGGCCGCCGCGCACTGCCTCGGCCAGGTAGGCCGCGACGAACAAAATGATTGCCACCTGTGCGCGCAGCAACTGATCGATGCGCATCGACTCGGGCAGGAACAGGGCGAACATCACCGAGGCCATGAACAGCACGGTGATCAGCGGCACGCCGCGTACCGTCTCGATGTATACCACCGACAGGGCGCGCACCAGCGGCAGCCGCGAGCGCCGACCGAGGGCGAGCACCACGCCCAGCGGGAACGCGAAGGCGACGCCGAAGATGGCCAGCATCAGGGTCACCGGCAGGCCACCCCACTGCTCGCTGCGCACCGGCGCGAGCCCGAACCCGCCGCCCATCAGCCAGAAGCCCAGCGCGATGCCGAGCATCCAGATCGCGGCCAGCCGCGGACGCCAGAACCTGCGCAGGCCCGAAACCACCAGCAGTGCGGTGAGCAGCACGATGACGATCGCCGGGCGCCACTGCAACGCGTGTGGGTACACGCCGAACAGCATGAAGCGGTACTTTTCGGCCACTACTGCCCAGCACGCACCCTGGCCACGCGCGGCGTCACAGGCGGAAGCCGGTGCGGCGCCCCACACGGCATCGAGCACCAGCCAGTGCAGGGCCGGCGGCACGACCCACGCCAGCAGCGCCAGCAACACGAGGGTGAGCGCCGCGTCGGCCGGCGTGGAGAACAGCCTGGCATGAAGCCACGACAGCGCTTTCATCGCTCGCCCCGGCGCACGCGCGCGTTGTACGCGTTCATCAGCAGCGAGATCGCCAGGCTGATCGTCAGGTAGGCTGCCATCACGATGGTGATCGACTCGATCGCCTGCCCGGTCTGGTTCATGGTGGTGTTGGCCACCGCGAGCAGGTCCGGGTAGCCGATGGCGACGGCCAGCGAGGAGTTCTTGGTCAGGTTCAGGTACTGGCTGGTCAGCGGCGGGATGATCACGCGCAGCGCCTGCGGCAAGGTGACCAGGCGCAGGCGCTGGCGCGGCTTCAGGCCGAGCGCCATCGCTGCCTCATGCTGGCCGCGATCGACCGCGAGGAGGCCGCCGCGCACCACCTCGGCGATGAACGCCGCAGTGTAGGTGGCCAGGCCCAGCAGCAGCGCGGCGAACTCGGGCGACAGGGTCTTGCCGCCCTGGAAGTCGAAGGCGCCCGGCACCGGACGGTCGAGTGCGCCCGGCGCACCGCCCAGCCACCAGGCCGCCAGCGGCAGCCCGGCCAGCAGTGCCAGCACCGGCCACCACAGCGGCCAGCGGATGCCGCTGGCCCGCTGTCGACGTGCAACCAGTTGGCGCCAGGCGAATGCGAGCACGATCGCGGCGGCCAGCGCCCAGGCCGCCGCACTCCAGCCCGGGGCCGCCTGCGGCCAGGCGTAGCGCAGGCCGCGCTGGCTGAGAAAGGCGAAGCTGCCGAAGCCGATCGCCTCGCGTACCGGCGGCAGCAACTGCGTGAACATCCCGTACCAGACGAACAGTTGCAGCAGCAAGGGAATGTTTCGGATCGTCTCGACATAGCCCGAGGCCAGCCGCGCCACCAGCCAGTTCGACGACAGGCGGGCGATGCCGATCAGCGCGCCGAGGACGGTGGCCGCGACGATAGCGAGCGCCGACACCCAGAGCGTGTTGACCAGGCCTGCCAGCAGGGCGCGTCCGTAGCTGCGCGACGGATCGTAGGCGATCATCGTCTCGCCGATCGCGAAGCCGGCCTCGCGCCCGAGGAAGTCGAAGCCGGTCCGGATCTGGCGCGTTTCGAGGTTGTGCAGGGTGTTGGAGACGAGAAACCAGGCCACGCCCGCCACCGCGGCCAGCAGCAGGGCCTGGTAGACGATGGCGCGCAGGCGCTCGCTATGCAGCATCGCGCGCCGGCTCGCGCCGCCGGTGGGCTGCCACGCTCAGCGAATCGGCGGCGCGTACATCAGTCCGCCATTCTTCCACTGCGCATTCAGGCCGCGCTCGATGCCGATCGGGGCGATGTTGCGCTCGTACATCTCGCCGTAGTTGCCCACGGCATGGACGGTGCGTGCCAGCCAGTCGTTGTCCAGCCCGAAGCCCTTGCCGACGTCGCCCACCTTGCCCAGCAGGCGCTGGATGACCGGCTCGCGGCTGTCGGCCTTCAGTCGTGCCACGTTGGCCGAGGTCAGTCCGTACTCCTCGGCTTCGATGAGGCCGAACAGCACCCACTTGACGATGGTGAAGTACTCCCAGTCGCCGCGGCGCAGCAGCGGACCGAGCGGTTCCTTCGAGATCGCTTCGGGCAGGATCACGTACTGGTCCTTGTCGGGCGCCTTGAGGCGGGTTGCGGCCAGGCCCGAGAGGTCGGTGGTGAAGACATCGCAGCGGCCGGCGAAGAAGGCCTGCTCGACTTGCTGCAACTCATTGACCACCACCGGCTTGAAGCTCATCTTGCGCGCGCGGAACCAGTCGGTCAGGTTCAGTTCGGTGGTGGTGCCCGGCAGCACGCATACCGTTGCGCCGTTCAATTGCGTGGCGCTGGTGATGCGGGCCGACTTGCGCACCATGAATCCCTGCCCATCGTAGAACAGGATGCCCGCGAATACGGCGCCCAGCGTCGAATCGCGGCCCGAGGTCCAGGTGGTGTTGCGCGACAGCAGGTCGAGTTCGCCCGATTGCAGCGCGGTGAAGCGATTCTGGGTGTTGGTCGGGACGAACTGCACCTTGTCGGGGCTGCCGAGGATCGCCGTGGCCACCGCGCGGCAGAAGTCGGCGTCCAGGCCGTGCCAGCGGCCCTGGCCATCGGGCGCGGAGAATCCCAGCAGGCCGCTGTTGACGCCGCAGCGCAGGACGCCTCGGGAGCGGATCGAGTCGAGCGTCGGGCCGGCCCAGGCCGACGACGTGACCGACAGGGCAAGCAGCAGGGCCAGTGCGGCGAGACGGCGTGCGGGCATGTCGCGCTCAGCGCTTGTAGCGTTTGGGCACGAAGGGCAGCGGCGAAGGCGTAACCGCCAGCCGCCGGTTGCGCACCACGGCGTAGAGCGGTGAGCGCGCCGCATCGTCGAGCGCGCTGCGTGCGATGCGTGCCAGCATCACCGGGTGGCCCAGCGTCGGCGAAACGGTGCCGCTGGTGACTTCGCCCACCGGGCGATCGTTTTCATCGGCGATCACGGCGTTGGGGCGGATCGGGATCGGTTCGCGCGAGACCAGCCCGACCAGGCGGCGCCGCGTGCCCTCGGCCAGTTCGCGCAGCACCGTTGCCGCCCCCGGAAAGCCGCCGGCCTTGCTGCCGCTGGCGCGGCGCGACGTGGCGATGGCAAACGCCAGGCCCGCCTCGACCGGCGTGGTGGTGGCATCGATGTCGCTGCCGTGCAGGGGAAGCCCCGCCTCCAGGCGCAGGGTGTCGCGCGCGCCCAGCCCGGCCAGCCGCACCGGCGTGGCCGCCAGCAGGCGACGCACGATGGCCTCGGCCTGCGCGGTGGGGATGGACAGCTCGTAGCCGTCTTCGCCGGTGTAGCCCGAGCGCGTCGTGTAGCACTCGACGCCGTCGATGCGCAGGCTGGCCGCATCCATGAAGCGCATCGGGATGGCGCTCGCATCGAGTGCGCCGAGCACCGATTCGGCGGCTGGTCCCTGCAGTGCGAGCAGGGCGGCATCGATCCAGGCGATGTCCAGCTTCGGGCAGCGCTCGCGCAGCAGCGCGAGGTCGGCCTCGCGGTTGCCGGCATTGGCGACGATGCGCACCTCGGCGTGCGCGCCCTCGATGCGATGCACCAGCATCAGGTCATCTTCGATGCCGCCGCGTTCGTTGAGCAGCAGCGTGTAGCGCTGATGCCCGCTCGCCCAGCCATCGAAGTCCACCGGCAGCGCGGCTTCGAGTTGCTCGTACAGGGTGGCCGCGCGTCCGTCGCGCGCGCTCAGGCGCAGCTGTCCCATGTGCGAGACATCGAACAGGCTCGCCTGCTCGCGGGTGTGCAGGTGCTCGGCGCGCAGGCCACCCGGATACTGCATCGGCATCTGGTAGCCGGCAAACTCGCCGAAGCGCGCGCCGTATTCGGCGTGCAGTGCGTGCAGCGGCAGGCCCAGGGGCTCGGTCATGGTGGGGTCCTGTTCAGGAGCGGGCGCTGCTCTCAGGCAAGCGCATGGGCGCTGACCGGCGGGCAGCACAACACCGGCTGTCGATCGCCGGCGGCGTTGTCGACGCGCTTGACACTGGGCCAGAACTTCGCCTCGCGCACCCAGGGCAGCGGAAACACCGCCTGCTCGCGGGTGTACGGGTGGCGCCAGTCGCCGGCGATTTCCTCGGCCGTGTGGGGGGCGCACCTGAGCGGATTATCCTCGCGATCGAACTCGCCGCGCGCGATCTTCTGCAACTCGCCGTGGATGGCGATCATGGCTTCGCAGAAGCGATCGAGTTCGGCCTTCGATTCCGACTCGGTGGGCTCCACCATCAGGGTGTCGGCCACCGGGAAGGACAGGGTCGGGGCGTGGAAGCCGTAGTCCATCAGGCGCTTGGCCAGGTCTTCGGCGCCCACCCCGTACTCGGCCTTCAGGTGGCGCAGGTCGAGGATGCACTCGTGCGCGACCTCGTCGTTCTGGCCGCGATAGAGCACCGGGAAGAAAGGCGCCAGGCGGCGCGCGATGTAGTTGGCATTCAGGATCGCGGTCTCGGTGGCCTTGCGGATGCCGCTGGCGCCCATCATGCGGATGTACATCCAGGAGATGGTGGTGATCAGCGCGCTGCCGAACGGGGCCGACGACACCGCGCTGTCGTGCGCCGCCTCGCGCGCGGCCGCGCGCGCCCTTGCCTCGTGCAGCGGCAGCGGAAATGGCTCGGCCGGCAGGAACGGCGCCAGGTGGGCGGCAACCGCGATCGGCCCCATGCCCGGGCCGCCGCCGCCGTGCGGGATGCAGAAGGTCTTGTGCAGGTTCAGGTGGCACACGTCGGCGCCGATCTGTGCCGGTTGGGTGAGCCCGGCCTGCGCATTGAGGTTGGCGCCATCCATGTAGACCTGGCCACCGACCTGGTGGACCATGCGGCAGATATCGACGATCGCCGCCTCGAACACGCCGTGGGTCGAGGGATAGGTGACCATCAGGGCGGCAATCGCCTCGCCGTGGTGCGCAATCTTGCGCGCCAGGTCGGCGACGTCGATGTTGCCTTGCGCATCGCAAGCCACCACCACGATGCGCATGCCCATCATCTGCGCCGAAGCCGGGTTGGTGCCGTGCGCCGAGGCCGGGATCAGGCATACGTCACGCTGCGCCTGGCCCTGCGCGGCGAGGTAGTGGCGGATCGCCAGCAAGCCGGCGTACTCGCCCTGGGCGCCCGAGTTGGGCTGGAACGACACGGCGGCGAAGCCGGTGATCGCGGCCAGCCAGTCGCCCAGTTGGGCGAGCATGGTGGTGTAGCCGAGCGCCTGTTCGCGCGGCGCGAAGGGGTGCAGGTCGGCGAACTGGGGCCAGCTGACCGGGGCCATCTCCGCGGCCGCGTTGAGCTTCATGGTGCACGAGCCGAGCGGAATCATCGAGTGAACCAGCGAGATGTCGCGATTCTCGAGCCGCTTCAGGTAGCGCATGAACTCCGTTTCGCTGTGGTACCGGTTGAATACCGGATGGGTGAGCAGGGCATCGGCGCGGCGCAGGGCGGGCTCGATCGAAGCCGGCTCGATGGCGAGGGCCGCGGCGGCGGCATCGAGCGCCGTCGGATCGATGCGCTGCCCGGCGAGCACCCAGGCGAGTTCGGCCACGTCGCTGAGCGTCACGGTCTCGTCCAGCGCCACGCCGATGCGTCCGGCCGGCGCGCCTTCGGCCTCGTACTCGCGCAGGTTGATGCGCATGGCGTGCGCGCGCTGGCGTACTTCGCCCGCCCGGGCTCCGGAATCGAAGACCAGGGTGTCGAACCAGTTGTCGTAGCGCGGTGCGAGCGCCGGCGCGACCAGTTGCGCCAGCAGCCGCGCCATTGCGTTGACGCGCAGCGCGATGCGCAGCAGGCCCTGCGGGCCGTGGTAGATCGCGTAGAAGCCGGCCATGTTGGCCAGCAGGGCCTGTGCAGTGCAGATGTTGCTGGTCGCCTTGTCGCGGCGGATGTGCTGCTCGCGGGTTTGCAAGGCCATGCGCAGCGCCGGATTGCCGGCGGCGTCGCGCGACACCCCGATGATGCGTCCGGGCATGGTGCGCAGCAGGTCTTCGCGCGCCGCCATGAACGCGGCGTGCGGGCCACCGAAGCCGAGCGGAACGCCGAAGCGCTGCGCCGAGCCGATGGCGATGTCGGCGCCCATCGCGCCGGGTGACTTGACCAGCAGCGCAGCGAGCGGATCGCAGCCGATGGTGGCGCGTCCGCCGGCCGCGCGCAGCGCCGCGATCGGCGCGCCGAAGTCGCGCAGGCGGCCGAAGGTGTCGGGGGTCTGCAGGTGCGCGCCGAAGAAACCGGCTGCCGCTTCGCCCGCCAGCGCGGCTTCGGCCTCGGCCACCACGACTTCGATGCCCATCCACTTCGCGCGTGTGCGCACCACCGCCTGCACCTGCGGATGCACCGCGGCATCGACCAGGTAGCGCTGCGAGGGCGACTTCGAGGCGCGGCGCGCCATTGCCATCGCCTCGGCGGCGGCGGTGGCTTCGTCGAGCAGCGAGGCATTGGCGATCGGCAGGCCGGTCAGGTCGATCACCATCTGCTGGAAGTTCAGCATCGCTTCCAGGCGGCCCTGCGACACTTCCGCCTGATAGGGCGTGTAGGAGGTGTACCAGCCCGGGTTCTCGAGCACGTTGCGGCGGATCGGCTCGGGCGTGAGGGTGCCGTGGTAGCCGGCGCCGATGTAGCTGCGCCAGAGCTGGTTGCGCCCGGCCAGTTCGCGCAGTTCGGCCAGTGCGCGCGCTTCGCTCACCGGCGCCCCGAGCGCCAGCGGCGCGTCCATGAGGATGCCGGCCGGCACGGTTGCGCGGATCAGGGCCTGGCGCGACTCGAACCCCAGCACCTGCAGCATCGCGGCTTCCTGCGTCAGCGAGGGACCGAGGTGGCGGGCGTGGAATTCGTCGTCGCCCAGCAGTGCACGGATGCCCGTGCCGGGCTTGTCGGACAGGATCATGGATGCTTGCTCCAGGTCGCGGACCCGCAATGGACCGCTGCGTACTTCGACAGTGTCGCGTAATCCCGGCTGGCGGCCCGGGGCCGTGACGCGCCGCGGATTCCTTCGCGTCGTCTCAGGCGGCGCCGGGTCCGGCGGCGTAGGCGTCGGCGCTCAGCATGGCGTCGATCTGCGCGCCGTCGGCGGGCCGCATCCGGAACAGCCAGCCGGCGCCGTAGGGCGCCTCGTTGACCGTCTGTGGTGCATCCGCCAGCAAGGTATTGACGGCCACCACCTCGCCGGCAATCGGCGCGTACACGTCGGAGGCCGCCTTGGTCGATTCCACCACCACGCAGGCCTCGCCCTGCGTCAACTGCCGTCCGACGTCGGGCAGTTCGACATAGACCAGTTCGCCCAGCGCGTCCTGCGCGTGGAAGGTGACGCCCACCGTCGCGGTGCCGTCGGCTTCGGTGCGAAGCCACTCGTGCGATGTGGTGTAGCGAAGATCTGCGGGGTTATCCAAGACGAGGCTCCGGCGATGGACGCAATGCGGTGCGGTCTCTCCCACGATGGTTGACCGGCTGGCCGAAAGAGTGCCAAGCCGGCCGGCCAGTGTCAAATCTGCCCTGCCGCTGTGCCGCCGCCCGTGCCCGCCTGCTTCAGAAGCGCAGGTTCATTTCCACCCGGATCGCCCGCGGCGAACCGGGCATGATGTTGTTGTTGCTGTGGGCCGAGGCGTAGTAGCGCCGATCGAACAGGTTTTCGAGGTTCAGCTGCAGCTGCAGCGTGCGATTCAGCGCGTAGTACACGGCCGCGTCGACGCGCGTGAAGCCCGGTAGCGTCACCGCGTTGTCGGCCGCCGCGAACATGTCGCTCTGGTAGATCACGCCCAGGCCGGCGCCCCAGCTGGCGTCGAAGTCGTAACGGTTCCACAGCGAGAAGCTGTGGCGTGGCACGCTCGCCAGGCGATTACCCGCCTGCACCGTGGCCGACTGCGTGCGGGTGATGTGGCCATCCTGCCAGGCGTAGCCGCCGATCAGGCGCCAGGACGGCGTGATGGAGCCGGCCAGCCCGAGTTCGAGGCCCTTGACACGCTGGCCGTCGACCAGGATGGATTGCGTCGGATCGTTCGGGTCGGGCACGGCCACGTTGCTGCGATCGAGCTGGTAGATCGCCGCGGTGGCCGCCAGCTTGCGATGGATGTCCCACTTCGCCCCGAGTTCGAGATTCCTGAATTTTTCCGGATCCAGGGCGCGGTTGCTCAGCGTGAGCGAGGACAGCTGGTCGCCGGCGCGCGGCACGTAGGCGATGCTGTAGCTGGCGTAGAACGACAGGGGCTGCACCGGCTTGTACACCAGGCCCAGCCGCGGCGACAACAGCTTGTCGGTGGTGCTGATCGTCGAACCATTGCGGTTGTTGCGGAAATCCATGCCGAAACGCTCGTGACGCAGTCCGACGATGGCCTGCCAGTGCGGCGAGAACTCGATCTGGTCCTGCAGGTAGAGGGCGAGGATATTGGCGGTACCGTGGTTGTCCGCGTCGCTTGCGCTTTGCCGGAACGTCACCGGCAGGCCGGTCAGCGGCGAGGCAAGCGGCACCTGCACCGAGGTGACGGCGGGACCGATCGAAGCGAAGTAACCGGTGTTGCGGAAGTTGTCGCTCACCTGGCGACCGATCTCCAGGCCACCCAGCAGGGTGTGCCTGACCGAACCGGTGCGCAGCGAGTAATGGAGGTCGGTCTGGTTGAAGAAGTTGCTGCGCTCGGTGCGGCTGTTGTAGGCCGCGATCGACACCGTGGTGCCGGCCGCGTTCACCGCACCCGGGAACACGTTCTGGTAGAACCTGTCGTAGTCCGCATGGCGCGTCTGGTTGCGCAACTTCAGCCCGTTGCCGAAGTCGTGGTCGATGGCGGCGGTGAAGGCGTCGACGCGCGCCTCGGCCCGACTCGGGTCGGGGTTGCCGAAGAAGGTGGAGGGATCGGTATCGACCGGACGCCCCTGGAAGGACGGCACGCCGCGGTCAGCGGTACGTTCGTCCTTGAAGTGTTCGTAGCCCAGGCGGATGCGGGTGCGCTCACCGGGGTCCAGGGCCAGGGTCGGATTGATGCCGTAGCGCCTGAGATGGAAGAACTGGCGATAGCCGTCGGAATCCTCGAACATCCCGTTGATGCGGAAGGCGGCGCGCTCGTTGATGGGACGCCCGATATCGGCGGTGGCGCGGCGCTGGCTCCAGGAACCGGCCTGCAGCGAGAACTCGTTGATGTCTTCCCAGACCGGCTGGCGGGTCACGCGATTGATGACGCCGCCGGAGCCGCCGCGCCCGAAGATCATGGCATTCGGGCCCTTGAGTACCTCGACGCGATCGATGTTGTACAGGTCGCGGTAGTACTGCACGTCGTCGCGCATGCCGTCGACGAAGAAGTCGCCGGTGGAACTGCTGCCGCGAAACACCGCCGCGTCGCGGTTGCCTTCGCCCTGCGCGATGCCCACCCCGGGCACGTAGCGCAGCACGTCGGCGATGCCCTGCATCGCCTGGTCGCGGATCAGTTCCTCGGTGATCACCGTCACCGACTGCGGCACGTCGCGCAGCGGCGTGTCGGTCCTGGTGGCTGTCCGGCTGCGCAGGCCGGCGTAGCCGCTGCTGTCGCGATCCCCGCCGGCGCTGACGTCCACCGCCGGCAAGACCGTCTCCGGTTGCGTCTGCGCGAACGCGGCAGGGGCCTGGAGCAGGGGCAGGCCGATCAGCGCGGCGGCGATCGCACGTGCACAGACGCCAGCGGGCTGGCCGATGGCGTGGGCCGCATGCATGGCTGCGCGAGTGTGCGCAGGTGGTGTCAGGCAGGCTTCCGGCGGGAAACGAGGGGGCATGGGGAGGCTCCGGAACATCGTTGTTGGTTATGCGAACGCGAATGATAACCAGTCGCAATACGCAATGCAACGACGTTCGGGAGCACTGACTTTCGCAGCGCCCGCCCGCGGGGCGGGCGCTGCTCAGGCTGCGAGCCAGTCGGGTACCGGCAGGCCTTTTTCGCGCAGGAAGGCGGGGTTGAACAGCTTCGACTGGTAACGGCTGCCGCCGTCGCACAGGATGGTGACCACCGTGTGCCCGGGGCCGAGTTCGCGCGCCAGCCGGATCGCGCCGGCCACATTGATGCCGCTGGAGCCGCCTACGCACAGCCCCTCCTCGCGCAGCAACTGGAACACCAGCGGCAGTGCTTCCTCGTCGGGAATCGGGTAGGCGACATCGACCGGTGCGCCGTCCACGTTGGCCGTCACGCGGCCCAGGCCGATGCCCTCGGTGATCGAGCTGCCGCTGCTCTCCAGGCGCCCGTGGGTGAACCAGTTGTACATCGCTGCGCCCATCGGATCGGCTACCGCAATGCGCACGCGTGGGTTCTGCGCCTTCAGGTACATGGCGGTGCCGGCCAGTGTGCCGCCGGTGCCGATGGCACAAGTGAAGCCGTCGACCTGTCCGCCGGCCTGGCGCCAGATCTCGGGGCCGGTCGAGTCGAAATGCGCCTCGCGATTGGCCAGGTTTTCCCACTGGTTGGCGTACAGCACGCCCTCACCCTGGCGCGCGGCAAGTTCCTCGGCCAGGCGCGCAGCGACATGCACGTAGTTGCCCGGATCCTTGAACGGCGCCGCCGCAACTTCGCGCAGGTCGGCGCCGTACAGGCGCAGCAGGTCTTTCTTCTCCTGGCTCTGCGTGGCGGGGATGACGATCACCGTGCGGTAGCCGCGCGCGTTGGCTACCAGGCACAAGCCGATGCCGGTGTTGCCCGCCGTACCCTCGACCACGGTACCGCCGGGCCGCAGCACGCCGCGGCGCTCGGCATCGAGGATCATGTACAGGGCGGCGCGGTCCTTCACCGAGCCGCCGGGATTGAGGAACTCGGCCTTGGCCAGAATGTTGCACCCGGTGAGCGCGGATGCCTTGCGCAGTCGGATCAGCGGTGTGTTGCCGATGGCGCCGATGAAGCCGTCACGGATCTCGCTCATGCAGGTTCCCGCCCTTGGGTCACCTGCACGGTATAGCACAGCGGCTCGCGTCGTCGGGCCGGATGTCTACAATGTCGTCATGCCCTCTATATCCGAAACCGTCGAGGTCCAGACCGGCGTGCGCCCGGACGCCGCGGTGATCTGGCTGCACGGGCTGGGCGCCGATGGCCACGACTTCGAGCCGGTGGTGCCGGCGCTGCGCCTGCCGGCGCGACTCGCCGTGCGCTTCGTGTTCCCGCACGCGCCGCTGCGCGCGGTCACGCTCAACATGGGCATGGCCATGCGCGCCTGGTTCGACATCGTCGAACTGGGCGGGCACCATCAGGACGAGGCCGGCATCCGCGCCTCGCAAGCCTTGCTCGACGCGCTCGTCGAGCGCGAACTCGCGCGCGGCATTGCAGCGCGGCGCATCGTGCTGGCCGGGTTTTCGCAGGGCGGCGCGATTGCGTTGCAGACCGGCTTGCGCCATCCGCAACGCCTGGCTGGCGTGATGGCGCTATCGACCTGGCTGCCACTGGCCGATTCGCTGGCCGCCGAGCGCCACCCCGCCAATCACGATGTGCCGATCTTCATGGCTCATGGCAGGCAGGACGAGATGGTCGACATCAGGCTTGCGCAGCATTCGCGCGACTTGCTCCTGGGGCTCGGCTACGCGCTGCAGTGGCACGACTATCCGATGGGTCACGCGGTATGTCCGCAGGAGATCGAGGCGATCGGGGACTGGCTGGCGCAGCTGCTCTGAGCGGGGCGCCGAGCAGCATCGCCAGCAGCCATCCGATGAACACCAGCACGGCGATGCGCACCATCCACATGCCGGTATCTTGCTGGGCCGAGGCCAGGTAGCTGTTGCACACCCGCACCGGCGCAGCGATGTAGAGCCAGCCGGTCACCGCCAGCATGCTCGACAGGTTGGTCCACACGAAGCCGCGCCCGATCACGCCCAGAGCCGGCCAGGCCAGCGCCAGTGGCGCGCCCACCAACAGCGGCAGGCTGACGAACTTGGCGAGTTCCGCCACCGGTTCGGCCAGCGCGGCGTCGAGGGCGCGCGGCAGCATCCAGTAGCTGGCGGCGAACATCGCCGCCAGCACCAGCGGCACCGCGCCGCCCAGCCAGCGCAACACCCGCACGCGCACCTCGGCGCGCAGCGCGCGCGCGCCGACGAAGCCGATCGCGGCCAGCAGCGGCATCTGGACGAGCATGTGCGTGCTCATCGACGCTTCCAGCGCATGGCGCAGTGGCGGCGAGGCCAGCACCAGCCAGAGCAGCAGCGCCAGCCAGCCGCCGGGTGCGTGCCGCGTGCGCGGCATGCTCATGGCTGCAGGCCGGCCAGCGCGAGGAAGCGGCGCGGCGCTTCGATGTCGTCGATGCGTGCCAACCGGCCGTTTCGATCGAGCAGGTGGATGGCCGCATTGTGCTCGTAGCCGCCGAGCCCGTCGGGGATGGCGACGACGCCGAATGACGCGAGCAGCGGCGCCAGTTCGGCCGGATCGGCCACGCGCGCCACCCGCCAGTGCTGCCCGTCGGCGCCATGCACCTGCGCCCAGGCCGCCAGGGCCGCCGGGTCGTCGCGCTGCGGATCGAAGCTGATGCTGAGCAGGGCGAAGTCGCGCTCGAAGCGCTGCGGCGCCACCGTGTCGTGAATCTGCCTGAAGGCGGTACCCAGGCTGCGGCAGATCGATTGGCAACCCGTGTAGATGAACTCCACCGCGACCAGTCGCCCGCGATAGGCTTCGAGCCCGAAGCGGCGGCCGTCCTGGTCTTCCAGCGTCACCGACGGCAGCGCGTACGGCTGGCGCAGCACCTTCTCGCGACGCGCGGTTTCGGCGGTGAAGGCGCGGAAATCGTCGGTACCCCAGGCAAACACCGCCAGCGCGATCAACGCGACCAGCAGCGCTGCGCCCAGGGCGCGGGTCACGCTTCGGCGCCTCGGGGCAGCGCCGGGCGCATCAGGTCGCGCGTGGCGGTCGGCAGGCGGGTGAGGAAGCGCAGCACGAACACCGCCACTGCGGCCACCACCAGTGCCGCGAATACCACCGCCACCCGGTCGTAGGGCACCCATTCGGGCAGGTGCGCCGCATAGCGGCGCGCCACGCTGCCCCTGCCCGAATAGAGGAAGCTCAGCGTGAAGCCCACCGTGGCGAGCACGAAGACCGCCGCAGCGAGGCGATCGAGCGCGTTGTCGACGCTGGCCTGGCTGGCGCGCGTGATGTAGTACATGAAGCCGAACACCATCGTGATCATGCCCAGCAGCAGGTAGGTGTGGAAGTGGCCGGGCACCCACATGGTGTTGTGCATCACGTAGTTGACGTGGATGGTGCCATCGATGAAGGCCGGCATGGTGCCCGCCGCCCAGCCCAGCAGCGACACGAACAGCAGCGTCGAGGCCGTATCCCAGCGGATGCCAGAGCGATAGACGATCATCAGCCCGCCGTAGCCGGTCACCACCAGGATCGGGAAGGTGTTCAGGTAGCCGATCACCTGGCCCATCACCAGCATCCACTTCGGCATGGCGAAGTCCATCAGCAGATGGTGTGGAAAGATGAACAGCACCAGCAGCGTGGAAGCCGTCCACGAGGCGAGGAATACCTTGTTCGACTTCCACGGCCGCTGCGTGTAGCGCGGCAGGATCTCGTACACCGCGATCACCGCCATGTAGATCGTCGCGTTGATGAACACGTGGCCGAAGAAGT
>CAZXLV010000009.1:18295-26716 GCA_964641405.1 uncultured Limnobacter sp. | reverse complement strand
TCTCGTCGTCGACGCGCACGAAGCCGTTGTGCATCCAGTAGCGCACGAAGCGGCAGTTCAGCGCGCCTTCGCTCTGCGCGATCTCGTTCTCGTGATGCGGGAACTGCAGGTCGGCGCCGCCGCCATGGATGTCGATGGTCTTGCCAAGCAGGCTGGTGGCCATGGCCGAGCACTCGATGTGCCAGCCCGGCCGCCCGGGTCCGTAGGCCGAAGGCCACTTCACTTCCGCCGGTTCGTCGTCGCGGGCCGCCTTCCAGAGCACGAAGTCGAGCGGATCTTCCTTCGCATCATCGATCGCCACGCGCTCGCCGGCGCGCAGGTCATCGAGCGATTTGCCCGACAGCCGTCCATACGCCGGAAAGCGCCGAACGGCATAGTTGACGTCGCCGTCGGCCGCCCGATAAGCCAGTTCGTTCTTTTCCAGCAGGTCGATCAGCCCCAGCATCTGCGGCACGTATCCGGTAGCACGCGGCTCGTGATCGGGGCGCTGCACGCCCAGCGCGTCACTGTCCTCGTGCATGGCGGCGATGAAGCGCGCGGTGAGCTGCGCGATGGTCTCGCCGTTCTCGACGGCACGCCGGATGATCTTGTCGTCGATATCGGTGATGTTGCGCACGTACTCCAGCCGGTATCCCGAGGCACGCAGCCAGCGCTGCACGACGTCGAACACCACCAGCACGCGCGCATGACCGACATGGCAATAGTCATAGACGGTCATTCCGCAGACGTACATGCGCACCCTGCCCGCCTCGAGCGGGACAAACGCTTCCTTGCTGCGCGTGAGCGAGTTGTATAACCGGAGCATGGACGGTTGGGCGCGAGGTCGCGGCGCAGCCGCGGCCGCACCTGGCGACGGCAACCAGCCTGGCGCGATTGGCTAGAATGCGCGGATGAAATCGAGTATATCAGCAGCCCACCGGCCGCGAGGCGCCTGCCGGTTCGCGTTGTGGGCCATGCTGGCCGCCAGTTCGGCGAGCGCCAGCGCCCAGCTTGCGGTACCCGAGACGCCGTCTTCCACCCTGCAGGCGCCCGCTTCCGGCGCTGCGCCGGCCGGGCCAACGGGCCTTGCCAGCGAGACGGTCGAGCCTGCGAGGTCCGGGACGATCGCCGCGGCTCAGGCGCTCGAGCAGGCTCGCAGGCTGTATGCCCAAGGCAAGAACGACGAGGCACTGGCGACCATCCAGGCTGGCCTCGCGCGCGCGCCGGGAGATGTGCAATTGCGCTTCCAGCGTGGCGTGATCGAGGCCGACAGCGGACGCATCGACGCGGCAATAGAGACCTTCAGCGCGCTTGCCGAGGACTTCCCCGAGTTGCCCGAGCCGCACAACAACCTCGCCACGCTTTACGCGGCACGCGGTGAACTGGATCTTGCGCGCAGCGCGCTCGAGGACGCCATCCGCGCGCTGCCATCGTATGCGCTGGCGCACGAAAACCTCGGCGACGTCCGGCTGCGCCTTGCCGAACGCGCCTATCAGCGTGCGCTCGCTGCCGATCCGTCGAGCAAGTCCGCCGGCAACAAGCTGGCCCTGGTACGCGAACTGATCGCGAAGATCTCGCCGGCCGGCACCCGTCCGGCCGGCACCCGAGCGGCCCGGGCGACCGGTGCCCGCTGACCCCAGTTCCCTTCCCTCACCGGAGTTCCACGATGTTCAGAAAACTGCCGTTGATCGGCGCTCTCGTGCTTGCACTGTCCGCCGTCGCCGACGGTGCCGGCGCGGCACCCAACCCGCAGGTGCTGGTCAAGACCTCGGCGGGCGAGTTCGTCATCGAGTTGTACCCCGACAAGGCCCCCCTCTCGGTAGCCAACTTCCTGCAATACGCCAACGACGGCTTCTACAACGGCACCATCTTTCACCGGGTAATCGGCAACTTCATGATCCAGGGCGGCGGCTTCGGGGCCGACCTGTACCAGGGCGCGCTGCGACCGAAGGCGACGCGCGCGCCGATCGCGCTGGAAGCGAAGAACGGCTTGAAGAACGACATCGGCTGGGTGGCCATGGCACGCACCGGCGACCCCGACTCGGCCACTTCGCAATTCTTCATCAATGTGGTCGACAACGCCAACCTGAACCATCCCAAGCCCGATGGGCACGGCTACGCGGTCTTCGGCAAGGTGGTGCGTGGCATGGAAGTGGTCGACGCGATCCGCAAGGTGCCAACCGGCACCGTAGGCCCTTACCAGGACGTGCCGGTGAAGGCGGTCACGATCGACTCGATCGCCGTACTCGCAGGCGCGCGCTGATCGGGGTGCCAGCGCGCGCTGGCCGCACCAGTGCCGACAGAGAAGCCGATGGGGCTGCGATGATCGAACTCGGGCGTTCGCGGCGCGACAGCGCGCTGTTGTGCTCGGACATGCACCTGGGTGATCACGATCCGGCCGGCGCGGCGCTGTTCCTCGGGCAACTCGCGGCACACGTCGGCAAGGCGACCCACCTGTTCCTGCTCGGCGACCTGTTCGAGGCATGGGTCGGCGACGACCAGCCCGATGCGGCCGCTGGCGCCCTCATCGAGGAACTCGCGCGCCTGTCGGCGGCCGGCGTGCAGGTGCTGGTGATGCGCGGCAACCGCGACTTCCTGCTCGACGTGCCGTTTCCCGCCGACGCATCGCAAGGAGCGGCAGCGCAAGCCACCATCACCTCGTTTCAGGTGCGCACCGGCGCCACCATGCTCGAGGATCCCTGCACCATCCGGGTCTTCGGTGAACCGGTGCTGCTCGCGCACGGCGACGCTCTGTGCACCGACGACCAGGACTACCAGCGCGCCCGCGCGCTTGCGCGCAGCAGCGCCTGGCAGGCGGCCTTCCTGCGGCGCACGCTGCCCGAACGGCTGGTGATCGCGCGCCAGCTTCGCGACCAGAGTCGCCGCGCCCAGGCCACGCGCCTGATGAGCGATGTCGATCCGGGCGACGTCAACGCCGCTGCGGTCGATGCGGCACTGCGCGCCGCGGGCGCGCGCGCGCTGATCCACGGCCACACGCACCGGCCGGCCCACCATCGCTGGCTACTCGATGGCGCAAGCGCATGCCGCTGGGTGCTGCCCGACTGGCACGCGGGAGTGCAAGCGGGCGGCGGGGTACGACGCGGCGGCTTCCTGCGCATCGACTCGGCTGGCTGGAAGACGATCGCACTCGACCGGCCCGACGGGCGCGGGAGCCCGGAGCACGCGTAGCCTTACTCGACCATCCGGTTCAGTGCCCGCGCATCGAGCGGCTCGCCGGTTTCGGGGACCTCGGTTCCCATGCGTGCCAGCGCCGCCTGCAGCCGCTCGATGACGCGGTCCTGCTCGGCAACGTGCTCGATGAGGCGATGCAGCGCAAGCGAGAGCGGATCGTCACCGCCCTGCGTGACCGCGTAGGCCGAAAAGCCCATCTTCACTGCCTGGGCCTCACGCAACTTGTCGGCCTCCTCGACGATCATGCGCGCCGGGATACCCACTGCGGTCGCATCGGGCGGCACTTCCTTGACCACCACCGAGTTCGATCCGATGCGAGCACGCGCGCCGACCGTGAACGGCCCGAGCACCTTGGCACCGGCACCGATCACCACACCCGGCCCGAGCGTGGGGTGGCGCTTGCCGCGCACGAGCGTGGTGCCGCCGAGCGTCACGCCCTGGTAGATCGTGCAGTCGTCGCCGACTTCGGCCGTTTCGCCAATCACCACACCCATGCCGTGGTCGATGAACACGCGGCGGCCGATGGTTGCGCCGGGATGGATCTCGATGCCGGTCAGCAGGCGCGCCAGGTTCGACATCATGCGGCCCAACGTGATCAGCCCCGAGCCCCAGAGCGCGTGGGCGATGCGGTGGAGGGCGAGCGCGTGCACGCCCGGATAGCACAGCAGCACTTCCAGCGACGAGCGCGCTGCCGGATCCTTGCCGAGCACCGTGGCGACGTCTTCGCGCAAGCGTTCGAACATCTGGGCTTCTCCCGAAAAGTCGACTACGCGATCCAGTTTAATGACTTATGGACGCGCCTGCCGCTCGATTTGCGTGCAGATCCCGCGCACGATCGCGACCTCGCCGGCCTCCAGGCGGGTGCGCGCGAACAGGCGGCGCAGGCGCGGCATCAGCTTCTTCGGGTGACGAGGATCCAGGAAGCCGACCTTCGCCAGCGCCCGTTCGAGGTGTTCGAACATCGCCTCCAGTTGTGCCTGCGAAGCCCACTGCTCGTGCGGTGCAGGCCTCGCCGGTTCGCGCGCGACCCGCGCACCCGGCAGTAGCGCACGCGTCTGGCGTTGGTGCGCGTTCAGGCAGTAGGCCAGGATCTGCACCGCCTGCGCCAGATTGAGTGACTGGTAGGCATCGTCGCCCGGAATGCTGCACACCGCCTGGCACAGTCCGACCTGCTCGATCGACAAGCCGGTGCGCTCGGGCCCGAACACCAGCGCGACGCGCTGCGCCCCCGCGCGGCTGGCCTCCGCGCAGGCCAATGCCGCAATCGCCTCCGGCGGCTGCGGTGGCGGGCCGAACTCGCGCGACTCGGCACTCACCGCGATCGCCAGCGTATGCCCGGCCAGCGCCTCGGCCAGGCCCGGCACGATGCGCGCCTGTGCCAGCACGTCGTCGGCACGGCTGGCGCGCGCCAGCGCTTCGGGATGCCGGCAGATCGCCGCATCGCGCGGAGCAACCAGGATCAACCGGCGCAGGCCCATGGCGCGCATCGCACGCGCTGCCGCCCCGACATTGCCCGGGTGACTGGTGGCAACCAGCACGAAGTCGATGCTTTCGAACCACTCGGGCGGCGGACGATGGAGGCTGGCAGGCTGCGTCATGGCGACGGGAGAGGCGGAGAGGTCGATGCCTTAGAATGAAAGGTTGCGAGCGGGCAGTTCGCGCGAGCAATTCACCGTCCCCGAGGATCCGAGCGCCCCATGCATCCCATGCTGAATGTCGCCGTCCGCGCAGCACGCCGCGCCGGGCGCATCATCAACCGCGCAAGCCTCGATCTGGAGTCGCTGGCAGTGGCGCGCAAGCAGCGCAACGACTTCGTCACCGAAGTCGACCACGCCTCGGAAAAGGCGATCATCGAAACGCTGCTCACGGCGTATCCCGATCATTCGATCCTGGCCGAGGAGTCGGGCCATCTCGTCAAGGGCGTGCCGGCCGGCGCCGGGCACCGCGCGCAGGAGGCCGAGCACGTCTGGATCGTCGATCCGCTCGACGGAACGACCAACTTCATCCACGGCCTGCCTCAATACGCCGTCTCGATCGGCCTGATGCAGCGCGGGGTGGTGACCCAGGGCGTGATCTATGACCCGACGCGCGACGAACTGTTCACCGCGTCGCGCGGCAGCGGCGCGTTCCTGAACGATCGGCGCATCCGCGTATCCAGGCGTCAGCGCTTCGACGAGGCACTGATCGGCACCGGCTTTCCGTACCGCAAGATCGACCAGCTCGACGAGTACCTCGCCATCTTTCGCGGCATGACCGAGCGCGCCGGCGGCATCCGCCGGCCCGGTGCGGCCGCGCTCGACCTCGCCTATGTCGCCTGCGGGCGCTTCGACGGCTTCTTCGAGATGGGCCTGATGCCCTGGGATGTCGCCGCCGGCAGCCTGATGATCAGCGAAGCGGGCGGCTTGATCGGCAACTTCACCGGCGAGGCCGACTACCTGTTCAGCGAGCGCGTAGTGGCCGGCTCGCCGAAAATCTTCGTGGCGATGATCGCGCTGCTGCGTAACGTACCGCCCGCAAGCCCCACACCACCCGCTGGCCCCGAGCGCGCATGAGCACCTGCTGACCCGGTCGTCACGGGCTGTGCGCAACCGCTGGTTCCCCGCCATCGTCAAGCGGCGTCGAGCCAGGCTGCCAGGCCATCGGCATTCAGCATGATGTCCAGTTCGAACAGCGCCAGCACTTCGGCTTCGGACACCGGCCAGTCCTGGCGACGCGCCTCCTCCAGCAGCAATCGACGCACGCCATCGCGCAGTCGCGCGGCGCGATCGGAACCCGCATCCCGGCAAGCGAGCGCGAGCTGCGCATGCGCATCGATTAGGCGATGCAGGGTCGCGCCGTGGTGCTGCACCTCGCGCACCTGGCCGAAGTGCGTGACATAGATCGCGCCCGGCGCACGCGCGAGCAGCCGCTCGATCGAGGCGTGCAGCGCCGGCGGATCGAACTGCACCGGCGTGGTGGAGGGGAAAATTCCCTGCCGGCCGTCACGCTGGAGTTCGCGATAGGACAACCCGAAGGTATCGCCGGCGAACACATGTCCCGATCGTTCGTCGACAATGCACACGTGGTGACGCGCGTGCCCGGGCGTGTCGAGGAACTCGAAGCGCCGGCCGTTCAGTGAGACGCAGGCACCGTCGGGCGTCTCGACCACGCGCCCGGCGGGCACCGGCATCACCGTGCCGTACATGCGCTGCGCAGCCGCTTCGCCGTAGACCGCCACGGTGGCGGCGCTCAGGCGCGCCGGATCGATCATGTGGCGCGCGCCGCGCGGATGCACGGTCAGGCGCGCGTTGGGCAACTTCGACATCAGCAGGCCGGCACCGCCGGCGTGGTCCAGATGCACGTGCGTCAGCATCACCCAGTCGACCTGCTCCGCAGCCAGGCCGCGCGCGGCGAGCGCAGCCAGCACGTGGGGCACCGAGTCGTTGGAGGCGGTGTCCACGATCGCGGCACGATCGCCTTCGACGACGAGATGCACCGCGTCGAGCATCGGACGCACGAAGTGGGAGTCGATCGCGGCAATGCCGTGTTCGTAATCAATCGAGGAGGGCATCGAATCCTTCAGGTGGCAGGAATTGCTGATCGCGCACGACGAGACGCGTCGGCCCGGGCATGGCGCGCACCGCCATCGAGTGGCGCTCATCGCCCGGGTACACCATCGTTCGCACCCCGGCGTGTTCGAACGACTCCGGCTCTATGACCGGCGGCCGGCGCCGGCGCGCCTCGTCCAGCACGCTGGCCACCGAGTCGTGTCGCCCCAGATGGGCCAGGCTCATGATCTGCGCCGGCGCGAGCACGATCTGACGGTCACGGTAACGCTCGAGTGCCGCGCGCGGCGTGAGCCAGGCGCTGTCGATCGCCTCATGCTCGTCGTGACGTGCCAGTTGCCCGGCCGGCAAGGCCGCCACGAAAAACCGCGTGTCGAAGCGCTTGCTCATCATCGCGGGCACCTTCGGCGTGATCCAGCGCGACCAGGGGACGATCGCATCGCTGGCCAGTTCCAGGCCGAATTCCACCAACAGCGCGCCAAAGGCCGCCGCGCCCGCTGCCAGGCGCAATCGGGCGCGTTGCGCGAGGTCGGCATCCACGCCACGCGCCAGCAATACGCCCGCTTCCTCGAAGGTTTCGCGGCAACCGGCCACGAACAAGCCGGCGGCGATGCGCGCCTCGAGGCCGGGTTCGCCCAGGCGCGTGTACAACTCGTGCGCCGGCGCTCCGGCGCGCGCCAGCAACACGGCCTCGCTGTCCTGCGCATCCAGTTTGCCACCCGGAAAGACATACGCCCCGCCCAGCACGTCGGAGCGGCTGTGACGGCGCACCAGCAGCACCTCCGGTCCACGCTCGCCGTCGCGCAACAGCACGACGGTGGCGGCATGCCGCGGCGGCGTCACGACCGGTCGAAAGAGCGGTTCCATCAGGTCTGGTCGCACGCAGGAAACCCCGGGGAGGCTGTCGGATGACATTCTGCCTGAGCATGGACTTTTCCCGTGGATGGGCTATCATCGTGCTTGCACCTCTCTTTCGAATGGACGCGCTCGTCTTCACGCAGCGCCCCGTCTCCGGGCCACGAGTTCCACACCATGAACGCGATGTACGTCATCCGCCAGCACAGCCATGTCAGCGCCCTTCAGCGCACGGCATGCTCGCGCGCGTACATTGTGCCATCGGGCTTGCGCGTCGAAGCCACTTGCCGACCCGGCATGCTGGCCTTCGGCTCCTGAGCCCGGCGATCCCCCTCACTCGAACTTCGCCCCTTTCGAGATCGCCGGGCCCACCACGGGGCCCATGCCGCGGCGCCGCTGTCGCGCACGATTTGCCTGCGAAGCAGAACCCTTCATCGGAGTCCGACATGACACCTACCGCCATCGTTCCTCGCGTACTGACCGAACTCGATCATGTGCGAATCGACCGCCTGCTCAACCGCTCGAACCGGCCGCTGGGCGAGCCACTGCATTCGCTGCTCGACGACGCCGACATCGTGCCGCAGCGCCAGGTGCCGGCCGACGTAGTCACCATGTACACGCAGGTGACGGTCGAAGACCTGCAAAACGGCGAGCACCGCAAGCTCACCGTGTGCTACCCGGAAGATGCCGATCCGAACGCGGGCTTCGTCTCGGTGCTCTCGCCGATCGGCACCGCGCTGCTTGGGCGGCGCATCGGCGAGCTGACCCAGTGGACGACGCCAACCGGTGCCGAACAGCGCCTGCGCATCCTCGAACTGCTGTTCCAGCCCGAGGCGAGCGGCGACTTCAC
>CAZXLV010000009.1:0-18195 GCA_964641405.1 uncultured Limnobacter sp. | reverse complement strand
GCCTGGGGCGTGCTGCTGATCATCAGCGGCATCCTTGCGGTCGCGATGCCCGGGGTCGCCGCGCTCGCAACGGTGCTGGTGCTTGCCTGGCTGCTCGTCCTGGGTGGCGCGTTCGAAATTGCTTACGCGATCCAGACGCGCCACATCGAAGGCCTGGCCTGGAAGCTGGCCTCCGGTGTGCTCACCCTGGTGCTCGGTGGGGTGATCCTGGCCGCCCCGGTGGCCGGCGTCGCATCGCTGGCGCTGCTGGTCGGCGCATTCCTGTTCGTCGGCGGGATCGTCCGCACGCTGCTCGCCTTTCGCCTCAGGCCGCGACGCGGTTGGGGCTGGGTGGCCTTCGACGGGCTGCTGTCGATCGCGGTGGCCATCCTGATTGCCATCGGCTGGCCGCAGAGTTCGATCGCCTTCATCGGCCTGCTCACCGGGATCTCGCTGATCTCGACCGGCGTCTGGCGCATCGCGATGCGACGGCAAACCGCGATGTAACCCTCGGTGCGCCGGACCACAGCACACCGTGCACAGCGATATGCGGCGCAGCAATCCAGCCCGGGACGCTGTCGGACCCTGGCAGGGGCTCAGCCGCCGCCCTGCTGCGCGCCAGACGGGTTCCAGAGCTTGCGCAATTGCTCGCGCTGCTCCCGCGTCAGGATCGCATCCACCTGCTTGCCTGCTTCCCGGGAGAGGTCGAACATCTCCTTGCGCGCCTTGACCATTGCCTCGAACGAAGCCCTGGCCGCGGCCTCGTCCTCGTTGCCGCCGCCGGCGAAGTACAGATTCAGGCGGTAGCCCTGTTCGCGCATCTTGCTCATCAGGGCCCAGCGCTTCTGGGCAAGGTCCTCATGCATCCTGGCCAGTCGGGTGCGCTGTTCCGGCGACAGGTTCAGCGCGCCAAGCCCGTATTCACCCATCATCCCCGGCCCCATGCCGTAGCCGGCACCACAACCCCCCATCATCCCGGGGCCCATGCCGTAACCGGGTCCATAGCCGCCCATCATCCCCGGCCCCATGCCCATGCCGTATCCGAACCCGTAGCCACCCATCATCCCCGGTCCCATGCCGTAGCCGGGCCCATGACGACCCATCATCGGTTCCTGGGCCTGGGCTGCTCCGGCCCAGGCAGTGCACGCGATTGCCACGGCGAGCAGTGCACCCTTGACAGTCAGCTTCGTCATTTCGACCTCTATTTCGTTTCGAACGCAGAGCAAGCATACGGCTGCGGACCCTGCAGGGGAATTGCCGATTCACTCGCAAGGCAAGGAACCTTCCTTCGATGCCCCAGTAGGGCTTTAAGCGGTGCCTTCACGCAGCCCGCGCTATGGTCTTTGCGTCCTTGATCGTGCTGCATTGGGGGCAACACCATGGGTCAGTTTCTCGAACGCCTGCGTTACTTCAGGCGCCCGCGCCAGCCGTTCTCGCAGGGCTGGGGTGAAGCACGCACCGAAGCGCGTCAATGGGAAGACGGCTACCGCAACCGGTGGTCATACGACAAGGTGGTGCGCTCCACCCACGGCGTGAACTGTACCGGCTCATGCAGCTGGAAGATCCACGTCAAGCAGGGCGTGGTCACCTGGGAGACGCAGCAGACCGATTACCCGCGTACCCGCCCGGACATGCCCAACCACGAACCGCGCGGCTGTTCGCGCGGCGCGTCGTACTCCTGGTATCTGTACAGCGCCAATCGGCTCAAGTATCCGATGGTGCGCGGCCGGCTCCTGAAGCGCTGGCGCGAATTGCGCAAGAGCCTGCAGCCCGTCGAAGCCTGGGCCGCCTTGATGCGCGACCCCGGTGCAAAGGATTACAAGGCCGCGCGCGGGCTGGGCGGTTTCGTGCGCGCCAGGTGGGACGAGGCGCTGGAGATCACGGCGGCGGCCAACGTGTTCACGATCAGGCACCACGGCCCCGATCGCGTTGCAGGCTTCTCGCCGATCCCGGCGATGTCGATGGTGTCCTATGCCGCCGGCACCCGCTATCTCAGCCTGCTCGGCGGCTCGATCCTGTCGTTCTACGACTGGTACTGTGACCTGCCCGCTGCCAGCCCGCAGACCTGGGGCGAGCAGACCGACGTGCCCGAGTCGGCCGACTGGTACAACTCGGGGTACCTGATCGCCTGGGGTTCCAACGTGCCGCAGACGCGCACGCCGGATGCGCATTTCTTCGTGGAGGCGCGTTACAACGGAACCTGTGTCGTGGCAGTAAGCCCCGATTACTCCGAGGTGGCCAAGCTCTCTGACCTCTGGCTGCACCCCAAGCAGGGCACCGACGGCGCGATGGCGATGGCGATGGGCCACGTGATCCTGCGCGAGTTCTTTCTCGATCGCCAGGTCGACTACTTCCAGGACTACTGTCGTCGCTTCACCGACCTGCCACTGCTGGTCACCTTGCGCCGCGATGACGGGCGCTGGGTGCCCGATCGCTATCTGCGTGCCAGCGACTTCCCCGACGCCCTGGGCACGCCCGAGAACGCCGACTGGAAGACCGTCGGCTTCAACGAGCTCGGCGAGCCGGTCGCGCCACGCGGTTCGATCGGCTTTCGCTGGCCAGGCAAGGACAGCGCCGATCGGGGCAAGTGGAATCTGGAGCAAAAGACCGCCGACGGAGGCGAGATCGAACTGCAACTGACGCAGCTCGAACGTCCCGACGCGGTGCTCGACGTTGCCTTCCCCTACTTCGGCGGCGTCGTCAACGAACACTTCCCGCACGACGACCGGCACGGCGAAGTGCTGCTGCGCAAGGTGCCGGTGCGCAGGCTCGCCACCCGCAACGGCGAAACCATGGTGGCCACCGTGTTCGATCTGCTGTGCGCACACTATGGCCTCGATCGCGGACTCGGCGGCGCCTGTGCGAAGACCTACGAGGACGATCTTCCGTACACCCCGGCGTGGCAGGAATCGATCACCGGCGCACCCGCGGCGCAGGTGATCGCCGTCGCGCGCGGCTTCGCGGGCAACGCCGAGAAGACCCGCGGCCGATCGATGGTGATCATCGGCTCGGGAATGAACCACTGGTTCCATCAGGACGTCGGCTACCGATCGATCATCAACTTGCTGCTGTTGTGCGGCACGGTCGGGCAATCGGGTGGGGGCTGGTCGCACTACACCGGCCAGGAGAAGGTGCGTCCGCAGACCGGCTGGTCGGCACTTGCGTTCGCGCTCGACTGGGTGCGCCCGCCACGACAAATGGCCGGTACGGCATTCTTCTACCTGCACTCCGACCAGTGGCGCTACGAGACGCTCGGCCTCGACGACCTGCTTTCACCCCTGGCCGAGCGTCGCCGCCACCGTGGCCACATCGTCGACTGCGACGTGCGCGCGCAGCGGATGGGCTGGATGCCCTCGGCGCCGCAGCTGAACCGCAATCCGCTGCAAGTCGCCCGCGAAGCGCAGGCCTCCGGTGCCGACCCCCGGCAGTACGTCGTCGATGCGCTGCAATCGGGCCAGCTCGCCCTGGCCTGCGAGGATCCCGACCACCCGGACAACTTCCCGCGCAACCTGTTCGTGTGGCGCTCCAACCTGCTCGGCTCCTCGGGCAAGGGCCACGAGTACTTCATGAAGCACTTCCTGGGCACCCCCTGCGGCTTGCAAGGCAAGGACCTGGGCGCCGAGGGCGGCATCCGGCCGCAGGAAGTGACCTGGCGCGATCCGGCACCCGAGGGCAAGCTCGATCTGGTGGTGACGCTGGACTTCCGCATGTCGACCACCGCGCTGTACTCGGACGTCGTGTTGCCCACCGCGTCGTGGTACGAGAAGAACGACCTCTCGACCACCGACATGCACCCGTTCATCCACCCGTTCTCGGTGGCGGTGGACCCGGTGTACGAGTCGAAGAGCGACTGGGAGACCTTCAAGGCGATCGCGAAGAAGTTCTCCGAACTCGCCGAAGGCCAACTCGGCAACGAGCAGGACGTGGTGCTGTCGCCGATCCTGCACGACACCCCCAGGGAGCTCGCCCAGCCGTTCGAGGTTCGCGACTGGAAAAAGGGCGAATGCAGCTTCGTGCCCGGCGTGACCGGCCCCGACATCACTTTCGTCGAACGCGACTATCCGGCCGTGCATGCGCGCTACACCTCGCTCGGGCCGTTGCTGGACCAGTTGGGCAACGGCGGCAAGGGCATCCGCTGGGACATGCAGCGCGAAGTGAAGGCGCTCGCCGCCCTCAATTACACGGTGGCCGACGGACCGGCCACGGGCCGCCCGCGGATCGTCAGCGACATCGACGCCGCCGAAACGATCCTGATGCTGGCGCCCGAGACCAACGGCGAGGTCGCGCTGCGCGCATGGAACGAGTTGTCGAATTCCACCGGGCGCTCGCTCGGGCATCTGGCCGAAGCACGCGCGGACGAGAAGATCCGCTTCCGCGACCTGCAGGCGCAGCCGCGCAAGATCATCACCTCCCCCATCTGGTCGGGCATGGAGAGCGAGCATGTCAGCTACAACGCCGGTTACATCAACGTGCACGAACTGGTGCCCTGGCGCACCCTGACCGGGCGCCAGCACTTCTATCTCGACCATCCGTGGATCCGTGACTTCGGCGAGGCGTTCGCGCTGTACCGCCCGCCGATCGACACCCGCGCCGTGCGTCCGCTGCTCGGCAGCAAGCCCAACGGGCATCCGGAGATCGTGCTGAACTTCATCACCCCGCACCAGAAGTGGGGCATCCACAGCACCTACACCGACAACCTGATCATGCTGACGCTGTCACGCGGCGGGCCGATCGTGTGGATTTCGGAGGTCGACGCAAAGTCGGTCGGCATCGAGGACAACGACTGGATCGAGTGCTTCAACGCCAACGGTTCGCTCACCGCGCGCGCGGTGGTCAGCCAGCGCGTCAAGGACGGCATGTGCCTGATGTACCACGCGCAGGAAAAGATCGTGAACGTGCCGGGCTCGGAGATTACCGGCATGCGCGGCGGCATCCACAACTCGGTGACCCGCATCGTGGTGAAGCCGACCCAGATGATCGGCGGTTGCGCTCAATTCTCGTGGAGCTTCAACTACTACGGCCCGGTGGGCTCCGACCGTGATGGTTTCGTGGTCGTGCGCAAGATGGCGAAGATCGACTGGATGGACCAGGTCCAGCATGCGGCACGCGAGGCGGAGCTCGACGCAAGACTGGGGAGGCCAGGCGCATGAAGATACGTGCACAGATCGCAATGGTGATGAACCTCGACAAATGCATCGGGTGCCACACCTGTTCGGTCACCTGCAAGAACGTCTGGACCTCGCGCAAGGGCATGGAATATGCGTGGTTCAACAACGTCGAGACCAAGCCCGGCATCGGCTACCCCAGGGACTGGGAAAACCAGCAGCGCTGGAAGGGCGGCTGGGAACGCAAGTCCGACGGCAGGCTGGTGCCCAGGCAGGGCGGGCGCTTCGGCGTGCTGGCGCGCATCTTCGCCAACCCCGTCCTGCCCGAGATCGACGACTATTACGAGCCGTTCACCTTCGACTACGAGAACCTGCAGACCGCGCCGGAACTGCCCACCGCGCCGGTCGCTCGCCCGATCTCGCTGATTTCGGGGCGCACCATGGACAAGGTCGAATGGGGTCCGAACTGGGAGGAGATTCTCGGCGGCGAGTTCGACAAGCGCAGCAAGGACTACAACTTCGAAGCAATCCAGAAGGACATCTACGGACAGTTCGAAAACACCTTCATGATGTACCTGCCGCGCCTGTGCGAGCACTGCCTCAACCCGAGTTGCGTGGCGTCCTGTCCGTCAGGTTCGATCTACAAGCGCGAAGAGGACGGCATCGTCCTGATCGACCAGGACAAGTGCCGTGGCTGGCGCATGTGCATATCCGGTTGTCCGTACAAGAAGATCTACTACAACTGGGTCAGCGGCAAGGCCGAGAAGTGCACCTTCTGCTATCCCCGCATCGAGGCCGGCTTGCCCACGGTGTGCTCGGAAACCTGCGTCGGCCGCATTCGCTATCTCGGTGTGCTCCTGTACGACGCTGACCGCATCAGGGAGGCCGCGGGCACCGAGAACGAGCACGATCTCTACCAGGCGCAACTCGATGTGTTCCTCGATCCCTTCGATGCGCAGATCCGGCGCCAGGCGCTGGAAGATGGCATTTCCGAAGAATGGCTCGAGGCGGCGCAACAATCACCGGTCTACAAGATGGCGGTGGAATGGAAGATCGCCTTCCCGCTGCATCCGGAATACCGCACCCTGCCGATGGTGTGGTACGTGCCGCCGCTCTCGCCGATCACCGCACATGCCAACGCGGGCGCCATCGACAGCGGCGCCAACGGCCTGCCCGACGTCGGCTCGCTGCGCATCCCGGTGCGTTATCTCGCCAACCTGCTTACCGCAGGCTACGAGCCGCCGATCGTGAGCGCGCTGGAACGGATGATGGCGATGCGCGCCTGGTTCCGCGCCCGGCAACTGGGCACCCATCAGGATCCGGCCTTGCTGGCCAGCGTCGGCCTGGACCAAGCCACGGTCGACGAGATGCATCGCTACCTGGCGATCGCCAACTACGAGGACCGCTTCGTCATCCCCACCGCGCATCGCGAGGAAGCGGAGAACGCCTACCAGTTGCGCGGCGGCTGCGGCTTCACCTTCGGCAACGGCTGCGACGGCATCGACGCCAAGGCGGGCCTGTTCGGCGGCAAGATGGGGCGGCGCAAGATGATCCCGATCCGCAACCTGGACGAAAACGCCTGAGCGGCGGCGGGTCTTCACCCTCATCGCCGACCGACCGATGCCTGCCGATTCCACCCTCCTGCTGCGCGCACTGTCTGCGCTGCTCGCCTACCCGGATGCCGAACTGCGCGCGGCATTGCCGGAGATCGCGGACGCGATCCGCGGCGCCCGTGCCATCAACGCCCGGCATCGGGATGCGCTGATTGCGCTCGCGCAGGAGATCGCAGCCAGCGACCCGCTCGAGGCCGAAGGGCGCTACGTCGACGTGTTCGATCGCGGTCGGCGCACCTCCCTGAACCTGTTCGAGCACGTGCACGGCGACGGGCGCGAGCGTGGCCCGGCGATGCTGCAGTTGCGCCAGCGTTACCTCGACGCCGGCATGGAACCATTCGCCAACGAGCTACCCGATCACCTGCCGATGCTGCTGGAATACCTGAGTTGTCGAGGCGCGGCCGAAGCCCGCGACACACTCGGCGAAGTCGCGCACATCCTGCGCCTGATCGGCAACACCCTGCTGCACGCCAACAGCCGCTACGCGGCGGTGATGGCAGCCTTGCTGGCAATGGCCGGCGAGAAGGGCCTGGATCCGCACGCCACGCCGCCGCCGCCGGAAGACCTCGACCGCGCATGGGAAGAACGCCCGGCATTCGCCCCGCTGCAATCCGATCGCGCCGTTGCGCCCGGGTCGACGGCGGACCCCACATGACAAGACGGGAGCACTCGCCATGACCTTGTCCCCCGGGTGGAACCAGTTCCTGTTCGGCATCTATCCGTACATCTGCCTGTCGATCCTGCTGCTCGGCAGCCTGGTGCGATTCGACCGGGAGCCCTATTCGTGGAAGAGCGATTCCTCGCAGATGCTGCGCAATGGACAACTGCATCTCGGTTCGAACCTGTTCCACTACGGCGTCATCGTGGTGATCCTCGGCCACTTCATCGGCTTCCTGATGCCGGAATCACTGGTACTGTGGCTGATGAGCCCGACCCAGCACCAGTTACTGGCGATGGTGGTGGGCGGCATCGCGGGCCTGATCGCCATCGTCGGCATGAGCATCCTGATCCACCGCCGGCTGTACTACCGGCGCATCCGCAGCAACAGCCGCAAGTGGGATATCTCGATCGTCGTCCTGCTGTGGCTGCAGCTGGCGCTCGGCCTGGCGACCGTCCCGATCTCGGCGCAGCACCTGGGCGGCGGCGAGTTCGAGCGCATCGTCAGCTACGTGCAGGGTATCGTCTACTTCCATGGCGACGCGGCGCTCCTGCTGCAAGGGCTGCCGTGGGTGTACAAGGCACACATCCTGCTCGGCTTCACCATCTTCCTGGTGTCGCCGTTCACCCGCATGGTGCACATCTGGAGCGGTGTCGGCTCGCTCGCCTACCTGGTGCGCCCGTACCAGCTGGTGCGCAAGCGCGGCAGCACGGTGAATACATGAGCCTGGTCGTCAACGGCACCGAGGTCGACGTCTCGGCCTGGCCTACACCACAACTCGCCGCGGTGCACGAGCTGTTGCGCCAGCGCGCGCGCGAACTCGGCCTGCTCGATGCCGACGCCGACGACGGCGCTGCGCAAGGTGCAATCGAGCGCGCGCTGGCCGAGGAAGTGACCGTGCCTGAACCCACCGACGAGGAATGCCGTCGCTGGTACGAGGCCAATGCGAAGCGCTTCCGCAGCGGCGACCTGGTGTGTGCGCGACACATCCTGTTCCAGATCACGCCCGGCTCACCGGTGCCGGCGGTGCGAGCGTTTGCCGAGACGATCCTGCACGAGTTGCGGGCGCGACCGGAGCTGTTCGAGGCCCGTGCGCGCGAGCATTCCAACTGCCCGTCCGGCGCCAACGGCGGCGAGCTTGGACAATTGCAGCGTGGCGAGACCGTGCCGGAGTTCGAAAAGGCGATCTTCGCAGGCACCGGCACCGGCGTGCTGGCGCAACTCGTCACCACTCGTCACGGCTTCCACATCGTTGCCATCGAGCGTCGCTGCCCGGGCGAACAACTCCCCTACGAACTGGTGCGCGAACAGGTCGCCGCCGAGCTTCGCCAGCGCAGCGAGGCGCGCGCGCTTTCGCAATACGTCCGGGTGCTGGCAGCCCGGGCCGACATCACGGGCGTCGACCTGGATGCCGCGGCCTCACCGCTGGTGCAGTGAGCGAGCCGCGGCCCTTCACCTGACGGTGCAAGCGGCGTGGCAGCGCGCAGACGCTCGCAGCGCGCCGCGGCTCACAGGCTTGCCGGGTCGGGCCGCTCGGGGTCGATCTGGTACTTGCGGATCGCGCTGGCCACGACCTCCACCGTCACCCGCCCCTGGTCGGCCAGCGCCTTCAGCGCCGCCAGCGCAATGAAGCGTCGATCGACCTCGAAGTGGTTGCGCAACTGCTTGCGCGTATCCGATCGCCCGTAGCCGTCGGTGCCGAGCACCGTATAGCGACCGGGCACGAAGGCCCGGATCTGGTCGGCAAACTGCCTCACGTAGTCGGAGGCTGCAATCACCGGCGCGTCGCTGTCACCCAGGCACTGCTCGACGTAGGCGGCGCGCGGTGCCTCGGCCGGATGCAGCATGTTCCAGCGCTCGCACTGCAGGCCGTCACGACGCAACTCCGTGAAGCTGGTCACGCTCCAGACGTCGGCGGCAACATCGAAGTCGTCCCTCAGCAGTTCTGCCGCAGCAATCGCCTCACGCAGGATGGTCCCGCTGCCCAGCAGTCGCACCTTGCGACCGGCGTCGCCCGCGCCCTCCGAAAACCGGTACATCCCCTTGACGATACCCGCTTCACTGCCGGCAACGAGCGGCGGATGCGGGTAGTTTTCGTTCATGATCGTGATGTAGTAGAAGATGTCTTCCTGCTCCACGAACATCCGCCGCAGCCCGTCGTGGATGATCACCGCGAGTTCGCAGGCAAAGGTGGGATCGTAGGCGACGCAGGCCGGAATGGTCGACGCCACCACGTGGCTGTGGCCGTCCTGGTGCTGCAGTCCCTCACCGGCCAGGGTGGTCCGGCCGGAGGTGCCACCCATCAGGAAGCCCCGGCAACACATGTCGCCCGCGGCCCAGGCCAGGTCTCCGAAGCGCTGGAAGCCGAACATCGAGTAGTAGCTGTAGAACGGAACGAGACTGACCCCATAGGTGCTGTAGGCGGTGGCCGCGGCGATCCACGAGCAGAAGGCACCTTCCTCGGTGATCCCCTCCTCGATCAACTGGCCGTCCTGCTTCTCCCGGTACACCGTCAACTGGCTGGCGTCCTGGGGTTCGTAGCGCTGGCCGACCGGCGAATAGATGCCGATCTGCCGGAACAGGCCCTCCATGCCGAAGGTGCGCGCTTCGTCGGGCACGATCGGAATCACCAGGCGACCGATCGCGGGGTCCTTGAGCAGCGTCGACAGGATGCGCACATAGGCCATCGTAGTCGACATCTGATGCTCGCCACTGCCGCGCAGTGAGGTCGCAAAGGTGTCGAGTGCCGGAATTTCGAGCGCATCCGCGTGACGGCGCCGGGCAGGCACCGAACCGCCCAGCGCTTCCATCCGCTCGCGCAGGTATCGCATCTCGGCGCTGTCTTCGGCTGGACGATAGAACGGCAGGGAATCCAGCGATTCGTCGGGAATCGGGATCGAGAAGCGGTCGCGAAACGACTTCAGCGCAGGCTCGGCCATCTTGTGCTGGGCATGCGTGATGTTCTGCGACTCACCGGCCGAGCCCATGCCGTAACCCTTCACGGTCTGTGCAAGGATCACGGTCGGCTGGCCGCGGTGCCGGGTCGCCGCCGCATAGGCGGCGTAGACCTTGTGCGGATCATGGCCGCCACGGTTCAGTCGCCAGATGTCCTCGTCCGTGAGGTCGGCAACCATGTCGAGCAGTTCGGGATACTTGCCGAAGAAGTGCTTGCGCACGTAGGCGCCGTCGTTGGCCTTGTAGTTCTGGTAGTCACCGTCGACCGCCTCATCCATTCGCTTGACCAGCAATCCCGCACGGTCCTTCGCGAACAGGGGATCCCAGTACGACCCCCAGACCAGCTTGATGACATTCCAGCCGGCACCTCGAAAAAGTCCTTCGAGATCCTGGATGACCTTGCCATCGCCGCGCACCGGGCCATCGAGGCGCTGGAGGTTGCAGTTGATCACGAAGATCAGGTTGTCGAGCGACTCGCGCGAGGCCAGCAGCAACGCACCCAGCGATTCGGGCTCGTCGGTTTCGCCGTCGCCAAGGAATGCCCATACCTTGCTGTCGGCGGTGTCCGCGATGCCGCGCAGTTGCAGGTACTTCATGAAGCGTGCCTGGTAGATCGCCTGGATCGGGCCGAGCCCCATCGACACCGTGGAGAACTGCCAGAAGTCGGGCATCAGCCGCGGATGCGGATAGGAAGGCAGGCCCCCGCCGCCGACCTCCTGGCGGAACCGGTGCAACTGCTCCTCGCTGATGCGTCCTTCCAGGAACGCCCGCGCATAGAAGCCCGGCGCCGAATGCCCCTGGAAATAGACCAGGTCACCGACTCGCGTGTCGGTCGGCGCGTGGAAGAAATGATTGAAGCCCACGTCGTAGAGCGTGGCTGCGGACGCGAAGGTCGCGATATGACCGCCCAGTTCACTGGCGATCCGATTGGCCTTGAGCACCATCGCAACCGCATTCCATCGCACGTAGGAGCGCAGTCGGTGCTCCATCGCCGCATCACCCGGCGAGCTTTCTTCCAGCTCGGCCGGAATCGTGTTGACGTATGAGGTCGTGCCCTCGAGCGGAACCCAGCCGCCGGTCCTGCGAAACCGGGCGAGTACGCGTTCGAGCAACTGTCGGGCACGCTCGGGCCCTTCGTTGGCCAGCACCGAGTCGATCGATTCGAGCCACTCCCGGGTTTCCAGGGGATCAGGATCACCGATGTCCACTTCAGCCTCCGATGAATGGTGGCCGATTCAGAGTATTCCCGCACGGAGCACGAAGCAACCCGGGGCATGCCGACACCCGGGCCGTGCCCCTGACAGCTCAAGGGTGATGCGAAGGCAATGAGGTGGCACCGGACACGGCCCTGCAGCGAGGCGCTCGATGCGGATCACTGCCCCTTGCCGTAAAGGGAAGCAACATCTCGAGGCATTGTGCCCGTTGGGTGCTGCGCAGCGCCGCAACGACCAGGTCACACGCCTTCATGGCAGCGACATGCACGGGGGCGCCATCGAGCCAGTGCGCAGTCAATGCCGCGCTGAACAGATCGCCGGTTCCCTTCGGCGAGACTGCGACGCGCGGGTGCCGGACGAGCCACGCACCGGTGCGGGTGACGAGAACCACCTGCATCTCGCCGCTCGACCAGCTGTCCGGCGCCGCGCTGGTCACGGCAACCCATTGGGTGCGGCCGGACAGCAGGCAGCGGGCAGCGGCGACCACGCCGGGGACATCGCCCACCGGCCGTTTCGTCAGGTGCGCCAACTCGAATCCGTTCGGAGTCAGGCCGTGGGCCTGCGCGAGCAGGTGTCCGCGATAGGCCTCGATCATGCCGGCCTCGACATAGATTCCATGGTCGTCGTCACCGATCACGGGGTCGATCACGACCCGCAGATCGGGGCGCTCGGAAAGCATCACGCCGACCCACCGGGCCAGCACGGCCGCCTGGTCTGGGTTGCCCAGGTAACCTACCAGGATTGCTCGCAGCGCACGCAGCGCGCCGCGCGCCGCCAGATCCTGCAAGTAGCCATCGAACCAGTCGAGGGGCAAGGCGCCGCCATGGATGGTCGGGTAATGCGGGGTGTTGCTGAGCACCACCGTCGGCACGGCCGCTACCGACAGGCCGAAGGCTGCCAACGTCGGGACCGCGACGTTGTTGCCCACCCGGCCATAGACCACCTGCGACTGCACCGACACCACGTCCAGCGGCAGCGGCTGCAATGTCGTGACAGGCTCCAGCCGGGTCATGGCTGGCGCCTGCCAGGTTCATCGGGCCAGTAGAAGCTGTCCGGCACGGCACGCGCACCGAAGATGGCCTGTCCGATGCGTACCACGGTGGCCCCCTCCTCGATGGCGATCTCGAAATCCGCGGACATGCCCATGGACAACTCCTCCAGGCCGATCGCCGCGGGCGCCTCCTGGCGAAGCCGGTCACGCAAGGTGCGCAGCAGGCGGAAGCAATCGCGCACCGGTTCGGCTTCGGCCGACAGCAGGGCGAGTGTCATCAGGCCGCGCACCCGCAGCGCCGAAAACGCCGGCAAGGCCTTCAGGAAAGCCGGCACCTGCGCAGGCGCCAGGCCGTACTTGCTTGCCTCACCCGAGGTGTTGACCTGCACGAAGACATCGAGCGATCGTCCCGCGACCTGCAGGCGGCGTTCCAGCGCCTCGGCGACGCGCAGGCTGTCGAGCGCCTGGAACTCGGCCGCGAATTGCGCGACCAGCCCGGCCTTGTTGGTTTGCAGATGGCCGATCACCGACCAGCGCAGGTCCGCCAGGTCGGCCATCGCCTGCCACTTGCGATGCGCCTCCTGGACCTTGTTCTCACCCAGTTGGCGGCAGCCTGCCGCGTAGCACAGGCGAATGCGCGCTTCGTCGATGGTCTTGCTCACCGGCAGCAGGCGCACCTGGTCGGGATGGCGTCCCGCGCGCCGGCAGGCCGCATCGATGCGCGCCCGTATCGCAGCCAGGTTGCGCCGGAAATCGCCGATGGTGCCGGCGCGGGGATAGCGCTGGCTCACAGCATCGCAGCCAGCAGGGAGCGCAGCGTTGCCGCCTCGCGTGCCGGCTCGAACAGGTCGGCACGCGCCGCGCATTGTGCGCCCAGCGCCGGCAGCATCGTCGGGTCGTCTCGTGCGCGCTCGAGCATGGCAGCCAGGGCCTCGATGTCGTCGATCGGGAAGTAGCCATCGTAGTCCTCGCCGAGCAGCCCGATGTTGCCATCGATGTCGGAGGCGATGACGGGAGTGCCGCTGCGCACCGCCTCGATCACCACCTGGGCACCACCTTCCATGCGGCTGGGATGAACCAGGACGTGCGCACGACGAATCCGCGCGCGCGTGGCGCCGTGTGAAAGCGCCCCCAGCCACCTGTAGCGCGTCGTTTCCAAGGCCAGTGCGCGCGCCTGCTCACCGAGCGCCGCTTCGAGCGCGCCGCCCACGTGATCGAAAATGATGTCCGGGCGATGGGCAAGCCGGCGCACCACCCTGAAGCCGGTGTCGGGTGCCTTTTCCTGGCGCAGGTGACCGACCATCAGAACCCGCAGGTGACGCCTCGTCTTGAGCGCGGGCGCGCGCACCGGGCACGATTGCAGAACTACTGTCGCTTTCACGCGCACCTGCGCCGGCAAGGCCCGCGCGCCCCGCTCATTGAGCACGACCAGCCGATCGGCCAGCCCCAGCGAGCGTTGCGCCACGGCATCGACCGCGATGTCACGATACAGGTCGGTACCGGTCAGCACGAGCAGCAGCGGGCGGCGCGGATGCTGCGCGCACCAGGCCGCAACAGAGTCGGCCGAGCGGCGCGCATGCAGCGCGATCATCAGTGCCTCGTCGCCGTCCTGCCAGTTTCGCGTCACGCGGACCCGGTAATCGGCCGCCAGGAAACGGCTCCAGCGGCGCGCGGTGCGCCAGTTGCCGTTGTTGGCATCGCCGAGGACGGGTGTCACGATGACGATCGGTGTGCGGCTCACGAGCAGAGGTTAGCGCGAATGAAGGAAGGATCGAGCGAAGGCGTGGCGATGCGTTGCGCCGATGCCGCGGCACTCGCCGCGGCGCTGAGCGCCAGCCGGCGCGACACCCTGGCCACCTTTGCGGCCTGCGAACAGGCACTCGGCGGGCGCCTGGTGCCTCAGCGCGTCGGCCTGAATCCACTGCTGTGGGAACTCGGCCACATCGGGTGGTTCCAGGAGTTCTGGATCGCGCGCAACCCGCAACGCGAGCGCGGCATCCAGGCCACAGCGGATATCGCGCGGCGCGCCGGCGTGCGTGCGGACAGCGACGCCTTGTATGATTCCAGCCGCGTTGCGCACGCCAGCCGTTGGCATCTGGCGCTGCCCGACGCGGCGGCCACCCGCGGCGACCTCGCAGCACAACTGGACGCAAGCCTGGCACTGCTGCGTCAGTCAGCCGGCGACGACGATTCCCTGTACTTTTTCCGCCTGGCACTCTTTCACGAGGACATGCACCACGAGGCCGCGCTGTACATGGCGCAGGCGCTCGGTATTGCCGTCGAGGACCCCCGATGGCGACCTTCGGGGCTGCCCGCGGTCAACCCGAGCATCGGGTTCGAGGCCGGGCATTGGCAATTGGGTGCCAGGGCCGGCGGCTTTGCGTTCGACAATGAACTCGCGCCCCACACGGTGGAAGTCGGGCGCTGCCGCATCGACAGCCGGGTCGTTCGCTGGGCCGAGTACCTGCCCTTCATCGAAGCGGGAGGCTATCGCGACCTGCGATGGTGGAGCGCCGACGGGCAAGCCTGGCTCGCCCGTCATCGACCGGCGTGCCCGCGCGTCCTGAGGCGCAGCGCCGATGGCTGGGCACGCTGGTGCGACGGCCGATGGAGCGTACTCGATGAGACACTGCCCGCCTGCCATCTCACCGCGTACGAGGCACAAGCATGGTGCGCGTGGGCCGGGCGCCGCTTGCCCACCGAAGCCGAGTGGGAGCGCGCGGCGCTGAGCGCCGCGGAAAGCTTTCGATGGGGTGATGTCTGGGAGTGGACAGCGAGCCCGTTCGCACCCTATCCGGGCTTTGTGGCGCATCCCTACCGTGACTACTCCGTACCCTGGTTCGATGGCCGCCCGGTGCTGCGCGGCGCCTCGTTCGCGACGCAACCGCGGATGCGCCACCCGGTTTACCGGAATTACTTTCCCGCCGATCGCAACGACATCTTCGCCGGCTTTCGCAGTTGCGAAACCTGAAAACGACATCGATCCGGCGCGTCCTGCTGTCCACCCGGAACCGTCTCGCCGTGCGCCAGTCACGCAGAAATCCGCCGCCATGCGCCGCAGCGACCTGTTCACGCCGGCTGCATGACGCCCGGTGAGCGACGCTTGCGCCGCAACTGCGCCTGCTTGGCCAGCGCATACAGCGCCGGGATCACGACCAGCGTCAGGACGGTCGACGACACCATGCCGCCCACCATCGGCGCGGCGATCCGGCTCATCACTTCGCTGCCGGTGCCGCTGCTCCACAGGATCGGCAGCAGCCCCGCCATGATTGCGACCACGGTCATCATCTTCGGGCGCACCCGTTCGGCAGCGCCATGCATGATCGCGTCGTACAGATCGGCGAGCGTCGCTTCACGGCCTTCGGCGCTACACCGATCGCGAGTCTCCTGCCAGGCGTGGTCGAGGTAGATGAGCATGATGACGCCGGTCTCGGCGGCCACGCCGGCCAGCGCGATGAAGCCGACCGCCACGGCAACGCTCATCTGGTAGCCCAGCGCCCACATCAGCCAGACGCCCCCGACGAGCGAGAAGGGCACCGACAGCATGACGATGAGCGTCTCGGTGATTCGCCGGAAGTTCAGGTACAGCAGCACGAAGATCAGCGCCAGCGTCAGCGGCACCACCACCTTCAGCCGCTCCCTGGCCCGCTCCATGTTCTCGAACTGGCCGCTCCAGGTCGCGTAGTAGCCGGGCGGGAACTCGACTTCGTCGGCTACCGCCCGCTGCGCGCGCTTGACGAACGTCCCGATATCGCCCTCGCGCGTGTCGACGTAGACGTAGGCCGCGAGCAGCGCGTTCTCGGTGCGGATGCCAGGTGCGCCGCGGGTGATGCGCACCTCGGCAAGCTGGCCGAGCGGGATCGGCCCGTTGGCCGTCGGCACGCGCACCTCGCTGCCGAGCCGCTGCGGATCGTCGCGCAGCGCCCGCGGATAGCGCACGGTAACACCGTAGCGCTCGAGCCCTTCGACGGTGGTCGTCACCGTCTCGCCGCCCAGCGCGGTGGCGATCACGTCCTGCATCATGCCGGTGGTCAGCCCGTAGCGCGCAAGCTGCTCGCGTCGCGGCACGATGTCGACGTAGTAGCCGCCGGCCACCCGCTCGGCGTAGGCGCTGCTGGTACCGGGGACCTTGCGCACCGCGGCCTCCACGCGCCGGGCGACCTGTTCGAGCGTCTCGAGATCCTTGCCGAAGACCTTGACGCCGACCGGCGTGCGGATGCCGGTGGACAGCATGTCGATGCGCGCCTTGATCGGCATCGTCCACGAGTTCGCCAGTCCGGGGAACTTCAGCGCGGCGTCCATCTCGGCGATCAACGAATCGACGCTCAGGCCAGGCCGCCATGCCGAGGATGGCTTCAGGTTGATCACCGTCTCGAACATCTCCAGCGGCGCCGGGTCGGTGGCGGTGTTGGCCCGCCCGGCCTTGCCGTACACCGACTCCACCTCGGGGAAGGTCTTGATGATGCGGTTCGTGGTCGCAAGCAGTCGGCCGGCCTCGGTGACCGACATGCCCGGCAGCGCCGCAGGCATGTAGAAGAGGGTTCCTTCGTTCAGCGTCGGCATGAACTCGGAACCGATCTGGCGCGCCGGCAGGAAGGTGGCGGCGAGCGCGGCCGCGGCCAGCAGCAGCGTGACGAGCTTGAAGCGCAGCACAGTGCGGATGACGGGCCGGTACAGCCAGACCAGCAGGCGGTTCACCGGATTGCGCGCCTCGGGCAGGATGCGCCCGCGCACGAAGAACAGCATCAGCACCGGAACCAGCGTCACCGACAGCAGCGCGGCGCCGGCCATCGCGAAGGTCTTGGTGAAGGCGAGCGGCGAGAACATGCGTCCTTCCTGGCCCTCGAGCGTGAAGACCGGCAGGAACGACACGGTGATGATGAGCAGCGAGAAGAACAGCGCCGGGCCGACTTCCCTGCAGGCGCGCACGATCGCCGCCGCACGCTCAGCCTGCGGCGCGCCCTGCGGCACGTGCTCGAGGCGCTTGTGCGCGTTCTCGATCATCACGATTGCCGCGTCGACCATCGCACCGATCGCGATCGCGATGCCGCCCAGGCTCATGATGTTCGATCCCAGTCCGAGCGCGCGCATGGCGATGAACGCCACCAGGATGCCGAGCGGCAGCGTCACGATCGCCACCAGCGCGCTGCGCACATGCAGCAGGAACACGATGCACACCAGCGCGACAATCAGGCTTTCCTCGAACAGCGTCCACTTCAGGTTGGCGATCGCGCGCTCGATCAGCGTCGAACGGTCGTAGACCGGCACGATCGCGGCGCCCGCCGGCAGGCCCGGAGCGATCTCGGCGATCTTCGCCTTCACGTTGGCGATCACCTCGAGCGCGTTCTGGCCGAAGCGCGCCATCACGATCCCCGAGGCCACTTCGCCCTCGCCATTGAGCTCGGCGATGCCGCGCCGCTCGGCGGGTACCAGCTCGACGCGTGCGACATCACCGATCCTCACGGCGACACCGCGTTCGCTTTTCAGCACGATGCCGGCGATGTCCTCGGTGCCGCGCAGGTAGCCGCGGCCGCGCACCATGTATTCCTTCTCCGCGAGCTCGATGACGCGGCCTCCGACATCGCGATTGGAAGCGCGGATCGCCTTCGTGACCTCGTCGATCGCGATGCCGTAGCCGGCCAGCCGCTGCGGGTCGACGACCACCTGGTACTCGCGCACG
>CAZXLV010000008.1:0-26768 GCA_964641405.1 uncultured Limnobacter sp. | reverse complement strand
GCGCACTTTTTTCGGGCTCACGCGGGGACGATCGTAGTGTGAACAGGCCCTAGTCGCCACCGGCGGCAGGGCCTTACGAACCGGACACGCTCGCCACCGGTTCATGATGTGGCAATCAACTGTGACAGGAGGCGGAAACATGTTCAAGCCCATCGAAGGAAAGGTCATCGTGATCACCGGAGCCAGCAGCGGCCTGGGCGAAGCGGCTGCGCGCCTTCTGTCCGCGAAGGGCGCCAGCGTCGTGCTCGGCGCGCGCCGCGTCGAGCGCATCGAGGCGCTGGCGCAGGAACTGGACCGCAATGGCGGCAAGGCCGTCGCCTTGCGCACGGACGTCACCGAAAGCGGCCAGGTGAAGCAACTGGTGGACGCTGCGGTCCGCAGCTATGGACGCATCGACGTGATGATCAACAATGCCGGCGTGATGCCGCTGTCCTTGCTGGAGCGCCTCATGCTCGACGACTGGAACCGGGCGATCGACGTCAACATCAAGGGCGTGCTCTACGGTATCGCCGCGGCCCTGCCTTACATGAAGGCACAGAGGGCCGGGCACATCGTCAATGTCTCCTCGGTCGCCGGCCACCGGGTCGGCCCGGGCAGCGCCGTCTACGCGGCCACCAAGCACGCTGTACTGGCGCTCTCCGAGGGGCTGCGCCAGGAAGTCAAGCCCTACAACCTGCGCACGACCGTGATCTCGCCTGGCGCCGTGGCGACCGAGTTGCCGTCGAGCACCACCGACCCGGACATGTCCGAGCGCACCAGGCAGTTCTACGAGAAGTCGGCAATCCCTGCAGATTCCTTCGCGCGCGCGGTGCACTTCGCGATCAGCCAGCCCGATGACGTGGACGTGAATGAAATCCTGTTTCGGCCGACGCGGCAGGAGCGCTGAACGCCCGGCTCCCACAGCAGGCAACGCGCCTCACCATTTTTCGCCGAACGGCCTGACCTCGACCTCGAAGGTCCAGGCCGAGCGTGGCTGCCTGGCCAGCCAGACAACCGTGCTGGCCATTTCTTCCGGACGCTGGAAAAAGCTGTCGGGCTTGTCGGGCAGGTTGCGACGCGCCCTCGGCAGATCGACGATCGCGTCGATGACCACGAGCGCCACATGGATGCCATGGGGCCAGAGACTGCGCGCCATCGATTCCGCCAGGCTTCGCTGTGCCGCCTTGGCCGGTGCAAAGGCGGCGGTGTTCGCTGCGCCACGGCGCGAGGCGGTCGCGCCGATGAAGATGATGGTCCCCGATCCGGCCGCCTTCATGTGCGGAATCACCTGCCGACTGACCGCCAGTGCGCCGTAGGCGTTCACGCGCCAGGCACTCTCGAAGCTGTCTAGGTCGATGCTTTCGACATCCCCCCAGACGCCGGAACCGGCGTTGTAGATGACGGTGGATGGCTCCCCGAGGCCCGAGCGTATGTGCGAGAACACGTCGCTCACCGACTTCGCGTCGGTGACGTCGCAGGCGTACGCGCGGGCATCGCCGAGTTCGTTCGCAAGGCGGTCGATGAAGCCGCTCTTGCGTGCAAGCAGGGCCACCGCCATGCCCTCCCCGGCAAACGCCCTCGCCAGGGCTGCGCCATTGCCTTCGCCAACTCCCGCCACCACACATACCGGCTTCATGATTTCGCCTCCTGGTCCGGCCAGCATAGCCGCACGCGCCGTTCGGCACCACTGCTGGCGCAGCGCGCCGGCATGGCGAAGCACGAATCTGCCTGCCGACCCTCGGCGGTGGAATAATCGAGGCTCCGTGCGCCCTGCAACGACAGGCTCCGGGGTACCTCGATGCACGCCCCGGCGAAACGAGCACCCTGAAGCGGACATGAAGATGCAACAACCCGATGGCGAGGCCTTCTGGGCCGATCTGCAGGCCGTGCGCGAAGGCGCACCGCTGGTCCATAGCATTACCAACTTCGTGGTCATGAACTACAACGCCAACGCCTTGCTGGCCGTGGGCGCATCACCGGTGATGGCGCATGCGCACGAGGAAGTACAGGACATGGCCGGCATTGCACAGGCGCTGGTGCTGAACATCGGCACGCTGGAGCCGGCCTGGATACGGTCGATGCAACTGGCGCTGAGCACCGCGCTCGCTCGCGGCCTGCCGGTGGTGCTCGACCCGGTCGGCGCCGGTGCCACGCCGTACCGCAACCAGGCCCTGGGCGAGTTGATCCGCACCGGCGCACCGGGCATCGTGCGCGGCAACGGATCCGAGATCATGAGCGTCGCCGGCATTGCGGCAAGCACCCGTGGCGTCGACAGCACCGCATCATCGGACCAGGCCGTGGATGCCGCGCGCGCACTGGCGCGCGACTTGCAGGCCGTGGTCTGCGTCAGCGGTGCCGATGACCACGTCGTCGATGCGTCCGGGCGCTGGCTGGCGCTGAGCAATGGTCATCCCTGGATGACGCGCATCACCGGCGTGGGTTGTTCGGCCAGCGCGCTGGTTGGCGCGTTCGCGGCGGTGCAGCCGGATCGCTGGCGGGCCACGGCGGCGGCGATGGCGGTGCTCGGCGTGGTCGGCGAACTGGCCGCCGAGCGTACGCTGGCCGCTGGCGGCGGTGTCGGTCGATTGCAGATCGAGCTGCTCGATGGCCTGCAATTGCTCGATCACGACAGCTTCGTCGCGCGTCTGAAGCTGGTGGTGCATGGCTGATGCGCAATGCCTGTCGGCGGGGCGGCGCGAACAACTGCGCCTGCACCTGGTGACCGACAGCGCGATGTGTGGCGCGCGCAACCTGCTCGACGTCGTCGCTGCGGCGGTGCGCGGCGGCGCGAGCTGCGTGCAACTGCGCGAAAAGACGCTGGCCACGCGCGCCTTCGTCGAGCGAGCGCGGGCCTTGAAGTCGCTGCTCGCCCCGATCGGCGTGCCGCTGATCATCAACGACCGCCTCGACGTCGCACTGGCCTGCGCCGCCGATGGCGTGCACGTCGGCCAGGACGACATGCCGGCCGAGGTGGTGCGTCGCCTGATGCCGCAGGCGCTGATCGGCCTGTCGATCGAATCGGTGGAGCAACTGCGCGCCGCCGAACACGCGCCGGTCGATTACTTCGGCATCGGGCCGGTGTTCGCAACCACCAGCAAGGACGATGCAGCCGACATCGTCGGGCTGGACGGTGTTCGCGCGATGCGCACGCTCACCCGCCACCTGCTGGTCGCCATCGGCGGCATCCATGCAGGCAATGCGCGCCAGGTGATGGCCGCGGGCGCCGACGGCGTGGCGGTGGTCAGCGCACTGTGTGCGGCGAGCGACCCGGCGGCGGCGGCACAGGCGCTGCGCCGGGCCATGCAGCGCGCGAAGCCGCGCTGACCGCCGCGTTCAGCGTTGCCCCGAGGCCAAAGGCAAGCGGCTCGGCAAGCCGCTCGCCGCAGCCGCCAGCGAGAACAATGCCAGGCCTGCCAGTGCGGCAATCGGTCCGTGGACCAGGCCACCCCGATGCAGGCACAGCGTGACCAGTGAAACACCCAGTGCAGTGCCCAGGCCCCGGCCCATGTTGACCAGCCCGCCACCGGAGGCCGCGCTTCGAGCGGGGATGGCGGCCATGATCGACGCATTGTTCGCGGGGATGAACACACCCAGGCCGAGGCCGAGCAGTGCCAGCCAGGCGGCCACCCAGGCCGGTGCCATCGGCGCGAGCGCGAGGGCGGCGGCCGCCAGCGCGCACAGCGAGGCCGAGGATAGCGCGCGCCGGCGCGCATCCCAGGCTCGCGGCAAGACGCGTTCGGCCAGCAAGGCCGCCACCGCAAAGCCGACCGGCAAGGCGCTGAGGATCGCGCCGACCATCGCATCGGGGCCGCCCTCGGCACCGAGGATCTGCGGAAACAGCGTGAGCGGACCGAACAGGACCAGATAGGCGCACAGCGCTCCCGCCAACCCGGCTGAGACCCGGGCAGGGCGCAACAGTGCAAGATCGAACAGCGGCTCGACCGCCCGCGCCTCGCGCAGCACGAATCCGATCGTGCAGGCCGCGCTGGCTGCAAGCAGGCTCGCCGCCACCCAGCCCGCGAGCTGCAAGCCCGAGACCGCCGACAGTGCGAGCAGCATGGCGGTGGTCGCCGCCGCCAGCAACGCCACGCCGATCCAGTCGACCGCGGTCAGCGGGCTGTGATCGCGGGTACGCGGCAGCAGGTATCGACCGGCAACCAGGGCCAACAAGCCGATCGGCACGTTGACCCAGAACACCCACTGCCAGCCGACCGTGGCGACCAGCGCACCGCCGACCACCGGTCCGAGTGCGAGCCCGAGCGCCTGCGCCGAGGCCTGGACCCCGAGTGCCGCGCGCACCTGCCCCGGCGCAACGCTGGTCACCACGATTGCCACGCTGTTGGACTGCAGCATCGCAGCCCCGAGCGCCTGCACGACCCTGAACAGCACCAGCGTGGGCAGGTCGGGGGCGAACCCGCAGGCAGCCGATGCGAGCGCGAACAGCGCAAAGCCGTACAGGTAGACGAGCTTGCGCCCCACCGCGTCGGCCAGTCGACCCAGCGGCGCAACCAACCCCACCAGGGTCAGCAGATAGGCAAGCGACACCCACTGCACCTGTGCCAGCGGCGCCTGGAAAGTCCGTTGCAGGGCCGGGAAGATCATGGTGACGATGCTGGCGTCGAGCTGACCCATGAACGCGCCCAGGCACACGGTGGCTACCGCGAACCAGGCCGCCTTCGGATGCTGGCGTATCGCGCGCGGACGCGCCGGTTCGCGCTTCCAGTTCACGTCGGTGCTCCGGACGCCTGGCGCTGCCTCGAAACCAGCGCGAGCAGGATTCCGCCGATCAGTGCAAGCGACGCGATCAGCAATCGCAGCGAGAACGCCTCGTCCAGCAGCACGATGCCCCCGAGCGCGGCGATGAAGGGGACACTGAGCTGGATGATCGCCGCCGAGCCGGCGCGCATCCTGCTCACTGCGGCGTACCAGATCACGTAGCCCATCCCGGAGGCCAGCGCACCCGATACGGCAGCGTACGCGACTCCCGTCGGGTCGAGACGTGCGAAGCCGATCGTCGCCAGACTCAGCAAGAGCGCCGGAACCGTGGCGCGGGCGAAGTTCGAGGCCGTGGCGGAGAGCGCGTCCACGGTTCCGCGCCCCGCCAGGGAATACGCGCCCCAGAATACGCCGGCCGCGATCATCGAAGCGGCGGGGAGCCAGTGCGGCGCGGTCGCGCCCGGAAGCAGCAGCGCGACGAAGCCGGCCAGGGCAAGGCCGAATCCGGACCACTGCCAGCCGCGGAAGCGCTCGCCGACGCGCACCGCATGGCCGATCATCGTTGCCTGGACTGAACCGAACAGGATCAGCGCGCCGGTGGCAGTGGATAGTCCCGCGTAACCATACGAGAACGTCGCGGCGTAGCCGAACAGCGCCAGTCCTGGCAGCCAACCAGCGCGAGCGACGACCGGACGCGCGCCCCGTGCCCGGACCAGCAGCCCGAGGACGAAGGCACCCGAGACGATGCGCAACAGCGCGAAGCTGGCCGGGTCGATCGCGGTGCGTTCGAGCGCAGCGCGGCAGAGCAGCGAGTTGCCTGCAAAGGCGAGCATCGCCACCGAGGCAAGCAGTGCGGTTTTCAGGTGCGCGCGGGCCACAGCCAGTCTCCGGCTCACCGCGAACCTGTGACTATAATGAGGCTGGTCACGATTGCACGGTCAATGCACGCACGCCATGATTCACTCGAAGGCGGCCGCATCGGAGCGGACCGGAACCGACGCCACGACCGCCGATGACGCCCGCAAGCGCACCACCCTGATCGCGCTGCTGGGTGCATCGATCCTTTCGGCATGCTCCTCGCTGCCGGGCATGCGCCCACAGTCCGACAGCACCGACGCTGCCATTGAAGCATATCCGGGTCGCGTGAGCGACGCGCTCGCGCAGGAAGCCGCCTTCCTCGCGTTGAGCCTGGTCGATACTCCCTACCGCCATGGCGGCAATACGCCGCGCAGCGGCTTCGATTGCAGCGGCCTGATCGTCTACGTGTTTCGTACGGCTGCCGACTTCGCCCTGCCGCGCACCGTTGCGCAGATCGCGCGCACCGGCGCTGCGGTACGTTTCGCCGAGGTTCGCATCGGTGATCTGCTGCTCTTCGACACCGCCGGCCGCTACTCCCACGCCGGCATCTACATCAGTGACGGGCGTTTCGTGCACGCACCGTCCAGCGGCGGGACCGTGAGGCTCGACAACGTCGCCGCGCACTACTGGAAGCCGCGATTCTCGGGGGTGCGACGTCTCTGAGCACCTGCGACAGGACGCGATGAGCGCCGACATCGATCGCAGGAAGCGACGCTGGATCCTGGTCGCCCTGATGCTCGCAATGATGCTGGCGGCCATGGACACCACCATCGTCTCGACGGCGATCCCGCAGATCGTCGGCGACCTGGGTGGTTTCGCGCTGTTCACCTGGGTGTTCTCGATCTACCTGCTGGCGCAGACGGTCACCATCCCGATCTATGGCAAGCTGGCCGACCTGTTCGGGCGCAAGCCGGTCCTGATGGTCGGCTCCCTGATCTTCCTGCTCGGTTCCGCGGCCTCGGCACTGGCCTGGGACATGGCCTCGCTGGTCGTGTTTCGCGGGCTGCAGGGACTCGGCGCCGGGTCGATCATGGCCACCGTCAACACCCTGGCGGGCGATCTTTACTCGGTGCGCGAGCGCGCACGCGTGCAGGGCTGGCTGTCCAGCGTGTGGGGTGTGGCGGCGGTGGTCGGGCCCCTGCTCGGCGGCGCATTGGCCGAGTATGCATCGTGGCGCTGGATCTTCCTGATCAACCTGCCGATCGGTGCCTGGGCGCTGGCCTTGATCGCGCACTTCCTGCACGAGGCGCCGCAGCATCGTCGGCATCGCATCGACTATGCAGGGGCGGCCCTGATGTTGTGCGCCGGGTGCGTCCTGATCTTCGGCCTGCTGGAAGGCGGGCAGGCATGGCCGTGGTGGTCGATCCCCGGCGTCGGCGTCTTCGCACTGGCGGCGGTATTGATCGCGGCCACCGCGTGGGTGGAGCGGCGCGCCGCAGAACCGGTCATGCCGGGCTGGCTGTGGCGCGATCGCGTACTGGCCGGTACCAACCTGTCGATGATCGGCATGGGACTGGTGCTGATGGGTCCGAATGCCTATCTGCCCACCTTCGGCCAGTCGGTGCTGGGCCTGGGCGCGATCGCCGCCGGATTCGTGCTGGCCAGCATGAGTATCGGCTGGCCGCTGGCCTCGTCGCTGTCGGGTTCACTGTACCTGCGTATCGGCTTTCGCGATGCGGGCGTCGCCGGCGCCGTGCTGATGGTGCTCGCCGCGCTCGGCTTTCTTGCCCTGCCCGATCCGGAGCCGGTCTGGCTGCTGGTGCTCGACCAGGTCGTGCTGGGGGCGGGCTTCGGTCTGCTGTCCACGCCCTTGCTGGTGGGCGTTCAATCGGCAGTCGGCTGGCGCCAGCGCGGCACCGTCACCGGCGCCAACATCTTCTCGCGCTATCTGGGGCAAACCCTCGGGGCGGCGATCTTCGGCGCCATCTTCAACAATGCCGTGCGCACGCGCCTGGCCAACGCCCCGGACACCTTGCGCGCTGACCTGCCGAAGCACGTCGACGCGGTGATCGACGCCTTGCACGGCGCCCACCTGCCCGCGCTGGCTGACGAGTACCTGCGCCAGGCCATCCGTCATGCCACCGCGCACGTCTACATCGGCTTGTCGGTGATCTCCGTTTGCACCCTGGTCGTGGTCCTGTTCACGCCACGACACTTCCCCCGCGCCGAAGAAACCTTGCCGGACGCGATCGACCCATCGTGAACGTCATGCCTCCCTCACCCGCTCGAGGTTCCATCATGCCCATCTCCATGTACCAGGCCAGCGTGCCCCGACTGGCCAACCTGCTCGGCAACCTGTCCGGCATTCTGGACAAGGCGCAAGCCCATATCGATGCCCGCAGGATCGACGTCTCCGCATTGATGAACGCCCGACTGTTTCCCGACATGTATCCCTTCTCGAAACAGGTGCAGATCGCCTGCGACAAGGCCAGGAGCGTGGTGGCGCGCCTGGCGGGCATGGAGGTGCCCTTCTACGAGGACAATGAGCAGACGCTGGCCGAACTGAAAGTCCGCATTGCCAGAACCATTGACTTCATTCGCAGCGTGTCGCCGGAGCAGATCGACGGCACCGAAGACACCGAGATCGTGCTCCCGGTCACCGGCAGGCAAACCCGCTATACCGGCATGCAATTGCTGCTGGGGCACTCGATGCCGAACGTCTATTTTCACGCCACCACCGCCTACAACATCCTGCGCCACAACGGCGTCGAGATCGGCAAGCGCGATTTCCTCGGCAATCCGTAGGAGTCCGTTGCGCCATTGCGGACCGACTCAATGCTGCGGCTGATTGGCCGGCATTGCAGTCACGGCATGACGCGTCATGAAGGCGCGGATCAACTCGGCAACGGTGTCCGGGTATTCATCCAGGATGAAGTGACCGCCGTCGAGCAGGTGCAACTCGGCATTCGGAACATCGGCAAGGTAGGCGCGAGCACCGGCCTCCGGGAAGTAGGCATCGTTGCGTCCCCACGGCAACAGCAGCGGCGGCCGGCGCTCGCGCAACCAACGCTGCCAGGTCGGGTAGAGCGCGACGTTGGACTGATAGTCGTACAGCAGGTCGAGCATGATCTGGTCGCGACCCGGCTGGTCGAGCCAGTGCTGGTCCAGCGTCCACTGGTCGGGGTCGATACGCTGCGCGTCGACGGCGCCTTCGATGTGCTGGGCACGCGTGGCTTGCAGCGTCAGTGCGCCACGTACCGAGGGCTCCATGCCGGCGCGATCTGACCAGTACCTCACGGCTGGCTGCATGTTGGGCCCGAGCCCAGCTTCGTAGGCGTTGCCGTTTTGCGCGATCACGCCCTGGATCCAGCCCGGATGGCGGCTGCCGATGCGATAGCCGATCGGGGCACCGAAGTCGAACACGTACATGAAGAAGCGCTTCACGCCGAGCTGGACCAGCCAGTGCTCCGTGACTTCAGCGAGATGGTCGAAGGTGTAGGCAAAACGACCGCCTGCGTTGCTCGAGGCCGGTGCGCTGCTGTAGCCGAAGCCGGGGTAGTCCGGTGCCAGCAGATGAAAGCGGTCACCGAGTCGATCGATGAGTCTCGAATACTGGTGCGATGCGGCCGGGAAACCGTGCAACAGAACCAGCGTCGGCGCCCCGGCGGGGCCGGCCTCGCGGTAGAAAATCTCCAGGCCATCAACGGTCACGCGGCGGTGACGTGTCGCCCGCGCATCGTCTTTCAGCGGGGCGGTCTTGCCGGCATGTACGGAATCCTCCATGGCGATTTACCTCTTCAAGTTGCTGCTTCATGGCAGGTGATGACTTCCTGGCGCGAGCCGCCGCGACAGGACTTTGACTAATGTACCAATCCATTAGTACAATCGCAACAGGGCATCGAGCCGGAGGCAGTTCCGAAGTGGCTGATTCCGTCCATTTTCCGCTGCTTGGCGAGCCGCTGTCGCTCGATCTGTTGAACACCGTCGTGCGCCGTGATGGCGCCGAGCGGGATCTGCTCGATTCACCGACCGCACTGGCAGCGTGGCTGCACGCCCAGTCGGCACGCCTGACCTGGTCGGGCGTCGTCGATGTCGCCGATCTGCAGGCGGTGCGACGGTTCCGAACCACGCTGGCCGAGTTGTTCGTGGCCCGGCGCGAAGGCCGGCGGCCGGGTATTGCCGATCTGCGGCAACTGAATGCGGCGCTGTCGCCATTCGTGCCTGCGGCCCGCCTGGCCTGGTCCGGCGCAGGTCCGAAACTCGTGATGGCGACGAGGAGTGGCACGTCGAAGCGCAAGGCCTTGCTGCAACTGCTGGCAGCCGATGCGGTGGCCGTCCTGACCGGCCCTTCGGCTGCCTTGCTGCGCGACTGTGCGCATCCGGATTGCGTGCTGCAGTTCGTTGCCAGCAACCCGCGCCGGCGCTGGTGCTCGCCATCGGTATGCGGCAATCGTGCGCGCGTGGCACGACATTATCAGCGACAGCGCTCGACCCATTGATCATCCATGTTTGCAGGGAGAACCCGAATGAGCCAGAGAATGAATTACACCACCGCCTCGCCGGAAGGATTCAAGGCGATGCGCAGCCTGCAGGAGTACGTCGAGCGCTCGGGGCTCGAACACCCGCTGCTGGAACTGGTGAAAATGCGCGCTTCGCAGATCAATGGCTGCGCATACTGCCTCGACATGCACAGCAAGGACGCACGGGCAGCCGGCGAATCCGAGCAGCGACTGTACGTGCTCGACGCCTGGCGTGAAGCGCCCTTCTACAGCGATCGCGAACGCGCGGCGCTGGCGTGGACCGAAGCGCTGACCCGGATCAGCGACAACGAGGTTTCCGACGAACTGTACGAGCAGACCCGCAAGTACTTCAGCGAAAAGGAACTGACGGACCTGTCGCTCGCGATCATCGCCATCAATGGCTGGAACCGGCTGGCGATCCCGTTTCGCTCCACGCCGGGCGTGTATCAGCCGCCCGGCGCCCGCAGGCACACCTGAAGCTGCAGGCCAGGCGGTCGTCAGTCACTGACCTGCGCGCGCGAACCGGGCGAGAACGCGCCGCCAGAGTCGCTCGGGCCATTGCCTCGGGCGGCCGCCCGCATCCTCCCGCACGGTATGATCGCCTCATGCCGCAGCCCCACCATTGGTCGCTCCGAGGGTCCGACGCAGCAGAGGATCCGCTGTCGTCAGGCCCGGCGGCCTGGCTGCGCGCACTTCACTTTGCTGCCGTCGCGGTGGTCACGGCACTGTCGCCGGCGACCTACGACCGCGAGGCGCGACTGCTTGCGGCACGCCAGATCCACTTCTCCGCCTGGCAAGCCCTGCCCGGATTCACGCTGGCCTGTGCGCTGCTCAGTTTCGTGCTGATTCGCATCGTGATCGGCACCGCGCAGGATTACGGACTGCCGCAGTACGCGCTCGAACTCACGGTGCGCGTGCTGGTGCTCGAGTTGATCCCGCTGCTGGCGGCCCTCTACGTTGCCTTGCGCTCGGGGGCCGCGATCAGCGCCGAGGTCACCGCGATGCACGTCCGCGGTGAATTCGAACGACTCTGGCGCTCGGGACGCGATCCGCTCGCCGGCGAACTGGTGCCGCGCGCCATCGGCAGCCTGGTCGCGGTGACGCTGCTCACCTGCCTGAGTGGCGTAGTGGCGCTGGCGCTCGCCTACGTGGAACTGTACGGACCCTTGCCCTGGGCACTGGGCAACTTCGTGCGCGTCACCGGACAGGTGTATGCGCCGATGGTCGCGGCAGGCTTCGTCTTCAAGACGATGCTGTTCGGTGCGGCGGTGGGGGCGATCCCGACCGCGGTGGCGCTCGGTGTCCGGCGCGACGCGGCCCGCGCGCCGGCCGCGGTGAGCCGCGGCATGGTGCGACTGGGAGTCGCGCTGGCCTTGATCGAGATCGTGTTCCTCGCCGCCATGTACGCCTGACCGACCATGGCGGAACAGCACGCCCGCTTCGGCGAACCGGTGCGCCACGTGGGGCTGAAGGCAACCCTGCTGCTCGCGATCACCTTCGGCCTGCTGCTGGCCTTCGTGGCCTATGTGCTGTACGCGCGTGGCAGTTTCGAGGAAACCCAGCGCCTGGTGCTGATGACCGACAACGCGGAGGGCGTGTCGGTCGGCTCGGATCTCAGCTTCTCGGGCTTTCCGGTCGGGCGCGTGCAGCGCATCGAACTGGCCCGCACCGGCCAGGCACGCATCGAGGTCGACGTGCCGCGCTCGCAGGCGCAATGGCTGCGCACCACCAGTGTGTTCACGCTCGAGCGCGGACTGGTGGGCGGAGCACGCTTGCGCGCCTTCACCGGCGACCTCGATGACGCTGCGCTGCCTGACGGCGCGGTGCGTCCGGTGCTGCGCGGCGACACCACCGACGAACTGCCGGCGCTGGTGGCGGGCGTAAAGCGCCTGGTGGACAACTTCGAGCGCATGAGCGCGCAGGATTCCGAACTCGACCGCAGCCTGCAGGGCCTGCGTACCCTGTCCGAGCGCATGGGCGGACGCTACGGAATGCTGACCGCGCTGCTGGGCAGCGAAGAGGAAGCCAGCAAGGTGATCGGTGCGATCGAGCACGCAAACAGCACGCTCGCCTCGCTCGAGGGACTCACGCAGCGCCTCGATGCCCTGTCGCGCCGGCTCGAAGTCTCGCTCGGCAAGGCCGAGTCGCGCATGCTCGGCACAAACGGCGTGGTGGACGAAGCGCAGCGGGCCATGCAGCAACTCAACGCGATGCTGGCCGACGCGCGCGCGAGCCTGCACCGGGCCGACGCGGTACTCGCCGAGGCCCATGGCGTTGCCGCCAACACGAATGCAGCCACCGCGGATCTGCAGGCGCTGCGCGCCGACGTCGAGGCAAGCCTGCGCAAGGCGGGCCTGCTGATCGAGGAGATCAACCGCAAGTGGCCGTTCCGGCGCGACACCGAATTGAGGCTGCCGTGAGGGTGCAAAGGGGCGCCGTGGCGCTGTTCGCTGCACTGGCGGGTGCGGTAGTGCTGACAGCCTGCGCGAGCGGACCCGCGCCGCCCGACTGGCGGCTCAATGCACGCGAGGCGCTTGCCGCCTACCAGTCCGCCGAACTGCGCGGCCAGGCGCGCATCGCCGCGCAGGAATTCGCGCGTGCCCGCAGCGAACTGGCGAGCACCGGCAACGCCGAATGGGTGGCGCGCGCCGAACTGACGCGCTGTGCGCTGCGCGTGGCCAGTCTCGAATTCGATGACTGCCCCGGCTTTCAGCCGCTGGCGCAAGACGCAGGCAGCGCGGCACGCGCCTACGCCGACTACCTGGGCGGACGTTGGGATCGCATCGACGCCTCGCTGCTGCCGGTGCAGCATCGCGCGGTGCTCGCACGCGGCGACAGCCAGGGCATGCTCGGGGCGATCGACGACCCACTCTCGCGGCTGGTTTCGGCAGGGGTGCTCTTTCGTGCCGGACGCATCGCTCCTGCCGACATCGCGATGGCAATCGAGACCGCCTCGGCCAACGGCTGGCGCCGCCCGCTGCTCGCCTGGCTCGGCGTGCAGGAGCAACGCGCGCAGGCTGGCGGTGATCCGGAGGCGGCGGCAGCGATCCGGCGGCGCATCGATCTGGTACTCGGCACACCCGGCACGCCCTGAACCGCGATCGATCCGCTGCCGCAGCACGGCGAGCGATCGTGCGGCATCGAGCGCAGCCCGCCACGCGCCTGGCAAGCCAGCAAGAAGATTGCGTACTAGACTGCGATCAGGGGGCATACTTGCCATGCTGACACTCGACGATCTGCACGCGATTCCGCTCTTTTCGACTCTCGCCCCGCCCGATCAGGAGCGCCTGGCGCAATCCGCCGCAGATGTACGGCTGGCGGCCGGCGAATTCGCGGTCCATGAAGGCGGCGAGCGTGCACTGTTTGCCGTGCTCGAGGGCAAGATCGAGGTCGTCAAGTCGGTCGACGGCATCGAGCGCAGGCTGGGCTGGCGACTCCCGGGCACCATCTTCGGCGAGGTGCCGATCGTCTTCGGCACGCCATTCCAGGGCGGGTATCGCGCCTCGGTACCGTCGCGCGTCATGCACGTGGACGTGCGCGCGTACTACGCCGCCGCGGCCATGTCGCCGGAGGTGGCGCTGAAGCTGACCGCCCTGGCGCGCGAGCGCATGGGCGGCCTGCAGGGAATTGCCGCCGAAGCACCCAAGGCGCGCGTCATCATGGTCGGGCATCGCTGGGATGGCGCCAGCAGCGACCTGCGTCGCTTCCTGGCGCGCAACCAGATCAGCTTCGACTGGCTGACGCCCGATTCGCCCGACCTGGCTCGGCTGTGGCCCGGCCCGCGCCCAGCCGACGACGATTGTCCGATCGTGCGACTGGACGACGGCAGGCTGCTGCGGCGACCCCATGTGCGCGAGCTTGCCCGGGTCCTTGAATTGCAAACCTGCGCCCACCAGGCTGAATATGACACCCTGATCGTGGGCGGCGGACCAGCGGGCCTGGCGGCGGCCGTTTACGGGGCATCGGAAGGCTTGCGCACCGTGGTGGTCGAGCGCGAGGCTCCGGGCGGACAGGCGGGCACCTCCTCCCGAATCGAGAACTACCTCGGCTTCCCGGGCGGCGTCTCCGGCGACGAACTGGCCAGCCGCGCGCTGCAGCAGGCACGGCGCCTCGGCGCCGAAATCCTGGTAACGCGATCGGTCGCTCGCATCGATCCGGCCACTCGCGAAGTGTTCCTCGATGGCGATGAGGTGATCCGGGCGCGCACCATCATCCTCGCTACCGGTGTCGCGTGGCGGCACCTGGCCATCGACGGCTTCGAGAGGTTGATCGGCAAGGGCCTCTACTACGGCGCCGCCCGCAGCGAAGCCGGCATCGCCCACGGCCTGGACGTCTACCTGATCGGCGCGGGCAACTCGGCGGGGCAGGCAGCCATCTACTTTGCCAGCCACGCGCGCTCGGTGACCCTCGTCGTGCGCGGTACGTCGCTGGAAAAGGGCATGTCCCACTACCTGATCGAGCAGATCCGCCGGAAATCGAACGTGGCGGTCAAGCTGCAATCGGAAGTGCACGCAATCCACGGCGATGACCACCTGACGGCCATCGATCTTCGCAACCGGGAAAGCGGCGAAATATGCCGGCACGACTGCGGCGGACTGTTCGTCTTCATCGGCGCCGACGCCGAAACCGGCTGGCTGCCGGAGGACGTCGCGCGCGACGCACGTGGCTATGTCCTCACCGGCGACGACGTGGTGAAGGCCGGAAGATGGTCGCAGGATCGCGATCCCTACCTGCTCGAAACGAGCATCCCCGGAGTCTTTGCCTGCGGCGACGTGCGATCGAGTCCGGTCAAGCGCGTGGCGTCCGCAGTTGGGGAAGGCAGCATGGCGATTGCCTTCGTCCACCAGTACCTCCAGCAGCCTTGACCGCGCCTGATCCCGCATCCAGAACCAGGTTCGTCCATGACCCCCAGAGCGTTCGCCTCCCCTCCGCTCGCCGTTGCGCAACCGGCACACGGTGACTACCGCAGCGCCATGTCGGGCCGAAAGGCGCTCGCGTGATGCCGGTGCTGGCTTCGCGCCTGGATCCGCGCAGTGCCAGTTTCAAGGCCAATGCCGAGCGCATGGGCGAGCGCCTGGCCGAGGTGCGCGCGCTCGAAGCGAAGGTGATCGCCGAATCGGAGTCGCGGCGCGCGCGCTTCGAGCAGCGAGGCCAGTTGCTGCCGCGTGAACGGGTGGCTCGCCTGCTCGATCGCGGCAGCGACTTCCTGGAACTCAGCACGCTGGCCGGCCTGGGCATGCACGATGACGACGGCAAGGAGAACGTGCTGGGCGGCGGCTCGATCTGCGGCATCGGCACGGTGGCCGGCAAACGCGTCCTGGTCTCGGCCAGCGACAGTGCGGTCAAGGGCGGCACGGTGGCCCCGATGGGCCTGAAGAAGGCCCTGCGCGGCCAGGCGATCGCCCTGGAAAACCGGTTGCCGCTGATCTCGCTGGTCGAGAGCGGCGGCGCCAACCTGCTTTACCAGGCCGAGATCTTCGTCGACGGCGGGCGCAGTTTCGCCAACCAGGCGCGCATGTCGGCCGCCGGCATCCCGCAGGTGGCGGTCGTACATGGCTCCTCGACCGCCGGCGGCGCCTACCTGCCGGGCCTGTCGGACTACGTGGTGCTGGTGAGGGGCCGCTCGAGCATCTACCTGGCCGGCCCTCCGCTGGTCAAGGCCGCGATCGGCGAGGATGCCAGTGACGAGGAACTCGGCGGTGCCGACCTGCACGCCAGGGTGACCGGCCTGGGCGAGTACCTGGCCGAGAACGATGCACACGCGATTGCGCTGGCGCGCGAACTGATGGACGCGCTGCCGTGGGACGAGGTCCCGGCTGTGCCGCGCGATGTCGCGGCGCCGCGCCATGACGCCGCGGAGTTGATGGGCGTGGTACCGGCCGGAACGCGCGAGCCCTATGACGTGCGCGAGGTGATCGCGCGTATCGCGGACGGCTCGGAGTTCCTGGAGTTCAAGGAGGTCTACGCAAGCGACACGGTGTGCGGACATGCGCGTATCGACGGCCACCGGGTCGGCATTCTCGGCAACAACGGTCCGATCCAGCCGAACGGATCGACCAAGGCCGCCCAGTTCATCCAGTTGTGCGACCAGAGCGGCACGCCGCTGGTCTTCCTGCAGAACACTACCGGCTACATGGTGGGCAGCGCCGCCGAGCGCGCCGGCGCGATCAAGCACGGCAGCAAGATGATCCAGGCCGTCGCCAACGCGCGCGTGCCCAAGTTCACCATCGTGCTCGGTGGCTCCTTCGGTGCCGGCAACTACGGCATGTGCGGGCGCGGCTTCGACCCGCGCTTCATCTTCGCCTGGCCGTCGGCGCGCACCGCGGTGATGGGTGGCGCGCAGGCGGCGATGGTCATGGAGATGGTCGCACGCGGCAAACTCGAACGCTCCGGCGCAGCGATGAGCGAACAGGCCGAATCGAACCTGAAAGCGATGAGCGCGCAACTCGAACGCCGCCTCGACGCCGAGTCCAGCGCGCTGTTCGGCACCGCCCGGCTGTGGGACGACGGAATCATCGATCCGCGCGACACGCGGCGCGTGCTCACGCTGTGCCTGGCCCTGGCGCGCGAAGCCGGTACGCGCATCCTGCACCCCAACACCTTCGGCGTCGCCCGCCCCTGAGCGCCTGCCTTTCACTCCTTCCCGGAATCCCCATGGACTTCACCGAGCAGCATCGCCAACTCGACGACACCGTCACCCGCTTCGTCAGGAACGAGATCGATCCGCACGTCGAGGAATGGGAGAAGGCCGAGGAGTTCCCCAGCCGTGAACTGTTCAGGAAGCTGGGCCGGCTGGGACTGCTCGGGGTCAAGTACCCCGAGCAGTACGGCGGCCTGGGACTGGACTTCAGCTACTCGATGGTGATGGCGGAAGCGCTCGGCACGGCGGCCTGTGGGGGCGTGCCAATGGCCATCGGCGTGCACACCGACATGTGCACGCCGGCGCTCGCGCGCTTCGGCAGCGACGAACTGAGGGCCGGGTTCCTCGCCCCTTCCATCGCCGGCGAGATGATCGGCTGCATCGGCGTCAGTGAACCCGGCGGCGGCTCCGACGTCGCGGCATTGCGGACCACGGCGCGCAAGGACGGCGATGACTACGTGATCGACGGCAGCAAGATGTGGATCACCAACGGCATCAAGGCCGACTGGTGCTGCCTGCTCGCCAACACCGGCGAAGGCGCACCGCACACCAACAAGAGCCTGATCGTCGTGCCTATGGATGCCGCCGGCATCACGCGCCAGAAGATCCACAAGATCGGCATGCACAGCTCCGATACCGCGCAGTTGTTCTTCGACGGCGTACGCGTGCCGCGCAGGAACCTGATCGGCCAGGAGGGCATGGGCTTCACCTACCAGATGATGCAGTTCCAGGAGGAGCGCCTGTGGGGCGCTGCCAGCTCGCTGCGCGGCCTGGACAAGCTGATCGACCAGACCATCGCCTATGCCCGCGAGCGCCAGGCGTTCGGCAAGAGCATCCTCGACAACCAGGTGGTTCACTTCCGGCTGGCGGAACTGCGCACCGAGGTCGAGGCGCTGCGCGCGCTCACCTACCGCGCGGTCGAACTGCATGTCGGCGGCAAGGACGTGACCCGGCTGGCCTCGATGGCCAAGCTCAAGTGCGGGCGCCTGTCGCGTGAGGTGCCGGACAGCTGCCTGCAATACTGGGGCGGCATGGGTTACACCAGTGACAATCCGGTCGCGCGCGCCTGGCGCGACTCGCGCCTGGTCTCGATCGGCGGCGGCGCCGACGAAATCATGCTGGGCATCATCGCCAAGCTCGATGGCACGCTGCCCAAGGGCGCGCACTGAGCCGCCGTGAACCCGGGCGATCATCCGGCGCGGGCACCCTGCCAGGAGGCCTCGAGCGCACCATGAGCTTCGAGAAGATCCTGATCGCCAACCGTGGCGAGATCGCCTGTCGCATCATTCGCACCGCGCAGGCGCTCGGCTATTACACGGTGGCCGTGCATAGCGATGCCGACGCTGGAGCACCCCACGTGTCGATGGCCGACGAGGCAGTGCGCCTCGGCGCAGATGCCGCCGCGGACAGCTACCTGCACGTGGCAAGCCTGCTCGCGGCAGCCCGGCGCACCGGCGCCGACGCGGTGCACCCCGGCTATGGCTTCCTCTCCGAGCGGGCCGACTTCGCGCAGGCCTGCGTGCAGGCCGGCCTGGTGTTCGTCGGGCCGCCCGCCGAGGCGATCGCCGCCATGGGCGACAAGGCCGGCGCAAAGCGACGCATGCTGGCCGCCGGCGTGCCTTGCGCGGCGGGCTATGCCGGAGCCGACCAGAGCGAGCCGCGCATGAGCGCCGAAGCACGCCTGCTGGGCTTGCCGCTGCTGGTCAAGGCGGCGGCCGGCGGCGGCGGTCGCGGCATGCGCGTGGTGCGCGCGCTGGCCGAACTCGGCCCGGCGCTGGCCGCTGCGCGCCGCGAGGCACTGGCTGCCTGTGGCAATGGCGCGCTGATGCTCGAGCGCCTGATCGAGGACGGCCGCCACATCGAGATCCAGGTGTTCGCCGACGCGCACGGCCGCGCCGTGCACCTGGGCGAGCGCGACTGCAGCGCCCAGCGTCGCTACCAGAAGGTGCTCGAAGAGGCGCCCTCGCCGGTGGTCGACGCAGCGATGCGCGTGCGCCTGGGCGCCGACGCGGTGACGGCCGCGCTCGCCGTGGGCTATCGCGGCGCCGGCACGGTCGAGTTCATGGTCGACGCCGCAGGCCAGCACTACTTCCTCGAGATGAACACGCGCTTGCAGGTCGAGCACGCGGTCACCGAGTGCGTCACTGGCCTGGACCTGGTCGAATGGCAACTGCGCGTGGCCGCCGGCGAAGCGCTGCCGCTCACGCAGGAGCAGATCCGCTTCGATGGACACGCGATCGAAGTCCGCCTCTATGCCGAAGACCCCTGCGCGGGCTTCGCACCGCAGACCGGCACGGTGCTGCACTGGCGCCCGCAGGCGGTGCGCGCGCAGCGGGTGCGCATCGATTCGGGCATCGCCGAAGGTGACACGATCACTCCCTGGTACGACCCCATGCTCGCCAAGCTGGTCGCACACGGTCGCAACCGCGACGACGCGATCCGACGCCTGCGGTCGGCTCTCGACGATGCGCCGCTGGTCGGCCTGCGCACCAACGGCCGCTTCCTGCGCGAGCTGCTCGGGCACCCGGCATTTCGCGCCGCACGCCTGCACACCGGCCTGCTCGATCAGTGGCTGGAACAGGGCGAGGCACTGCTGCAGGCGGCCACACCGGACGACACGATCTGGCACCTCGCGGCGAGCGTGCTGGCGCTGCGTGGCGGCGCCGGCGTGCGCCCGGCCAGCGTCGCCGCCTGGGACCTCACGCTGCGCTGCGGCCAGGCGCAGCGCAGCCTGCGCGTGCGGCCCGAAGGCCGGCGGGTAGAAGTGCTCGACCAGGGTCGCACCAGCCGGGTGCACCTGATCTCCCACCGGGATCACCGGCTTCGCTATGCAATCGACGGTGTGCAGGGCGAACTGGTCTGCGTGACCGAGGGCGACGCCTTGCACCTGGTGCGCGAGGCAGCGCTGTTCAGCCTGCACGAGGCCTCGCCCTGGCCACGCAGCGGGGAGACGGCCGATCCGCGGCACGCGCGTGCACCGGTGGCCGGCACCGTGGCCACGATCAGCGTCGCGCAAGGCGACGTGGTCACGGCCGGCCAACCGCTGGTCGGCATCGAGGCGATGAAAATGGAGATGTGGGTGAACGCCAGCCACCACGGACGCGTGGCCGCGGTGCATGTACGCTGCGGTGACAGCGTGGCGGCCGGCATGGTGCTGGTCGAACTCGAGAGCGGGGAAGCGGGCTGATGGACCAGGCGATCCTGACTTGCGCACTGACCGGCGTACTGACCGATCCCCGACAGCATCCGGTACCGGTGACTCCCGCGCAAATGGCTGCCGAGGCGCACGACGCGTTCAATGCCGGCGCCAGCATCATGCATGTGCACCTGCGCGCACAGCAGCAAGGCATGGGCCACCTGCCCAACTGGGAGCCCGAGGTGGCCGAAGCGGTGGCGGGAGCGATCCGTAACGCATGCCCCGGCGTGATCATCAACCTGAGTACCGGCGTCATCGGCCCGGACATCGCCGGGCCGGCGGCCTGCATCCGCCGCATCCGTCCCGAGATCGCCGCCTGCAATGCCGGCAGCCTGAACTACCTGAAGATTCGCAAGGACGGCCAATGGGCCTGGCCGCCCATGGTGTTCGACAACCCGGTGGAGAAGGTGCAGGCCTTCCTCGACGTGATGGCCGAGTGCGGCACCCGCCCCGAGTTCGAGTGCTTCGATGTCGGCATCGTTCGTTCGGTCGGCCTGTACATCCGCAACGGCATGCTGGCACGCCCGATCGGCCGCCCCGGCTACAACCTGGTGATGGGCGTGGCCTCGGGAATGCCCTGCGATGCGGAACTGCTCGCGTTGCTGCCCAGGTGGCTGGCGCCCGGGGCGCTGTGGCAGAGCACCCTGATCGGCCGCGCGCAGATCTGGCCCTTGCACCAGAAGACCGCCGAACTCGGCGGCATGCTGCGCAGCGGGCTCGAGGACAGCTTCTACCTGCCCGACGGCGAGCGCGCCTCGGGCAATGGCGTGCTGATCGAGGCGCTGGCGGACTGCGCACGGCGTGCCGGCCGCGCCATCGCATCTCCGGCCGAGGCGCGTACCCTGCTCGGCCTGGGCGGCTGAAGGCGGCGCGCCCACCGACGCCTGCCGCCGCGCCTGATCCGCCCCCGGCCAGCAACGTCGTCGCCCAATGACGGCGCCGCGGTGACTATACTGGCAACAGCAGATTGCCGGGAGCATAGCGATGAAAGCCAGGGACATCATGACGGTCGGGGTGGTCACGGCCTCCGAAGACAGCACGCTGCAGTCGATCGTCGAGTCGATGATGGCGCATCACATCAGCGCCGTTCCGATCGTCGACGCACAGCAGCGCCTGCTCGGCATCGTGAGCGAGGGCGACCTGATGAATCGACCCGAAGCCGAGACGTATCACCGGCGTTCCTGGTGGCTACGCTATTTCGCCGATCCCGAGCGCCGCGCCAGGGACTTCCTGAAATCATACGGAACGCGCGCCGCCGACGTGATGACGCGCACGCTGGTGACGGTCGGCGAGGACGAGAGCGTGGCCAGCGTCGCCGAGAAACTCGAACACCATCGCATCAAGCGCGTCCCGGTCGTGCGCGACGGGCGCCTGGTCGGCATCGTGACCCGGGCCAACCTGCTGCAGTCGGTCGGCAGCCTGCAGCGCGGCGACGTGCCGGCGGCCGATTCGACGGCGCTGCGCGAGGCGCTCTACGCCCGCCTCGAGGAAGCGGGTATCCGGGGACACGCCATCAACGTGCTGATCCTGCCCGATACGGTCGAACTGTGGGGGGTGGTCGACTATCCGATCCAGGTCGAAGCCGCCCAGGCGGCCGCTGCCAGCCTGGTCGGCACACGGCAGATCGTCTCCCACCTGACGGTGCTGGATCCGCACCTCGGTGGCGGCTACGCCGGCATCTGAGAAGCGCGCTCAACGCGCTGGCGCAGCCGCGCCTGGCGGCGTGAGCGCAGCGGCGATCGCATCGTCGACCTGCTCCAGCCACACGAACGACAACTGCTTGCGGGCCTCCTCGGGGATGTCTTCGAGGTCGCGCTGGTTGCGTGCCGGCAGCAGCACCGTGCCGATCCCCGCGCGCAGGGCAGCCAGCACCTTCTCCTTCACGCCGCCGATCGGCAGCACCAGTCCGCGCAAGCTGATCTCGCCGGTCATCGCGACATCGCTGCGCACCGGACGTCCGGTCAGCAGCGAGGTGAGCGCGACGAACATCGCCACCCCCGCGCTCGGTCCGTCCTTCGGGGTGGCGCCGGCCGGAACGTGGATGTGGATGTCGGATTTCTCCAGCGTCTCGGCTGCAAGGCCGAGTTTGTCGGCGCGCGCCTTGATCAGCGAGAGCGCGGCCTGGGCGCTCTCCTTCATCACGTCGCCCAGTTGTCCGGTCAGGATCAGCCGACCGCTGCCGGGCATGCGGGCGGCCTCGATGAACAGGATGTCGCCGCCCACCGGCGTCCATGCAAGTCCGGTGGCGACCCCCGGGACGCCGGTGCGCATGGCCACTTCGGCCTCGAACTTCTTCGGGCCCAGGATTGCATGCAGATCGCCGGCACCAATGGCGAGGTGCTGCACGCCGCCTTCGGCGATGCGTACCGCGACGTGGCGGAACACGTGGCCGACTTCGCGCTCCAGGTTGCGTACCCCCGACTCGCGCGTGTAATCCTCGATGATCGCCAGCAGCGCATCATCGCCGATCTCGCACTGCCTGGCATCCAGCCCGCTTGCCTGCGCCTGGCGCGGCACCAGGTAGCGGCGCGCGATCTGCAGCTTCTCCTGGGTGGTATAGCCCGGTAGCGGGATCACCTCCATGCGGTCGCGCAAGGGACCGGGAATGGTGTCGAGCACGTTGGCGGTGCAGATGAACATCACCTTCGAGAGATCGAAGGGCACCGCCAGGTAGGTGTCGCGGAAGGTGGCGTTCTGCTCCGGGTCGAGCACTTCCAGCAAGGCCGAGGACGGATCGCCCTGGAAGCCGCCCAGGCCCAGTTTGTCGACCTCGTCGAGCATCATCACGCAGTTGCGCGTGCCCACCTTGCGCAGGTTCTGGATGATGGTGCCGGGCAATGCGCCGATGTAGGTACGGCGATGGCCGCGGATCTCGGCTTCATCGTGCACGCCACCCAGGCTGACGCGGGCGAACTTGCGCCCGGTGGCGCGCGCAATGCTCTGGCCGAGCGACGTCTTGCCAACGCCGGGCGGGCCGGCAAAGCACAGGATCGGGCTCTTGCCGGATGGATTGAGCTTGTGCACCGCGAGATATTCGAGGATGCGCTTCTTGACCTTCTCCAGCCCGTAGTGATCATGGTCGAGGATGCGGCGCGCCTCGGCGATGTCGATCGCCGGTTGCGGCTCGGAGGCCCAGGGAAGTTCGGTCAGCCACTCCAGGTAGGTGCGCACCATCGAGTACTCGCCGGCGGCCTCGGGCATGCGCTGCAGGCGTTTGAGTTCCTTGCGGGCGGCCTGCTCGACCTCCTCGGGCATGCGCGCATCGGTGATCGCCTTGTCGAGTTCGGCGATGTCCGCCGCACTTTCGTCGCCTTCGCCCAACTCCTTCTGGATGGTGCGCATCTGCTCGCGCAACAGGTGCTTGCGGTTGACGTCGCCGATCGAGGCGCGCGTGCGTTCCTCGACTTCACGCGAGACCTTGAGCACCTCGATGCGACGGGCCAGCAACTCCAGCAGCCGGTCAAGGCGCACCTTGAGGTCGAAGGTCTCCAGCAGCGACTGTTTTTCTTCGAGCGCGATGTCCATCACGCCGGCGATGAAATCGGCCAGCTGCCCGCCTTCTTCGGTTCCCTGCAGGGCGGCCACCATTTCGGCGGGCACCTGCGGCAACAGTTCCAGCGTCTCGAGCGCGCGCTGCTTGAGCGCGCGCGCGCGTCCGGCAATCTCGGGCTCGAGTTGCTCGGGGTCGTCGATGTATTGCACCCGCGCCAGCGTGAACGGGTATCCGTCGAGGAACTGCAGGACGCGGAAGCGGCGCAGCCCCCTGGCGATGGCGTGATGGGTGCCGTCCGGCGTGGTGACATAGCGCAACACACCGGCGCTGGTACCGACCCAGTGCAGTTCGTCCGGCCCCGGTTCGTCGGCCTCGGGCTTGCTCTGCAGCAACACGCCGATCGGTCGCTCCAGGCGCACCGCCTCCTGCACCGCCGAGCGCGAGCGATCGCGCCCGATGGTGATCGGAAACACCGTACCCGGAAAGAGTACGACGTTGCGGACCGGAAGAATGATCAGCGCGTCGTCGGGCAAGGGCCGCGAGGCGGCGTCGGGCCGCGATGCGGGAGCCGCCGCCTCGGGTTCGGCTGCCGATGGGCCCGGCATCGATCGCGCTGCGCTGTCGCCCTGCAGGGTTTCGTCGTTCATCAGCGCACCTGCCCGGGCTTGCGCAATCTCAGCACCAGGCAGCCCTGGATCAACTCGGGTGCGCCCGCCTCGAAGCGCCCCGGCGGCAGCGGGATGCGTCGCTCGAACGCTCCGTAGGGGATTTCGAGCTGGCGCACGCGATGCCGCGAACGCGCCATCGGAAGCGTGCGCACGCCGCGCACCACCAGCGCACCCGGTTCGCTCACCACCTGAACGCCATCGGCGCTCACGCCCGGCATGGCCACCACGATGACGAGTTCACGCTCATCCTCGAACACATCGATCGGCGGCTCCCAGCTGGACTGCGCGCGCTGCGACACCCCCAGGCTGAAGAACTGGCGGTGCATGCGCTCGGCCTGATCGATCAGGTCGCAGGCATGGGCCCACATCCAGCCGGTTGGATCATTCCTGTTCGCCATGAGTTCCCGCCAATATCGATCAGGCGATTATGCCTCACCACGGCGCGCGCCCCGACGCTGCGGTGGCTGCTCAGGGCCCGTCGCGCCGCGCGCGCTCCAGGCCGGCGCGATCCCACTGTGCCAGATCGGCGGCGGCGTCGTAGGTGGACTGGAAGAATTCCAGCAGCGCTGCATCGGGGTCGGCCGCCTCGACCATGACGTAGCCGGGGCAGTTGGGCGCTCCGCCGGGATGGCGCGGCGCGCGTCGGCCCGAGAAGCGCGTGTAAGCGTGATCGAAGCTGCCCCAGAAGAAGTGGACCGGGCTGGTCTTGCCGATGAAGCGGCCGCGAAAGCGCTTCATGACCGCACGCGACGCGCATGCGGCGCAGGCTCGATCATCAGTTCGTCCACGTAGCACCAGCCCCAGTCTTCCCCCGGCTCCATGCTGCGCATGACCGCATGAGCGGTTTGGCGGAAATGCCCGGTAGCATGCCTGCCTGGAGACGAGTCGCAGCATCCGACGTGGCCGCAGGCGAGGCACAACCGCAGGTTCACCCATCGGCCGCCGGTGCGCAGGCACTCTTCGCAACCTTGCGGCGTGCGCGGCTTCACGTCGCGGACCTGATCGAGATGCGTGCACCGCCCGGACATCGCCTGCTCCCTGCGCCAGATGCCTGTCAAAGCATAGGCGCGCGCTACCCGGCTGTAAACTCTTCCGCGGCGCACCCTTCCGCGGCGCACCCTTTCCTCGCGCAGGCTCGCCGAACCGCGATCGCGGATCCCGGCCATTCATTCGACGCACAGCGCATCATCGCTCGTGCGGCCCGGCGCCATCGGCGAGCGTGGCCACCGCCTCCAGCACTTGCGCGAATTGCGCCGCCACCCCATCTGGACGGGTCGTTGCGTACGTCCGGACGCCCTGATTCGACTCGACGAAGATGCTCCGTATGCCGGACGACTGCGCGCCGTGGACATCCCGAAACATGTCGTTGCCCACGTAGATGGCCTCCGCTGGCGCGAGCTTCATCAGCGCCAGCGCCTTGCCGAACAGGCGTCGGTCGGGCTTGCGAAAGCCATGGTGTGCCGAGATCACGATCGGGTGGAAGTAGCCGGCCAGGCCGACCGCTCTCATCTCCGGCAGCGCGAAGCAAGGCTGCGCATCGGACACCAGCGCGAGGCGATAGAACGGGCGCAGGGCATCCAGCGTGCGCACGACCCCGGGATAGAGCTGCAGGCGCTTGCGCGAGATCGCCCGGTAGAGTTGTGCCAGGACACGGGCCAGGCGTCGGCGGCCGGGCGCCGACGCGATCCCTTCCTGGCGCAGCATGGTGTTCCAGATCGCCTCGACATCGATCTCGGGATACTCCTCGGCGCACGCCTCCTTCTGCTGCGCCATGATCCTGTAGTAGCGCTCCCGCAAGTCCCGGCGGTTCAGGTCGATGCCGTGATAGCCGAGATAGTGTGCGATCGCGCGGTAGATTTCCTCCATCGACTCGTCGGTCTCGATGTCGATCAGGGTTCCGTACAGATCGAAGATGACGGCCTTGACTGCCATGATGTCAGCCCAGGATGCCGAGCGCTTCATGGACCAGGCGCCGGCGATGCCGGATCGCGATCCAGTCGTTGCGCGCGATGCGCAACAGGGTGAGCCCCATATAGAAGGGATTGCGCGAGGTGATGGCGCGGAAGGTGGCGTCGCGGTCGGGGAAGTGGCATGCATACTCCCACAGGAAGTGTCCGATGAACGGCTCGGCCGCCCCGCGGTCGTCGGCATACTGCATGAGGAAGTGCTTCAGTTCTCCGACGACGCGGCCGAGGTCGAACATGCGATCGGCGCGTCGCATGCGCTCGAGATCGATTGCGATCACCCACGGTCCATCACCGAGCAGGATGTTCGAAGGCGTCGCATCGCCGTGGACCAGCACCTGACAGTCCTCCCACATGCATGCACGCGAGCGCCAGTGGTCACGCGCGCACGCAAGCACCCGCGCCTCGTGCGCGCCGATCAGGCCGCGCTCGGCGAGTTGCGCGGTGATCCGGTCGAAGTAGCGGCATTCCGCATCGAATTGCACCCGTTCGGCACCGGCGGTCCGCTCGTGCAGCGTCGCCAGGAAGCCGGCCAGCGCCGCGAGTTTCTGGAACAAGGCGTCGCGCGCACCGTGGCGAATAGCGGCCAGAATGAACTCGGCCAGCGCCCTGCCCTCGCAGAACTCCTCGACCAGCACCCCGTTGATCGCGGCGTTGCAGCCCAGTGGCCGGGCAACGTAGTGCGGAAAGCCGATGAAGCCGATGGCGCGCGCCCGATGCAGGTTGCGGTACTCGGCGTCCATTCGCCGCAGAGCGGCCTGCGGCGAACGGCGGCCGACACCGCCGAAGAACTT
>CAZXLV010000007.1:0-26914 GCA_964641405.1 uncultured Limnobacter sp. | reverse complement strand
CTTCGCGCTGCTGGTCTACGTGTCGGCCTGGATCAAGCGGCACGAGCCGGCGGCGTTTCTCGCCGCACTGCTCAACAGCCAGCCGATGGGCTTCTATGCCCCCGCGCAACTGGTACGCGATGCGCGCGAGCACGGCGTCGAAGTGCGCGGCGTCGACGTGCTGGTGAGCGACTGGGCCAGCACGCTGGAGGAAGCGCCGGACACCGCAGCGCACGTCGAACCGGCCGACGGCAGCACCATCGACTGGCGCGCGCAACCGGCGGTGCGACTCGGCCTGGACCGCGTGCGCGGCTTCTCCGAGGCCGCCGCACTGCGTCTGCTCGCGGCGCGTGAAGCGCGCCGGCGCGAGCGCGGTGACGACTTCGCCTTCGACAGCGTGGAAGATCTCGCTCGCCAGGGGCGGCTCGATGCACACGAGCTGAAGGCCCTGGCGCAAGCCGATGCGCTGCGCCAACTGGCCGGACATCGCGCCCAGGCACACTGGGAGGTTGCCGCCATCCGGCCGCTGCCGCCCCTGCTGGCCGATGCGCGCTTCGACGAGGCACCGACCCGGTTGCCGGCCCTTTCCGAAGGCCGCGAAATCATCGCCGACTATCGCGGCCTGGGCATCCCGATGGGGCGCCACCCGCTGGCACTGCTGCGCGCGCAACTGACCCGTTCGCGGGTGGTCACGGCTGAGGCGCTACGCGAATTTCCCAACGGCCGGCCAGCATGCGCCAGCGGCCTGGTGACGCATCGGCAGCGCCCCGAAACCGCCAAGGGTACGATCTTCGTCACCCTCGAAGACGATACCGGCGCGATCAACGTCATCATCTGGCCCGATGTGTTCGAGCGCCATCGTCGCGAGGTGCTCGGGGCGCAACTGATGACGGTCCATGGAACCTGGCAGTGCGACGCCGACACCGGCGGCCAGGTGCGCCACCTGGTGGCGCGGCGCATCATCGATCACAGCGCGCTGCTCGGCCAGCTCGCGATACGCAGCCGCGATTTTCGCTAGGAGGAAAGTCCGCGCGAGAGATCCTGGCAGATGTCGGCCGGATCCTCCAGGCCGACCGCGACGCGCAGCATGCCCTCGCCGATGCCGGCCTCGCGCCGCGCTTCGATCGGCATGCGCCCGTGCGTGGTACTGGCCGGATGGGTGATGGTCGACTTCACGTCGCCAAGGTTGGCGGTGATCGAAAGCAGTCGGCAGCCATCGACCACGCGCCAGGCATGGGCGCGCCGTTCGGCATCATCGGCACCATCCAGTTCGAACGCCAGCACCGCACCACCACCGCTTTGCTGGCTGCACGCCAGCGCATGCTGCGGGTGCGAGGCCAGCCCCGGATAGCGCACCCGCTCGACGCCGGGCTGCGCTTCGAGCCAGCGCGCAACGACCAGCGCATTCGCGGAATGACGCTGCATGCGCACCGACAGCGTCTCCAGCCCCTTGGCAAGCAGCCAGGCGTTGAATGCCGACAGCGTGACGCCGCAATAGCGCAGCACCGGCTGCAGGGTTTCCTTCATGTACCGCTCCGAACCCAGCACCGCGCCGCCCAGCACGCGGCCCTGTCCGTCGAGGTGCTTGGTGGCCGAATGGACCACGATGTCGGCGCCCAGGCGCAGCGGTTGCTGCAGCGCCGGCGTGCAGAAGCAGTTGTCGACCACCAGCGGGATGCCATGGCGGCGCGCAATCGCCGACAGCGCGCGCACGTCGCCGACCTCGGTCATCGGGTTCGAGGGCGTTTCCAGGAACAACATCCGCGTATCGGGGCGGATTGCCGCCTCCCAGGCGTCGGGATCGGCCAAGGGCACGTAGCTGGTCTGGATCCCGTAGCGGCCGAACAAGGCGAGCAACTGGATGGTGGTGCCGAAGATCCCCTGCGAACACACCACGTGATCGCCGCTGCGCGTAAGGCTCATCAGCACCGCCATGATCGCCGCCATGCCCGATGCGGTGGCGCGGCAGTCATCGGCGCCTTCCAGCGCAGCGAGGCGCTTCTCGAACAGGCGCACGGTAGGATTGCCGAAGCGCGAATAGATGTACCCTTCGGCCTCGCCGGCGAACTTGGCCGCCGCATGCGCGGCGCTATCGTGCACGAAACTCGAGGTGAGGAACATCGCCTCCGTGTGTTCGCCGAACGCCGTGCGCTCGGTGCCGGCGCGCACGGCCAGGGTGTCGAAGCGATAGCCGGCGTCATCGGTCGGCAGCGGTTTTGCAGAATCGCTCATCGGCGCCTCGCGCGCTCAGTCGGTAGCGACCGGGAACTGCAGGTTCATCTGGTTCTTGGGTGCGTCTTCGTCGTAGCCCGACACCTGTCCACCCAGCAGTCGTTCGAGTTCGATCCGGTCGAGATACTCCGACGTGATGTCGCCAGTGACGTAGATTCCGTCGAAGCACGAGGCATCGAACTCCTGCAGACGCGGGCTGACGTCGCGCACCGACTGCTTCATGGCCGCCACGGTCTGGTAGATCAGGGCATCGGCGCCGATCGCCAGCCGGATCTGCTCATCGCTGCGACCGTGCGCGATCAGTTCACCACGCGTGGGCATGTCGATGCCGTAGACGTTCGGGAATCGCACCGGGGGCGCCGCCGAGGCGAAGTACACCTTGTTCGCACCCGAATCGCGCGCCATCTGGACGATCTCGCGCGAGGTGGTGCCGCGCACGATCGAATCGTCGACCAGCAGCACGTTCTTGCCCTTGAACTCGACGCTCATTGCATTGAGTTTCTGGCGCACCGATTTGCGCCGCACCGCCTGCCCGGGCATGATGAACGTGCGCCCGACGTAGCGGTTCTTCAGGAAGCCCTCGCGGTAGTCCAGCCCCAGCTTGGACGCCAGTTGCATTGCGGCCGGGCGCGAGGTGTCCGGAATCGGCATCACCACATCCACGTCACCGCGCCACAGTTCGCGCGTCAACTGCTCGGCCAGGTACTCCCCCATGCGCAGGCGCGCCGAATAGATCGATGCGCCGTCGAGAATCGAGTCCGGACGCGCGAAGTACACGTACTCGAACACGCAGGGAGTCAGCGACGGCGACGGCGCACACTGCTTCGAGAAGAAGTTGCCGTCGTGGTCGATGAAGATCGCCTCGCCGGGTTGCACGTCGCGCACCATCCGGAAGCCCAGGCCTTCGATGGCAACCGACTCGGAAGCAACCAGGTACTCGGTGCCGTGGTCGGCCTCGGCGACGCCGTAGCACAGCGGCCGGATGCCGTGCGGATCACGGAATGCCAGGATCCCGTAGCCGGCGATCTCGGCCACGCAGGCGTAAGCGCCACGCACGCGCTCATGCAGCGAGGCGACAGCAGCGAAGATCGTGTCCGGATCGAGCGAAACGCCACGCGCCGCGGCCTGCAGCGAATTGGCCAGCACGTTCAGCAGCACCTCGGAATCGGAGTCGGTGTTGATGTGCCGGCGATCGCGCCGGAACATCTCGTCCTTGAGGCGTTCGGCGTTGGTGATGTTGCCGTTGTGTGCCAGCATGATCCCGAACGGCGCGTTCACGTAGAAGGGTTGCGCCTCTTCCGAATTGCCGGCCGAGCCGGCCGTCGGGTAGCGTACGTGAGCAATGCCGGTCTGGCCGCCCAGGGAACGCATGTTGCGCGTGCGGAACACGTCGCGCACCAGGCCGCTGCCCTTCTGCATGTTGAAGGTCTTGCCGGTGGCCGTCGCAATGCCGGCGGCATCCTGGCCGCGATGCTGCAGCAGCAGCAAGCCGTCGTAGAGCAACTGGTTGACCGGGGAGCGTGCTACGACGCCAAGTATTCCGCACATGACGCAGGCTCTCCAGGTTCTTCGGACATCGGGATCGATGCGAGTACGCGCGCGCGCAGCAGGACCGCCACGGCTGGCAGATGCGGGCGGTGCACGGTTTCGAGCTTGCCGGGACGCGACGGCAGGTGGGGTTCGATCCATGCCAGCAGTGCATCCAGCAGCGGGCGCGACCAGGCGTTTTGCCACGCCGGCGCGCGATCGGCGCCCAGGTGATGCCCGACCAGCGCAACCAGGAGCACGATGATCATCGCGCGCGCAACGCCGAGTGCTGCACCCAGCGCGCGATCGAGCGAGCCCAGGCCCACCCGCGCCAGCGCGCGTGCGATGAGGGCGCCCAGCAGGCGCACCGAGACCAGCAGAACGAAGAACAACAGCGCCACCACGAACAGCGGATGAAGCGCCCAGCCGGTGGCTGCCAGCAGGGGTCCGGCGGCCAAAGGCGCTCCGAGCAGCGCAATCACCCACCCGGCCAGCGCGAACACCGTGCGCACCAGGCCGCGCATCACGCCCAGCGCAATCGAGATCAGGAGTGCGGCAACCACGAAATAGTCCCAGCCGGTCAGTGCGGCCACGCTCGCTGGCATCAGGGCGTGACCACTGCCGACGTGATCCCCGCCAGTTGCAGTTTCGCGCGTGCCTGCTCGGCGGCCTCGCGTGTGGCAAACGGCCCGACACGAACGCGGGTGCGGGCGCCCTGCGCCGTCTGGACGGTTTCGGTATAGGCACTGACTCCGGACTTGCGCACCTTGTCGAGTTGCGCTCGGGCGCTGCCCGGATTCGCGAATGCGCCGACCTGCAAGGCGAAGTGTGGCGCGGCAGGCTTTGCGGCATCGCTCGCCGTGGTGGTGGCGATGGCCACCTTGGCGGCATCGGCCTGCTTCGGCCTGTCGGCTGGCTTCGGTTTGTCGGCTGGCTTGTCGACCTGTCGGGCGGGCTGTTTCGACGCCGACGCCGCAGGCGGTACTGCATCGTTCGCTCCCGCCTCAGGCGACGGCAGTGGCGGCACCGCTTGCGGCAGCGTGGCGACGGAGTTTGCCCCGCGCTCGCTGGTCGGTGGCGCCGCCGGCGCGGAATCGCGATCCGCATCGGGGACCGCGCTCGGGGGATCGGCCGCATCGGCGAGTTTCGGCGGCAGCGGTGCGTCGCGCGGCGGAATTTCGATCTGCACGTCGGTGATCGTCTGGCGCGGCTCGGAGTCGAGCAGCAACGGCAACAGAACCGCGGCTGCGAGTCCGATCACGATCGCGCCAACCAGTCGGCGTCGGGCACGCTTCTTCTGCGCCAGGGCCGGGTCGAGGGCAGCGCCGTCGCCGGCGTCACGTCGGGCCATGGCAATCCACACTGGGCCCGGCAATCCTTGCGCCGTCACTGCACTCAGGCAGGCGGCGAGCGGGAAACCTGATCCGACTTCTGGGCACGGGCGGCAAGGATGTCGGCAACGGTGAGAAAGGATCCGAAGACCACGATTCTATCATTGGCCCCCGCGCGACTGCGCGCCGCGGCCAGTGCCGCCGAGGGCGAGGCATGGCACTCGATGCTCGCCTTCGCACCGTCGGGGGCCACGCCGGCGGCGATCAGCCGCTCGGCGATCAGCGCCGTATCGGCCGCGCGTGCTCCCGGCAGCGCGACCGGCAGCCAGTGGTCGATGCGATGCCGTAGCGCCGCGATGATGCCGTCGATGTCCTTGTCGCGCATCACGCCGAATACCGCGAAGGTGGATCGGAAGGTGCCCATCGCGTCGAGGTTGACCCCGAGGTGCGCGGCCGCGTGCGGATTGTGTGCCACATCGAGGATCACCAGCGGCACGCCGGGAAGCACCTGGAAACGCCCCGGCAGATCGACCATGGCCAGGCCCTCGCGCACCGCCTGCTGGGTGACCGGCAAGCGCTCGCGCAGTGCTTCCAGCGCGGCCAGGGCACCGGCGGCATTCTGCAACTGGTTGGCGCCGCGCAACGTCGGATAGGCCAGGCCGCTGCGACGCTGTCGCCGTCCGCCATAGCCCCACTGCTGCCGGTCGCCGGAGTGGTTGAAATCGCGCCCGTGCAGCCACAGGTCGGCGCCGATCGCGCGGGCGTACTCCACCAGCGTCAGCGGGGGCACCGGATCGCTGCAGATCGCCGGGCGACCGGGCCGGAAGATATGAGCCTTCTCCCAGCCGATGCGCTCGCGCGTATCGCCCAGGTACTCGGCGTGATCCAGGTCGATGCTGGTGACGATCGCGCAATCGGCATCGATCAGGTTGACGGCGTCGAGTCGCCCGCCGAGTCCGACTTCCAGGATCGCAACGTCGGGCGCACTCTGCTGGAACCAGCGCAGCACGGCCAGGGTGGTGAATTCGAAGTAGGTGAGCGAGACGCCGCCCCGCGCGGCCTCCACCGCCTCGAACTGCTCGACCAGCGCGGCATCGCTCGCCGGTACGCCGTCGAGGCGTGCACGCTCGTTGAAGTCGACCAGGTGCGGAGACGTGTAGAGACCGACCCGGAAACCGCTGGCGAGCAGGATCGACTCCAGCATCGCGCACGTCGATCCTTTTCCGTTGGTGCCGCCGACGGTGATCACGGGGCACGGCAGCGACAGCGCGAGCCGGTCGGCCACTTCGCGCACGCGCACCAGCCCCAGGTCGATGGTCTGCGGGTGCAGGGCCTCGATGCGGGCCAGCCAGTCCGACAGCCTGGTCGATGTCGCCGCGCCCATGGATGGATCAGGCCAGCGCCTCGCTCGGCTGCTTGAGCAGCAGTGCGAGCAAGCGCGCGATCTCGTCGCGCATCGCGCGCCGGTCGACGATCATGTCGATGGCGCCCTTGTCCAGCAGGAACTCTGCGCGCTGGAAGCCCTCGGGCAACTTCTCGCGCACGGTCTGCTCGATCACGCGCGGGCCGGCAAAGCCGATCAGCGCGCGCGGCTCGGCGATCACCACGTCGCCCAGGAAGCAGAAGCTTGCCGACACACCGCCCATGGTCGGATCGGTGAGCACCGAGATGTACGGCAGGCGCCGCTCCGCAAGCCGGGTGAGCATGGCGGTGGTCTTGGCCATCTGCATCAGCGACAGCAAGCCCTCCTGCATGCGCGCGCCGCCCGAGGCCGCGATCGACACGAACGGCACCTTCTGCTCGATGGCCCCCTGTACGCCGCGGGTGAAACGCTCGCCGACCACCGAGCCCATCGAACCGCCCATGAAGTCGAACTCGAAGGCGGCCGCGACGATGGGGATGCTGCGCATCGCCCCGCCCATCACCACCAGCGCATCGGTTTCACCGGTATCCTCGATCGCCTCCTGCAGGCGATCCGGATACTTGCGGCTGTCCTTGAACTTCAGCGCATCGACCGGCAGCACCTCCTGCCCGATTTCGTAGCGGCCCTCGGCGTCGAGCAGCAGGTCGAGGCGCTTGCGCGCCGGCAGGCGCATGTGATGCGTGCACTTGGGGCAGACGTTCAGGTTGGCCTCGAGGTCGGCCGAATACAGCACGGCATCGCAGGCAGGGCACTTCACCCACACACCCTCGGGCACCTTCTTGCCGCCCGCGGGTGTTCGCTTGATGCGCGGAGGCAGCAGCTTGTCGAGCCAGGTCATCGGGCTTTCCTCACAGGGGCGATGCGGGCGCCGGCGCATCGAGCGCAGCGCGGATTTCGGCCATGAAGTGGCGCGCTCGCACGGGAGCCGCCCCGGGCGGGCCGTCTTCGAGCAACTGGATGAGGCGAGTACCGATGATCACCGCATCGGCCGCCTCGGCCACCGCACGCGCGGTGGCGCCATCACGGATGCCGAAGCCCACGCCCACCGGCAGCGCGGTGCGTCGCTTGATCGCCGACACCCGACGCACCACGTCGTCGGGGTCGAGCGTTGCGCCGGTGATGCCCTTGAGCGAAACGTAGTAGACGTAGCCACTGGCCATCGCCAGCACGCGCCCGATACGCGCCTCGGTGGAGGTCGGCGCAAGCAGGAAGATCGGGTCGATGCCGCGCTGGCGCGCTGCGCGCACGAAATCTGCGCACTCCTCGGGCGGATAGTCGACCACGATGGCGCCGTCCACCCCGGCGACGAGCGCCGCATCGAGAAAGCGCTCGATACCCATGCGCTCGAGCGGGTTGGCATAGCCCATCAGCACCACCGGCGTGAGCGCATCGTCGCGGCGGAATTCGCGCACGAAGTCCAGCACCTGGCGCACGCCCACCCCGAGCGCGAGGGCCTGCTCGTTGGCGCGCTGGATCATCGGCCCATCGGCCATCGGATCGGAAAACGGCACGCCGAGTTCGATGGCATCCGCGCCGCCCGCCACCAGCGCATGCATCACCGGCACGGTGAGCGCCGGCGCCGGAAAGCCGGCAGTCACGAATGGAATGAGCGCCTTGCGCCCGCGCGCGGCCAGGCCTGCGAAACGGGTGGCGAGGCGCGGCATCAGGGCCCGGTTCCGGCACGCTGCGCAACAGTGTGCATGTCCTTGTCGCCGCGCCCCGACAGGTTCACCAGGATCGTGCTCGCCTGCGGCAGCGTCGGCGCGAGCCTGGCGGCGTAGGCCAGCGCGTGGCTCGATTCGAGCGCCGGGATGATTCCCTCGAGGCGGCAGCAGTGGTGAAAAGCCGCGAGCGCCTCCTCGTCATCGATCGCCACGTAGCTGGCGCGTCCGGTGTCCTTCAGCCAGGCATGTTCGGGGCCCACGCCCGGGTAATCCAGCCCGGCCGACACCGAGTGGGTCTCGATGATCTGTCCGTCCTCGTCCTGCAGCAGGTAAGTGCGGTTGCCGTGCAGCACGCCGGGCAGGCCCGCCGAGAGCGAGGCTGCGTGCCGCCCGCTGGCCAGGCCCTCGCCGGCGGCCTCGACGCCCACCAGTTTCACGCCTGGAACATCGATGTAGGGGTGGAAGATCCCGATGGCATTGGAGCCGCCACCCACGCAAGCCACCACATAGTCGGGCTGGCCGCCGGTGGCTAGCGGCATCTGGCGCTTGCACTCCTCGCCGATCACCGACTGGAAGTCGCGCACCATCATCGGATACGGATGCGGACCAGCCACGGTGCCGATGATGTAGAAGGTGTCCTCGATGTTGCCGACCCAGTCGCGCATCGCTTCGTTGAGCGCGTCCTTCAAGGTCTTCGAGCCTGACTCGACCGGTACCACTTCGGCGCCCAGCAACTTCATGCGATACACGTTCTGGACCTGGCGCGCCATGTCGACCGAGCCCATGTAGACGACGCACTGCATGCCGTAGCGCGCCGCCACGGTGGCGGTGGCCACGCCATGCTGGCCAGCGCCGGTTTCGGCAATCACGCGCGACTTGCCCATGCGGCGCGCCAGCAGGGCCTGGCCGATGGTGTTGTTGATCTTGTGCGCCCCGGTGTGGTTGAGGTCTTCGCGCTTGAACCAGAGTTGCGCGCCGCCCAGTTGCCGCGACCAGCGCCTGGCGTGATAGACGGGGCTCGGACGCCCGACGAAGTGCTCGAGCTCGTCCTCGAACTCGGCCACGAACTCCGGGTCCGTGCGATAGCGTGCGTAGGCCGTGCGCAGTTCTTCCAGCGCGTGCACCAGCGTTTCGGCCACGAAGGTACCGCCATAGGGGCCGAAATGACCCCTCTGATCCGGCAGATCGTATGGTTTCACGGCAAGTCCTGTTGCATCGCGTCGGCCCGCTGCACTGCGGCGACAAAGCTCTCCATGCGCAGGCGCGACTTTGCGCGCGCGTCGGCGCGCGGCGCATTCACTTCGATGCCGCTGGAGACATCGACCATGGTCGGGCGCACTCGCGCAATCGCAGCGCCCACGGTGCCGGCCTCGAGCCCGCCCGAGAGCACGATCGGCAGTGGACGCTCGCGCGGCACCCATGACCAGTCGAAACCCTCGCCGCTGCCACCGAAGCCGGCGCTATGCGAGTCGAGCAGCAGCGCTTCGGCTCGCGCAAACGAACCCAGCGATTCTATCAAATCGCCTTCCTGGCGCATGCGCACGGCGCGCCACCAGGGCAAGCCGGCCGGGCGCTCATGCTCGCACGCCTGCGGCGTTTCGTCGCCGTGGAACTGGATCACGTCGAGGCCGACGGCACCGGCCACGCAGCGCACCCTGCCCGCGGGGGCATTGACGAACAATCCGACCGCGGCCACCCACGACGGCAGCAAGCGACGCAGTCCCGCAGCCTGGGCCGGTTCGAGCAGGCGAGGACTGCGTGGATAGAACACGAAGCCGATGGCATCGACCCCGAGCGCCACTGCCGTCCGGACGTCGTCGGGACGAACCAGGCCGCAGAACTTGATCAGCGTGCGCATCGGCGGCAGTGTAGCGGGTCGCCACCTTCCAGGACAGGCATGCTCCCGCCCACCGAAACCTCCACCCCCGCCCTTGCCGAACCGGCCGGCGGCACCTCCCTTGCAGCGCCCGCCGGGGCTGTGACCCAGCGCCGTCCCGGCAGGTGTGCGCTTCCGGCAGCCCTGGCCGAGCGCGAACTCGCCGCAGTGCGCGCCCGGCGCAGCGCGCTGGCCTTGCCATTGGATCCCGGCGAGTCGAGCGGCCGCGTCGGGCTGGCAATTTCCGGCGGCGGTATCCGCAGCGCCACCTTTGCGCTCGGCGTGCTGCAGTCCCTGGCCGGACTCGGGCGCCTGCGCCAGGTCGACTACCTCTCGAGCGTCTCCGGTGGCGGATATATCGGCAGCTTCCTGTGCAGCCTGTACCTGCCCGACGCGGCACGCACGCTTGCAGCGACGCGTCCATCCAGCGATGCAGGCGCGCCGCCGACCGAGGCAGCGGCCGCCACCGCGGCGCAGACCGCCGACCGCGTCGAGCGCACGCTCGCCGACGCATCATCGCCACCGCTTGCCTGGCTACGCGAGAACGGTCGCTACATGGCGCCGCGCGGCGCCGGCGACTACCTGTACGCAGCAGCGATCATGGTGCGCAACTGGGTGGCGCTTCACTACGTTCTCGCGGTGACGGCACTGGCGGGGTTCCTGTCCGCCGACTTGCTGCGCGCCGTGCTGTGGCGACAATCGGCATGGCTGCGTGCGCTGGAGGCACGCCTGTCGGCCGAGGCAGGCGGCGGCCTGTGGTGGAGCCCCTGGGCCGCACTGGCATTGGCCGGCCTCGCGTTGGTCCTGGTGCCCATCGGATGGGCGTATTGGCTGACCCAGACGCATCGTCGCAGCGGCTGGCCCACGAGCAACCCGGCGCTGATCGCGACCCTGCTGATCGCGCTCGGTGCGGCCGCGCTGTGGCGCTGGGGCGGCGCATCGGCAGGGCTGCCCGCAGCGGCGCAACACGCAACCGCTGCGGCGGCACGCTACCTCGTCTATGCAGCCTGCGCAGCCATCCTCACCTGGATCGTGGCTCGGGTCGGAGTCGACAACGAAGGCGTGGCACGCAATCGGCTCTCCAGCTGGCTGGCCGGCGCGCTGGCTGCGATGCTGACGCTCACCGCATATGCGCTGGTCGACACCCTCGGGCAATCGGCCCTGGCGGCGGTGCACATCGCTGCGCCACGCTGGTGGGGCGCGCTGATCGCCGTGGCCCCGGCCATCGCGGCGCTGGTACACCGCTTCGCGCCGCTGATCGCCAGGCTGGGCATGAAGGAGCGCGGCTGGCGCCTGTCCTCGGCCACCGTGCTGTCCATCGTGGGCGTGGTCCTGTTCAGCGCGCTGCTGGTGCTGTGGTCGGCGCTCGGGCACGCACTCATGTGGAGCGGTCAGTGCCTGGACTGCGCAGGCGTCTCGCCCGCACCGCAACTCGCCCCGATGGCCACAGCGCTCGCGGCGCTCGTCCTGATCGGCCTGCTCACCGCACGCACGATCCCCTTTCTCAATCTGTCCACGCTGGCCCAGTTCTACGCCGCGCGGCTCACTCGCGCCTACCTCGGGGCAAGCAACGTGCGCCGCACCGGCTATCGGTCCGATGCGCCGGCCGCGCCGCCACCCACCGCCAACTCGATACACCATGACGTCACCCGCGCCGAGATCGCCGACGACATCCCGTGGGACGCGTACCACCCCGAGCGTCACGGCGGCCCGCTGCACCTGGTCAACGTCACCGTCAACGAGACCTTGTCGGGCACCTCGCAACTTGCGCAGCGCGATCGCAAGGGGTTGCCGATGGCGATCGGCCCGTACGGCCTGAGCGTCGGGCGAGATCACCATGCCCTGTGGAACGGCGACGATGGGCATATCACCGCCCTGCCCGTGCCGGAGGGGCGCTTCGCGGTCTTTCCCGCAAGCACCGGGCACACGCGCCGCGTCGAGCGGCTGAGCCTCGGGCAATGGGTCGCGATCTCGGGCGCCGCCTTCACGACCGGACTGGGTGCGCGCACCCGACTCGGCCTGTCGATGCTGCTCGCCATCTCGAACGTGCGCCTGGGCTACTGGTGGGACAGCGGCGTGGCCCCTCGCGAGCGCGCCGACCGCAGCGTACGGCGCGGGTTCGGCGCTGTCGGGGCACTGCTCAGTGCGCTGGCGCCCGTGCAGGCCTATCTCGCCAACGAGACCCTCGCGCGTTTCCATGGGCCACATCGGCGCCGGTGGTACCTCTCCGATGGCGGACATTTCGAGAACACCGCCGTGTACGAACTGCTGCGCCGCCGCGTGCCGTTCATCATCGTGTGCGACGACGGACAGGATGCCGACTACACTTTCGCGGACATCGGCAATCTGGTGCGCAAGGCGCGTATCGACTGGGACGCCGAGATCCGCTTTCTCGCCACCGACGAGATCGAGACACTGCTTGGCAGCGACTCACCGCTGCTGCGCGACATCGGCACGCCGGCGCAGTTGCAGCCGCGCAGCCATGAGTCGACGCCTGGCACCCCGTCCAGGCAACTGAAGGGCCGCGCGTGGTCACAGCGCCACGCCACGCTCGCCTGGGCGCGCTACGGTGTCGACCCGCAGGCGCGCTCGCTGCTGCTCTTCATCAAGCCAACGCTGACTGGCGACGAGCCGATGGATGTGCAGGACTATTTCGTCGAGCACCCGGATTTTCCACAGGAGAGCACGCTCGACCAGTTCTTCGACGAGGCGCAGTGGGAAAGCTACCGACGGCTGGGGGCATACATCGGCGAACGCATCTTCGGACCCGCCGCCCTCGCGCAACGCTGGGCGCCAGGCACGATGAGAGCGCCAGGACAGGCTTCTTCTAGCGCACCGCCACCAGCAGATAGGTCCTGAGTTCCCCCATGCCTTTCAGTTGCACCGGCGGCAACTCCCGGGTAAGGAAGCGTTCGCGCAAGCACCGCCAGGCCGCCTCGGAAATGTGCACCCCGACGTGGCTGCCGCTGGATTCCAGCCGGCTGGCGAAATTCACGGTCTCGCCCCAGCAATCGAAGGCCGGCCGGCGCGTGCCGATGACCCCGGCAATCACCGGCCCCACGTGCAGTCCGATGCGCACATTCAGCGCCAGGCCGCTCTCGCGCGCAAGATCGGCCACGCGAGCCTGCAGGGCAAGGGCGAAGTTCGCCGCGCGATCCGGATGGTCGGGGCAAGCCGCACCAATCCCGCACACCGCCATGTAGGCATCTCCGATGGTCTTGATCCGCTCGACGCCGTTGGCGGCAGCGATCCGGTCGAAATCGGAGAACAGGCCGTCGAGCAACTGCACGAGTCGTGCCGCCGGCAGGTGCCGGGCCAGCGCGGTGAAGCCCACCAGGTCGGCGAACACGATGCTGACCTCCTGGTGGGCGTCGGCAATCGGCGACTCGCCGCGCTGGATGCGCTCGACGATCTCGCTCGGCAGCATGCTGTACAGCAACTCCTCGATGCGGGACTTGGCAGTGGTCACTTCGCTGAGCAGGCGAAATTCGCGGCGGTTCTCGCTCTCGCGCGTCCAGGCGCCGTACAGCCCGAGAACCATCGCTGCACTGACCGCGAGCGCATTGGCCAGCGCCAGCGCCGGATCGGCGCGCCGTGCCGCCACAATGAGCGCGAGGAAGGCCAGCCAGGCGGTCAACATGAAGATGGTGAAGTGGCGCAGGCGCAAGCGGATGATGAAGATGGTCGAGAGCATCAGCAGTACCAGGCCCAGGCCCGCGCGTGTGGCGCCCGAACCGAGCCACCAGTAGATGATCGCGAGCAACACCGCGACCAGGCAGGCCACCAGGGTCGCCACCGACTCATAGAGGCGTTCGACGCGCGGCAACATGACCGCCCACGCCGATGCAAGCATCAGCGGCACGATGACCACCAGACGCAGAACCACCGTCATCCGGGCACCCTCGCGGTCGAGCAGCCAGTCCGAAGCTGCAAACAGCGTGATCAGCAGCGCGCCGGCCACCAGCGCGATGCGCGTGTGGTGGCGAAAGCGCAGGCAGTAGAAGGTGCGAAACCGCGCCTCCTCGGCGGGGTCCGCAAAGCGCAAGCGCAAGCGCTCGACCAGTCTCATCAGCCGAAGCACTCGAGGGCTTGCTCGCCCCACGACGGCAGGCCCAGTTGCGGGTCATACTGCGCGCCTTCGAGATACAGGCCGTCGGGCGCAAACGTCGCGGCCGATCGCCGGCGATCGCGGCCGGCCAGCACTTCGGCAATCCAGTCCGGCGGACGGCGCTGCTCGCCGACTGCCAGCAGGGCACCCACCAGGTTGCGGATCATGTGATGAAGGAAGGCGTTGGCGGTGAAGGTGAACAGCACGAACGCACCCTGCTCCGCCAGCGACAGCGTCTCGAGGTTGCGCACCGGCGAGGCCGCCTGGCACTGCGCCGAGCGAAACGCCGAGAAATCGTGTTCGCCCACCAGCAACGCGGCCGCCTCGCGCATGAGCATCACATCGGGGTCACGCCAGGTCCAGCCGGCGCGCTGCGCGAGCAGCGGATGGCGTACCGGCGAGCGATGCAGCAGGTAGCGATAGCGGCGCCGGGCGGCAGCAAAGCGGGCATGAAAGCCATCGGGCACCGGGGTGGCACTGCGCACTGCCATTGCCACAGGCAGGTGTGCGTTGACGCCGCGCACCCAGGCCGCCAGCGGGCGCCTCGCGGACGAGTCGAAATGCACCACCTGGCGCAGGGCATGTACCCCGGCGTCGGTGCGCCCGGCGCACACAGTAGCGACCGGATGACCCGCAATCACCGCCAACGCCCGTTCGAGCACGTCCTGGGCGGCAGCGCCGCCCGGCTGGGTCTGCCAGCCGCAAAAGTGGCTGCCGTCGTAGGCCAGGGTCAGCGCATATCGGGGCATGGCAAGCGCATCAACAAGAAGGGGAAGCCAAGGCTTCCCCGAAGAGCACTCAGCCCGACAGCGCTAGACATCATGGTCGCCCGCCAAAGCGCGGGCGACCATGATGTCTAGCCGATCTTGGCCAGCATGCCACGCGCCTTCTGCTGCTGGGTCAGGTCGCCATCGCGCAGCACCTCCTCGAGCAGTTCGCGGGCGCCTTCCTTGTCGCCGATCTCCTCGTAGGCGGAGGCCAGGTCGAGCTTGGTGGCCATTTCCTGCCAGCGTGAGGAATCAACCGCCGACGCAACCCCGGCAGTGGCTGTCGCCAGCCCGAGATCCCCGCCGGAATACTCGTGGCCACTGACGCCGTCGTTCGCGTGCGGACTGTCGAAGTCGACGTCGCCGAAGTCGATCGCCGCGGGCTCATCCGGTGCCTGGCGTTCTTCCAGCGTCGGCAGGGTCAGCGTGTCGAGCCCTTCGAGCGACGGCAGGTCGATCTTGAAATCGCCCAGGTCGGCAAACTCGCCTGATGCGCCGGCTGCCGACTCACCCGCTGGCGGATCGGCCGGCACCTCGGACGCGGCAGGGGCATGCGTCTGGACCTCGAGCGAGGGCAGTTCGAAGCGGCCATCGATCGCGCGCGAGAGGTCGGAGTCCAGCGGCACGGCGGCCTGGTTATCGGCCGATCCATTGTCGCGTCGATCGACAGCGCGATGGATCGTCGTATCCAGGTCGAGATTGAAGTCCAGTGCCGGCACTTCGGCCGCGTCGGCACTTGACCCTCCGCCGTCCATCGGAACTGTTTCTGCGAAGGTGGCGCCGGCCGCCGCGCGCGGTGCCGCCTGCTCGCCCTCCGGCTCGCCATCGCCGAGCACGGCGGCGGCCGCGCCGGCCGCGGCCGTCAGGCCGAGCGCGCCGCCCGTGGAGTGGCCGCCCTCGACCGGCGTCGCCGAAGCTTCGCCACCGTCGCCCTGGCCGGTGTAAAGCGGATTGGCCGGATCGATCGACAATCCGAGCGTGACCACCTTCGGCCATTCCTCGTTCTGTCCACCGGTCATGTCGTACATGGCCTGGGCCAATGCAGCGAACGCAACCGGATCCTTGCGCCCGGCATGGATCTCGAGCAATTTCAGGCGGATGGCCTGGCGCTCGGGTTGCTTCTTGAGCGCCTCCTTGAGGATCTCCTCGGCCTGCGCCTCGCGACCATACGCGATATAGACCTCGGCCTCGGCGATCGGATCGACTTCGGTCGAATGCACGTCGACGCCGCTGTCGCGCACGTTCGAAGCGAACAGGCTGTTGTTGGTGTCGACGGACTGGCCGCCGGTGGAGCCGAACAGCGAATTGGCCGTGAAGGCGTCGGCGGCGATCAGGCTGTCTTCGAACTTGTCGTCCTTCTTGCGTCGGCGCGCCAGGTAGAGACCGAAGGCGCCCAGGCCGAGAATGATCGCCGCAGCACCCGGGAGCACCAGCGGATTCTCGTTCAGTTGATCGAAGAACCCGGGCTCGGCCACCGGCGCGGGAGCGGATACGGGCGGCGGGGTCGGCGCCGCCGCGGGCGGTGAAGCCTCGCCGGCGTCGGAGGTGGCAGTCGCCGGCGCTGCCTCGGAGCCAGGCGATGGCTCGCTGCTGCCGGCAGCCGGCGTTGCGCCCGCGCTACTCGGCGTTGCCGCAGGGCTGGGGACACCCTCGGAGCTGGCAGCCGGCATGGCGCTCGCAGCGGTCGTCGCGGGTACAGCCCCGACGCCGGCCACCGTGCCCGAGGCCGTGGTGCCAGCGGCCCGGGCGGCTTCGGCCTGTTGCTGCATCTCGGCCAGTTGACGGTTCTTCAGCTCGACCAACTGTTGCAGGTCGGCGACATTCTTCTCGAGCGCATCGATACGATCCTGCTGCTCGCGCAGCACGGAATCGCGTGCCACCTGTGTCTCCACCGCCGTAGCGGTGCCGCTGCGGCCGGTCGCGCTGCCTTGCGCAGTGGCTGCACCGCCTTCCGGACGCGACAACTTGAGTTGATCGCCGGCACCTGCACCGGCCGTGCTCTCCGGCGGTGCAGCGGTGACCGAACCGGTGGCGCTCTGCCCGGCCCGTGCCGGCTCGACCCGGCGCGCAGTGGCCGCGAGGCGCTCACGGTAGGCGTTGAAGACGGCGACCTGCGCGCGAATCTCCTTGCGCGCCTCGCCAGCGTCGACGGCCAGCATCGCGCTGTGATCGGGCACGGTGAGTTTCGCCCCGGCCAGCATCTGGTGCACACTGCCGAAGAAAGCCTGGGGATTGGCCCGGTACAGGGCGATGATCGCCTGCTCGACCGACACTTCCGGGCCCTTCACGCGCGCGGCAATCGCTGCCAGCGTGTCACCGTTGCGAACCGTCACTTCCGTGCCTGCGGCCGGCGGCGAACTCGCTGCCGTGGGAGTGCTCGCCGCTGTCGGCGTGGTGCTCATGGCGTTCGTGGCCGCTGCGGTCGGCGTCCGCACCGTACCTGAAACGGCGGACGCCGGGGTTGCGGGCGGCGGGGTCGCCTGGGCACGCGAAGCAGGCGCCATGCCCGATGCGGCGGGCGCAGTGGCGGCGATGCCGGACCCGGCAGTCGTGGCCGGAACGATCTGCGACGGCCCTCCGGCGACGCTTTCCCGGCCCATGCGCAGTTCAGGCGGATCGAGCAGGAAGGTGTACTCGCGTACGAACTTGCCGGAGGCCCAGTTCAACTCGACCATGAGATCGACGAAAGGCTCGTTGATCGGCTGTGACGAGGTGATGCGAACCACGGGCGCGCCATTGTTGCTGCGATCGACCACGAAGCGCAGGCCGGTGAGCGCGGGGTTGAACTCGAGGCCAGCCGCCCGAAAAGCCTCCGGTGCCGCCAGGCGGGCCATCAGGGAGGCGGATTCGTCGCGACTCAGGGAGGTCACCTCGACCTCGGCGCGCAACGGTTGCCCCAATGCTGATTGCACCGTGAGGCGGCCCAGTCCGGCGGCGTCGGCGATGTCCGGCGCGGTGCCGGTCAGGGCTGCGGCGACTGCCAACGCGATGATCGTTGGCGAGCCTGTTCGACGCTGCCCAAGTGGTTGTTTTTCCGCAAATTTCACGCTTTTCCCCAGACGCAGCAAGCGATTTTTTCAGGCTAACATCAGCGACTTACCCGCGCAAGCTCTAGGATTGGCGCAGGTTCCAGATGTGGCAATGACGTGACGAACGGCCAGTTGATGGGTATCAGGCGGCAGCTTTCGACGCCCTGGCACCGGCTAACCCGGGCTCGGTGAGACGATCAGGCTGCAAGCAGGCGCAGCATGCGTCGCAACGGCTCGGCCGCTCCCCATAGTAGTTGATCCCCGACCGTGAATGCGCTCAGGTAGCCCGGACCCAGTGTCAGGCTGCGCAAGCGCCCGATCGGAATCGACAGGCTGCCGTTGACCGCAACCGGCGAAAGCTCCCGGATGCTCGCCTCACGCGTATTCGGCACCAACTTGACCCACGCGTTTCCGGACGCCACGATTGCCTCGACCTCGTCCAGCGGCACATCGCGCTTGAGCTTGATCGTCATCGCCTGGCTGTGGCAACGCATGGCGCCAATGCGCACGCACAAGCTCTCGACCGGGATGTGGCCAGCTCCGGCACCCGGCAGGCCGAGGATCTTGTTGCATTCCGCATCGCCCTTCCACTCCTCGCGCGAGGAGCCATCGCCAAGATCCTTGTCGATCCAGGGGATCAGGCTCCCGGCCAGCGGCGCCCCGAAATGCCTGGTCGGAAATTCAGCCGAGCGCATCGCCGCCGACAACTTCGCATCGATATCCAGGATCGCCGAGCGCGGATCGTCCAGCAACGGGGCGACCGAGGCATGAGCGGCGCCCATCTGGGACAGCAGCTCACGCATGTTCTGAGCCCCCGCGCCCGACGCCGCCTGGTAGGTCGTGGCGCTGATCCATTCGATCAGCCCCTCGCGAAACAGGCCGTTCAGGCTCATCATCATCAGGCTGACCGTGCAGTTGCCACCGATATAGTTGCGCACGCCGCGTGCAAGGGCATCGCGGATCACGTTCAGGTTGAGCGGATCGAGGACGATGATCGCGTCCTCCTGCATGCGCAGCGCCGAGGCCGCATCGATCCAGTAGCCGTTCCAGCCCGCGCCGCGCAGGCGCGCAAACATCTCCTTGGTCCAGTCACCACCCTGGCAGGTGAGCACGACATCCATCTTCTTCAGCGACGCGAGGTCGGCCGCATCGCGCAACTTGCGATCACCGAGGTTGGCAACCTCGGGCGCCACGCCTCCCGCATCGGAAGTGCTGAAGAACAGGGTTTCAACCTGCGCGAAGTCGTTCTCCTCGCGCATGCGCTGCATGAGCACAGACCCGACCATGCCGCGCCAACCGACCATTGCCACTTTCAACATGATGCCTGACTCCTTGTCCTGCTACAGCGCCGCAAGCACCGCGTCGCCCATGTCCTTGGTGCCGACCGTGCGCTTGCCCGGTTCGGCGATGTCCGCCGTGCGATAGCCCTGCGCGAGCACCTTGCGCACCGCGCCCTCGATGCGCCGCGCGGCGGCTTCCTGCTGCAGCGAATGGCGCATCAGCATTGCCGCCGACAGGATCGTGGCCAGCGGATTGGCCACGTCCTTGCCAGCAATGTCAGGCGCGGAGCCATGAATCGGCTCGTACAATCCGAAGCCGCGCGCATTGAGCGACGCCGATGGCAGCATGCCGATCGAGCCGGTGAGCATCGAAGCCTCGTCCGAGAGGATATCGCCGAACATGTTGCCGGTGACCATGACATCGAACTGCCTGGGGTTGCGCACCAGCTGCATGGCGGCATTGTCCACATACATGTGGGTCAGTTCGATGTCGCGATACTGGCCATGCGCCTCACTGACCACCTCGCGCCAGAACTGGGTGGTTTCCAGCACGTTCGCCTTGTCGACCGAGCACACCCGCCGTTGGCGCTTGCGCGCGGTTTCGAAGGCCACCGTGGCGATGCGGCGGATCTCGCTTTCGGTGTAGCGCATGGTGTCGAAGCCCTCGCGCTCGCCCTGCTCGTTGGTACGCACGCCGCGCGGCTGGCCGAAATAGATGTCGCTGGTGAGCTCGCGCAGGATCAGCAGGTCGAGCCCCGCGACCACCTCCGGCTTGAGCGTCGAGGCGTGCGCCAGCTCAGGGTAGACGATCGCCGGGCGCAGGTTTGCGAACAGGTCGAAATGCTTGCGCAGCCGCAACAGGCCCTGCTCGGGACGCTTGGCGCGCGGCAGTGTGTCGTACTTGGGACCGCCCACCGAGCCGAACAGGATGGCATCGGCCTGGCTTGCCAGCTTCAGCGTAGCCTCCGGCAAGGGATCGCCCGCGGCATCGTAGCCGGCCCCGCCCACCGGGGCGTACTCCAGTTCGATGCGCGGCCCGTCGCTCGAAATCGCCTGCAGCACGCGCACCGCCTGCCCGGTGATCTCCGGGCCGATGCCGTCACCGGCCAGCACTGCGATTCTCATGGTCCATCCTCGGTCAGGGTTCAAACGAAACGGCCCGGCTTGGGATCCAAGCCGGGCCGCGATCGATGCGTCATCCAGCCTGGTCAGAGCCCGTTCAATCGGCCAGCGTAGTGGTGAGCCACGGCTGGTCGAGCAGCCGTTTGCTCTCGAATTCGCGGATGCGATCGGCATGCGCCAGCGTGAGCCCGATCTCGTCGAGTCCGCCCAGCAGGCAATGCTTGCGAAACGGGTCGATCTCGAAGCCGAAGCTGCGTGATCCATCGACGGTGCGCAATTGCTGCTCGGGCAGGTCCAGTTCCAGTTCGAACCCGACCAGGGCATTGGCCTGGTCGAACAACCAGTCGACGTCGGCTTCCGGCAAGCGCACCGGCAACAGGCCGTTCTTGAAGCAGTTGTTGTGGAAGATGTCGGCGAACGAAGGCGCGACGATGACGCGAAAGCCGAAGTCTTCCAGCGCCCACGGTGCGTGCTCGCGCGAGGACCCACAACCGAAATTCTCGCGTGCCAGCAGGATCGATGCCCCCTGGTAACGCGGCTGGTTCAGCACGAAATCCGGGTTCGGCGGCCGGCGGCTGTTGTCCATGCCCGGCTCGCCGTGATCGAGGTAGCGCCATGCGTCGAACAGGTTCGGCCCGAAGCCGCTGCGCCTGATCGACTTGAGGAACTGCTTCGGGATGATTGCGTCGGTGTCGACGTTCGCTCGATCGAGCGGCACGACCAGGCCGCGGTGAATGGTGAGGCTTCTCATGTCTGCCTTATTTCTTCGCCGCACCCTGGATCTTTTCGCCGGCCTTCTCGATATCCTTCCCGGCCCCGGCCACCGTGTTGCAGGCCACCAGCGAGATGCCGAACACGATGGCCACCAGTCCCGACACGAGTCTCTTCATCGGACCCACTCCCATCTAAATGTGCCGCACGTCGACGAAATGCCCGGCAATGGCTGCGGCGGCAGCCATTGCCGGACTGACCAGATGGCTGCGCCCACCCGCACCCTGGCGCCCCTCGAAGTTGCGGTTGGAGGTCGATGCGCAGCGTTCGCCCGGCTCGAGTCGGTCGGCGTTCATCGCCAGGCACATCGAGCAACCCGGCTCGCGCCACTCGAAACCGGCGTCGAGGAAGATGCGATCGAGCCCTTCCTTCTCGGCCTGGCTCTTGACCAGCCCGGAGCCCGGCACGACCATCGCCAGCCGCACGCCGGCTGCCTTGTGCTTGCCCCGCACCACGGCAGCGGCCGCCCGCAGGTCTTCGATGCGTGCATTGGTGCACGAGCCGATGAACACCTTGTCGATGGGAATGTCGACGATCGGGGTATTCGGCTTCAGGCCCATGTACTGCAGCGCGCGCTCCATGCCCTCGCGGCGCACCGGATCCTTTTCCTGCCCGGGATCGGGCACCCGCTCGGCCACCGGCACGACCATCTCGGGCGAAGTGCCCCAGGTGACGTGAGGTGCGAGTTGCGCCGCGTCGATCTCGATCACCCGATCGAAGTGCGCACCCGGGTCGGATTGCAGGGTGCGCCAGCCCTCGGCCGCCCTGTACCAGGCTGGGCCGGCCGGCGCCATTGGGCGCCCGCGCAGGTACGTGAGCGTGGTGTCGTCGACCGCGACCATGCCCGAACGCGCACCAGCCTCGATCGCCATGTTGCAGATCGTCATGCGGCCTTCCATCGACAAGGCCCGAATGGCGGAGCCGCCGAATTCGATCGCGTGGCCAGTGCCGCCGGCGGTGCCGATGCGCCCGATCACCGCGAGGATGAGATCCTTGGCGGTGACCCCGTTCGGCAGCGTGCCGTCGACCTTCACCAGCATGTTCTTCATCTTCCTGGCCACCAGCGTCTGGGTGGCCAGGACATGCTCGACTTCGGAGGTGCCGATCCCGAAGGCCAGGCAACCGAACGCCCCGTGCGTGCTGGTGTGGGAATCGCCGCAGACCACCGTCATGCCCGGCAGCGTGGCACCCTGCTCCGGCCCGATGATGTGGACGATGCCCTGGCGGTGATCGTCGAGATCGAAATAAGTGATGCCGTAATCGCGCGCATTGGCGTCGAGCGTTTCCACCTGCAGGCGGGAAATCGGATCCTCGATGCCCTGCGAACGATCGGTGGTCGGCACGTTGTGATCGACTACCGCCAGGTTGGCCGCCACGCGCCAGGGCTTGCGGTGGGCCAGTTTCAGCCCCTCGAAGGCTTGCGGACTGGTCACCTCGTGCAGGAGGTGGCGATCGATGTAGATGAGCGCCGTACCGTCGTCTTCCAGGTGGACGACGTGGGCATCCCAGAGCTTGTCGTAGAGGGTGCGGGGTGCGTTCGACATGCCGGAATTATGCCATGCACCCCGCTCGCCCTACTGGCGTCGCGCCTGCTCGTAGAGCGGCATCACGCGCGCCGCGTAGACGGCCAGGTCGCGCGTGCGCGTCTCGGCCGAGGGATGGGTGCTGAGGAACTCGGGACCGCCTCCATTGCTGTCGCGGGCCATCTTCTGCCAGAGGGTGATCGCTGCGCGTGGGTCGTAGCCGGCACGGGCAGCCAGCTCGACCCCGATGCGATCGGCTTCGGTTTCGTGTAGCCGGCTGTTGGGCAGGCCGAAAAACGTGTCGTAGAAGACACCGCCCAGGTCCATCGAGGTCTGGCCGCCACCCAGCAGGATCGCCCCGACGCTGATCGCCGTCTGGGCCGCCATCTGCTCGGAGGCCCGCTCGCGCGCATGCTCGCGCAGTGCGTGCGCAATCTCGTGGCCCAGCACGGCCGCCAGTTCGTCATCGCTGAGGCCGAGTTTGGTGATCAAGCCCGAATAGACGGCGATCTTTCCGCCCGGCATGCACCAGGCATTGACCTGCCCGGACTGGATGAGATTGACCTCCCACTTCCAGTTGGCCGCATCTGGCCGGAAAGCCGTGCTCACCCGGATCAGCCGATTGGAGATGGCACGCACCCGGCTGGTCATCGCCGCATCGGTATTGAGCGCGCCCTTCTGGCGTACCTTGCCCAATTCCTCGCGGTACGCCAGCGCTGCCTGGCGCTCCAGATCCGCCTCCGAGATCATGGTGGACATGCGCTGGGTGCGATCGACCCCGATCGCACCGGTGCCGGTCGTCTGCACCGACTGGCAACCGGCAGCCAGCAAGGACACGGCGAGCAGCGCGCCGGCGGCCCATCGAATCATCTGCATCGCTCCGCTTTCCTTCCCCGTCGTGTCGGCAGCCGCTCAAGCCCGATCATGCGGCGCCGGTCCGGCAATGCGAGGTGTTGCCACCGACACCCCGGCGTTTTGCGCGCGATCGCGCAGGGCGTGGTCGATCAGCACCAGCGCCAGCATGGCTTCGGCAATCGGTACGGCGCGGATCCCCACGCAGGGGTCGTGACGACCATGCGTCTCGACGACGGTCGGCGCGCCCGCCAGATCGATCGACCGGCGCGGCAGGCGAATGCTCGAAGTGGGCTTGACGGCGATTTCCACCACGATCGGCTGCCCGCTGGAAATGCCGCCCAGCACGCCGCCGGCGTGGTTGGTCGCGAACCCGGCGGGCGTCAGTTCATCGCCGTGCTCGCTGCCCCTTTGCGTGACACAGGCAAAGCCCGAACCGATCTCCACGCCCTTGACGGCATTGATGCCCATCATCGCATAGGCGATCGCGGCATCGAGCTTGTCGTAGAGGGGTTCGCCCAGGCCTACCGGCACCTTCTCGGCCACCACGCGCACGCGTGCACCGCATGAGTCGCCCGCCTTGCGCAGGGCATCCAAGTACTCCTCGAGTCGCGCCACGACGCCCGCGTCCGGCGCGAAAAAAGGGTTCTGCGCCACCTGCGCCCAGTCGCTGAAGGGGATGACGACCTCGCCCAGTTGCACCATGCAGGCCCGGATCAGCGTTCCGTAGCGCTCGCCCAGCCACTTCTTCGCGATCGCGCCGGCGGCCACCGCCGGTGCTGTCAACCTTGCCGAGGAGCGCCCGCCGCCGCGCGGGTCGCGGATGCCGTACTTGTGCCAGTAGGTATAGTCGGCATGGCCCGGGCGAAAGGTATTGGCGATGTCCGAGTAATCCCTGCTGCGCGCATCCTGGTTGCGGATCAGCAACGCAATCGGCGTGCCGGTGGTGCGACCTTCGTACAGGCCCGACAGGATCTCCACCGTGTCGGGTTCGCGACGCTGCGTGACATGGCGCGAGGTACCGGGACGGCGCCGGTCGAGATCGTGCTGGATGTCGGCCTCGGCCAACTCCAGCCCCGGCGGGCAACCGTCGACCACGCATCCGATCGCCGGACCGTGCGACTCACCGAACGTGGTCACGCGAAACAGATGGCCGATGGTACTGCCTGACATGGAATGCCCCTGTGCGTGCCTGGCAATTGCCCGACCGGACGATTCTATCGGACCCGGCGCCCGGATCCAGGCGGCTACGGTTCAGGCCCGCAGGCGCGCCAGCACCGTCTCGCGCGGCATCGCCGCCAGCACTGCATCCAGCGCCGGGGTCTGCCTGGTGCCGAACACCTTCAGTCGCACCGGGACGGCCAGTTGCGGCATCTTCAGGCCATGCTCGGCCAGCGTCGCCTTCAACGCCGCGGCAATCGCCTCCTTCGACCAGTCGGCCCCGCACAGACGCTCGGCAAACAACGCCAGCGCGGGTGCCAGGGCCGGTGGCGCGCCAGCCAGGTACTCGAGTCGATCGGCCTCGTCGATCTGCGGCGCCACGTAGAACATGCGCGCCAGCACGGCCAGTTCATTCAAGGTCTGGGCGCGCTCCTTCAGCAAGCCGCAAACCAGAGCGAGGTCGGCGGCACCGGGCCCCGGCACCACGCCCGCCTCGCGCAGGCGCGGCAGCACGCGCGTCGCCAGTTCGGCGTCGTCAAAGGCCTTCAGGTAGTGCTGGTTGAGCCAGCGCAACTTGTCGAAATCGAAGCGTGAAGGCGCGCGGCTGATGTGCGTACCATCGAACCAGGCCACCAGCTGCGCGCGCGAGAAGATTTCCTCGTTGCCGTGGCTCCAGCCCAGGCGCGCGAGATAGTTGATCACGGCCTCGGGCAGGTAGCCGTCGTCGTCATACTGCATCACCGACACCGCACCGTGGCGCTTCGACAGCTTGTGGCCATCGGGCCCGTGGATCATCGGCAGGTGACCGTACTCCGGCACCGGCGCGCCCAGCGCACGCAGGATATTGATCTGTCGCGGCGTGTTGTTCACGTGGTCATCACCGCGCAGCACATGCGTGATGCGCATGTCCCAATCGTCGACCACGACGCAGAAGTTGTAGGTCGGCGTGCCATCGGCGCGCGCGATGATGAGATCGTCCAGTTCGGCATTGTCGAAGGCGATCGGCCCCTTCACGATGTCGTTCCAGGCGGTGGCGCCATCGACCGGATTGCGAAAGCGCACCACCGGATCCACGCCCGCCGGCGGTGGCGGCAAGGTGCGCCCCGGCTCCGGCCGCCAGCGCCCGTCGTAGCGCGGCTTGAGCCCCCTCGCCTCCTGCGCGGCGCGCATCGCGTCGAGTTCCTCCCTGGAGCACCAGCAATGGTAGGCGGTGCCGTCGGCGAGCATGCGGGCAATCATCTCGCGATAACGCGGCATGCGCTGCATCTGGTAGAACGGCCCCTCGTCGGCATCCAGGCCGAGCCAGCGCATGCCATCGAGAATTGCCTGCACCGCCTCGGGCGTCGAACGCTCCACATCGGTGTCCTCGATGCGCAGGATGAAGGTGCCCTGGTGATGACGCGCATACGCCCAGGCGAACAGCGCCGTGCGGGCGCCGCCGATGTGCAGAAAGCCGGTCGGGCTGGGAGCGAAGCGCGTGCGAACCATGTCGCCTGGATCCGGAAGAGCCTGGGGAAGCGATCGATTCTACCGAAAGGGGTTATCGTCCCGCGAATGGACAAGCCCTTCTCTCCTGCCTGCGAACGCAACCGCGAGCCGATCCTCGCGGTGCTGCGCGAACATTTTGCCGACCGGCAGCACGTACTCGAGATCGGCAGCGGCACCGGCCAGCACGCCGTGCACTTCGCTGCGGCACTGCCGCACCTGCGCTGGCAGGCATCGGACCTGCCAGCCAGGCTGCCGGGTATCCAGGCATGGCTGAGCGAGGCGGCGCTGCCGAACACCCCTGCTCCGCTGGCGATCGACATCAACCAGTTGCTGCCCGCCGGCAATCACGATGCCGTGTTCAGCGCCAACACCCTGCACATCATGAGCTGGCCTGCGGTCGAGCGCTTCTTTGCGGCGTTGCCCGCCATCAGCGCACCCGATGCCGTGCTGGTGATCTATGGCCCCTTCAAGTATCAGCGACAGTTCACCAGCCCGAGCAACGAACACTTCGATCACTCCCTTCGCAAGGAAGATCCGCTGCGCGGCATCCGCGACTTCGAAGCAGTCGACGCCCTGGCCAGGCAAGCCGGCTTCATGCTGGTGGAGGACCGAGCGATGCCCGCAAACAACCAGTGCATCGTCTGGTCGCGCCAGAATCGCGTTGCGCCAGGATCGCGTTTGATCGGGCAGGCGGGTTCGCTTACAATCTTGCCTCCCTCCTCCCCACGGGGCGGCTAGCTCAGCGGTAGAGCACTGCCTTCACACGGCAGGGGTCACAGGT
>CAZXLV010000006.1:0-27001 GCA_964641405.1 uncultured Limnobacter sp. | reverse complement strand
TTGGCGGCCCGACAGGCCCCGGCGCGGGGACGATCGTAGTGTGAACAGGCCCTAGCCGGTGGCGGCGACCGCATCGCGATAGGTCGACCAGAACGAGCAATAGACGGCGGTGATCAGCAGCAGCGACAGCGGCGAGAGCAGCATCGAGAGCACGAACGGATTCGAGCCGAGCGCCATCTGCAGCAGGCGCACCAGCAGCGAACCCAGCAGCGCGATGGCGAACCAGCCGATCGCATAGACGAGGAAGGCGCGCCGGTTGCGCCAGACGCCCACCAGGCTGTAGAAGAGCGCCTGCAGGACGGGCGCGCGATGCCAGGCGACGAAAAGCGGCGCATACCAGGTTGCCATCTGCACCGGCGTGTAGGCGAGCACGAACACGATCGCTGCGATCAGCAGCGAGCCTTCGGTGGCCGCCGGATCGTCGCCGTCGATCTGGCCGGTGGCGAGTCGCATCAGGGTCCCACCGTCGGCCACCGCCGCCAGGGCGAGCGCGACCAGGGTCGCCGCCGTGTTGGCTGCGCCCAGCAGCAGCAGCGGTCGCCAGCGGCGCCCTTCGTCTTCGCGAAACCCGGCCAGCAGCATCGACGGAATCGGCGTGCTGCCGCGGTCGGCGCTGCGCACGGCGTGCATCAGTCCGACCATCAGCACCGGTGCCAGCACCAGCGGGGCAATCGATCCGAGCAGCGGAATCAGGACCGAAGCCGACAGCAGCAGCAGGTTCATGAAGCTGATGGCCAGCAGCGCAATCGGCTGACGCCGCAGCAGGCGAAATCCGTCGGCCACCCAGCGCCAACCGGTGGCGGCCGGCAAGGTGGCGATGCGCATGGCGACCGGTTCGGAGGCCATCAGGCGAGTCCCGGGGCGCCAGCACGTCGTGCCCGCAGGATGCGCTCGAAGTGCGCCGGATCCTTGGGGATGACCAGTTCGGCCGGACGCGGCAGATGCAGGTCGAACAGGCGCGACAGCCAGAAACGCAGTGCCCCGGCACGCAGCATCATCGGCCAGGCGGCAATTTCGGCCTCGTGCGGGGCGCGCACCTTGCGATAGGCATCGAGCAGGGCAGCCAGGCGCAGCGCGTCGAACTCTCCGCTGCGGTCATCGATGCACCAGTCGTTGGCGGCAACTGCCAGGTCGAACAGCCAGGTGTCCACGCCGGCAAAGTAGAAGTCGATCACGCCACCCAGGCCGGGCGAGCCATCGGGAAGCGTATCGAACAGCACGTTGTCGCGAAACAGGTCCGCGTGCACGACGCTGGATGGCAACGAAGCATGCAGCGACGAGGCCGCGAAGGCCTGCTGTCGGGCCAGCTCGTCGCGCAGCAAGTCAGCCTGCTCGACGCCGAGAAAGCCGAGCATGGAAGGGGCCGTGCGCCGACACCAGGCCAGCCCGCGCGGGTTCGGCGCACTCTCGCCGTAGTCCCGGGCGGCCAGTTGCATGCGTGCCAGGACGGTGCCGACCTGCGCGCAGTGTGCCGGGCCGGGTGCGGCCACCGCCCGCCCGGGCACTCGCGTGACCAGTGCCGCCGGCTTGCCCGCCAGGCGTCCCAGCACCTCGCCGTGGCGATCGGCAACCGGATCGGGGCAGGGCAGTCCGTGCGCGGCCAGGTGGTGCATCAGTGAGAGGTAGAAGGGCAGTTCGTCGAAGGCCAGTCGCTCGAACAGGGTCAGTACGAAGCGCCCGCTGCTGGTGGTGACGAAGAAGTTGCTGTTTTCGATTCCCGCGGCGATACCTTCGAAATGGCTCAGCTCGCCCAGCGCATAGCGTTCGAGCCAGTGCACGAGTTCGTCGCGCGTGACGGGCGTGAAGACTGCCATGGAAACGTGCGTGGCCGGACTTACAGGTACAGCATGCGTTCACGTTCGTCGGGCGTGGGCACGAAGCCGCGCGTCTGGTAATGGTCGAAGATCGCCTCGACCACCTGGGCCGGGTCGTCGATGACCTGGATCAGTTCGAGATCGCCCTCCGAGATGAGGCCGTTGCCGAGCAGTTGTTCGCGCAGCCAGTCGAGCAGGCCGCGCCAGAACGGACCGTCGACCAGGATGATCGGAATGCGCCGCCCCATGCGCGTTTGCACCATGGTGAGCATTTCGCACAACTCGTCGAGCGTGCCGAAACCACCTGGCACGGCGACGAAGGCGGTGGCGTACTTGGCGAAGGCGACCTTGCGTGCGAAGAAGTGCCGGAAGGTGAGCGAGATGTCCTGGTAGCCGTTGCCATGCTGCTCCATCGGCAACTGGATGTTCAGCCCGACCGAGACCGACTTGCCGGCGAAGCCGCCGCGGTTGGCCGCTTCCATGATGCCCGGGCCGCCGCCCGAAATGATCGCAAAGCCCGCATCGGAGAGGCGGCGCGCCAGTTCGACGGTGAGTTCGTACCAGCGATGTCCCGGACGAATGCGCGCGCTACCGAAGATCGACACTGCCGGCCGGATCTCGGCAAGCCGTTCGGTCGCTTCGACGAACTCTGAGATAATCCCCAGGATATGCCACGACTCGCGCGCCTTCAGCGAAGTTGCGCGCTCCTGGCTCGCGATCGCGCGCAATTGCGGCACCTGCTTGCTGCTTGACATGTCGGGAAAAAAAACGCTTCTGCTGGTTGACGGTTCGAGTTTCCTGTATCGCGCGTTTCACGCGCTGCCGGACCTGCGCAGCAAGACTGGAGAGCCCACTGGCGCCATCTTCGGCATGGTGGCGATGCTACGGCGTCTGCGTGCCGACGGCAAATTGAACGCCGGCGCCACGCACGGGGCGGTCGTCTTCGATGCGCCCGGCAAGACCTTCCGCGACGACTGGTATGCCGAGTACAAGGCCAACCGCAAGGAGATGCCGGAGGACCTGGTGCGCCAGATCCCGGTCATTCACGAACTCGTGCGCGCCCTCGGCTGGCCGCTGGTGATGATCGAGGGAATCGAGGCCGATGACGTGATCGGCACCCTGGCCGTCGAAGCGTCGCGCCAGGGCATGAACACGGTGGTGTCCACCGGCGACAAGGATCTCGCGCAACTGGTCGACCAGGACGTGGTGCTGATCAACACCATGATCGGGCGCGAAGGCGGACCGGTGGAGCGACTCGATCGCGCGGGTGTCGAGGCCAAGTTCGGCGTGCCGCCCGAGCGCATCGTGGACTGGCTGACGCTGGTCGGCGATGCGGTCGACAACGTGCCGGGGGTGGACAAGGTCGGCCCCAAGACGGCGGTCAAGTGGCTGCGCCAGTACGGCTCGCTGGATGGCGTGATCGAGCACGCGGAGGCGATCGGCGGCGTGGTCGGGCAGAACCTGCGCAAGGCGCTCGACTGGCTGCCCACGGCGCGCCGGCTGGTCACCGTCAAGACCGACTGTGAACTGGCGCCGCAGGTCGAGTCGATCGAACGCTCGCTGGACTTCGCCGGTGAAGACCGCGGCGCGCTCAGGGCGCTGTTCGAGCGCTGTGGCTTCCGTACCTGGCTGCGCGAGATCGACGCGCAGCATGAGAGCGTGCCCGGGCCGGCCGCGCCGGCGCAGGCAGGCGACGCGGATGCAGCGGGCGCCCGCGCACCCGAGGCGCCCGCAATCGACTACGAAGCGGTGCTCGACGACGAGCGGCTGACGCACTGGATCGCGCGCATCGAAGCGGCCGAACTGGTTGCACTGGACACCGAGACGACTTCGCTCGATCCGATGCTGGCCGAACTGGTCGGCCTGTCGCTGTCGGTGCAGCCGTTCCAGGCCTGTTACATCCCGGTGGCGCATCGCTACGCTGGCGCCCCACGACAGCTTGCGCGCGAGCACGTGCTGGGCCGGCTGCGCGCCTGGCTCGAAAGCCCCTCGCACGCCAAGGTGGGGCAGAACCTGAAGTACGACACGCACGTGCTGGAGAATCACGGTATCCGGCTGGCGGGCATACGGCATGACACGCTGCTCGAGAGCTACGTTCTCGAGGCTCACCGCAGTCACGACATGGACTCGCTGGCCGAGCGCCACCTGAACCGCCGCACCATCACCTACCGGGAGGTGGCGGGCAAGGGAGCGAGCCAGATCGGCTTCGAGCAGGTGCCGATCGAGCCAGCCACGCGTTATGCCGCCGAGGATGCGGACGTGACCCTGCACCTGCACCACACGCTGTATCCGCAGATCGCGGCCGATGCGCGCCTCGGGCACGTCTATCGCGACATCGAAATTCCGGTCTCGCGCGTCTTGCAGTGCATGGAACGTACCGGCGTGCTGATCGACGCCGAGGCGCTGGCGCGCCAGTCCGATGAACTCGGGCGCCGGATGCTCGAGCTGGAGCGCAGGGCGATCGATGCCGCCGGCCAGCCGTTCAACCTGAATTCGCCGCGCCAGCTCGGCGAGATCCTGTTCGGGCGCCTCGGCCTGCCGGTGCTGAGGAAGACCGCCGGCGGCGCGCCATCGACCGACGAGGACGTGCTGGCGAAGCTGGCCGAAGACTATCCGCTGCCGCGCATCCTGCTCGACTGGCGAGGGCTGGCCAAGCTCAAGAGTACCTACACCGACAAGTTGCCGAAGATGGTCGATGCCCGTACTGGCCGCGTGCACACCAGCTATTCGCAGGCTGTGGCGGTCACCGGACGGCTCGCATCGAGCGATCCGAACCTGCAGAACATCCCGGTGCGCACCGGCGAAGGCCGGCGCATCCGGGAGGCCTTCATTGCCGCACCGGGCGCGCACATCGTGTCGGCCGATTACTCGCAGATCGAACTGCGGATCATGGCGCACATCTCGCGCGACGCGAGCCTGCTGCGCGCGTTCGAGCAGGGCATGGACATTCATCGTGCCACCGCAGCCGAGATCTTCGGCGTCGATCCGGGCGAGGTCAGTGCCGAGCAGCGCCGCTATGCCAAGGTGATCAATTTCGGCCTGATCTACGGCATGAGCGCATATGGGCTCGCAAGCAACCTGGGCATCGAACGCGATGCCGCGAAGAACTACATCGAGCGCTACTTCACGCGCTACCCCGACGTGGCGCGCTACATGGACGAGACGCGCCAGCTCGCGCACCGCCAGGGATACGTGGAAACGGTGTTCGGCCGCCGCCTGTGGCTGGCCGAGATCAACAGCCCCAACGGCCCGCGCCGAGCCGCGGCCGAGCGCGCCGCGATCAATGCGCCGATGCAGGGAACGGCCGCCGACCTGGTCAAGCTGGCGATGATCAAGGTGCAGGCCTGGCTCGAACGTGAACGGCGGCAGTCGCGGCTCATCATGCAGGTGCACGATGAACTGGTGCTCGAAGTGCCCGGGTCCGAACTCGATGAAGTGCGCGCGCAGCTGCCCGCGCTGATGAGCAGCGTGGCGCGACTGGCCGTGCCACTCGAAGTCGCGTGCGGCGTCGGCGACAACTGGGAACAGGCGCACTGATCGTGTCACCCACCCTGGCGATGATCGTCGCCGCGACCGTGCTGGGTGGCAGCGCCAGCGTGCTGGCTGCGGCCTGGCTGTCGCTTGGCCTGCTGGCGGGCATGGTGAACCGGATGGTCAGCGTGTCGGCGGGCCTGCTGCTGGCAATGGCCGCGCTGCACCTGATTCCCGAGGCGTTCGAGTCGCAGGCCGATCCGCAGGCCCTGTCGTGGACGCTGCTGCTCGGCCTGATCGGTTTCTTCGTGCTCGAGAAGTTCTCCGTTCTGCGGCACAGCCACCATCACGAGGGCGACGGGCACGATCATCATCATGGGCACGATCGCGAGGAGGCCAGGCGCGGCGGACTGCTGATCCTGGTGGGCGACACCATCCACAATTTTGCCGATGGCGCGATGATTGCTGCCGCCTTCCTGGCCGACCCGATGCTCGGCTTGCTCACCACGGTTTCGATCGCGGCCCACGAAATACCCCAGGAGATCGGGGACTTCATCATCCTCATCAACGCGGGTTACACGCGCAGGCGCGCGTTGCTGTTCAACCTGCTGAGCGGCCTGTCGGCGGTACTGGGCGGCGTGATCGGCTACTTCGCCCTGGCGCACAGCCAGAACCTGCTGCCCTTCGTGCTCATGCTGGCCACGGCGAGTTTCATCTACGTTGCGCTGGCCGACCTGATCCCGGGCCTGCACCGGGATACGCGCCAGCGTGGTGAATGGTTCTGGCAATTCGTGCTGATGATGCTGGGCGTGGCCGTGATCGCCGCCTCCACGGCGATCGTCAATGGACACTGAGCGAAGCGCTGCCGGCCTGCCGGCGAGCCTGTCCAGGCCGGCCAGAGCGGGTGCGCGGGCCAGCCCGGCGCGGGTGCGCGCACTGGTCCTGCTGGCCATCGTGACGCTGGTCTGGGGTACCAACTGGGCGCTGTTCCCGCTGGCGGTGCGCGAAGTCTCGGTGTGGACGTTTCGCGGCGTGGCGGTGTTCGCTGCGGGCGTCCTGCTGCTCGCCATCGCGCACCTGCGCGGGCAGTCCCTGGTCGTGGCGCGGCGGCACTGGATCACGATCGGCCTGGCGTCGCTGTCCTATCTCGTGGTGTGGAACATTGCCAGCACCTACTCGGCGGTGCTCATTCCATCGGGCCAGGCGGCGGTGCTCGGGTTCACCATGCCGCTGTGGTCGGTGCTCATTTCCTGGGGCCTGCTCGGCGAGCGGTTGAGCCTGCGCATGCTGCTCGCCATCGTGCTGGGTGCTGCTTCGGTGGCACTGCTGATGCTGCCGAACTTCGGGGTCTATGCCCAGGCGCCGCTCGGCCTGTCGCTGGGTCTGCTTGCCGGCCTGGGTTGGGCGATCGGCACGCTGGTACTCAAGCGTGGCGCGGTGAACGTGCCGGCGATGGTACTCACCGGTTGGCAACTGCTGCTGACCAGCGTGCCGATCGGGATCGGGGCGTTCGTGCTCGGCGATGGCCGCTGGTTCGTGCCCTCCTGGCCCTCGATCATCGTGATCGCATGGATCACGCTGGGGCCGATGGCCATCGGCAACGCGTGCTGGTTCGCCATCGTCGGCATGTTGCCGGCCAATGTCGCCGGACTGTCCGCGGTCATGGTGCCGGTGGTGGCCCTGGTGACCGGGGCGATCGTTCACGGCGAGCCGCTCGGCACCTTGCAGTGGCTGGCGATGGCGTGTTGCGTGGCCTCGCTTTCGCTGGCATTGTTGCGCAGCCAGACGGGAGCGCCCCCATGAAACTGCACGGTTCGTGCCACTGCCAGGCAGTGCGATTCACGGTCGAGGCGGCCTCGCCTTGTCCGTTCATGCGCTGCTACTGCTCGATCTGCCGCAAGACCGCAGGAGGCGGCGGCTATGCCATCAACCTCGGCGCCGACCGGCGCACCCTGGTGATCGAAGGGAAGGAGAACCTGTCGGTCTATCGCGCGCGGCGCGACGACGGCAGCCTGAGCAGCGGCGAGCGCAATTTCTGCCGCCGCTGCGGCAGCGCGCTGTGGTTGTTCGACCCGAACTGGCCCGATCTGGTGCATCCGCATGCCTCGGCCGTCGACACGCCGCTGCCCCTGCCGCCCGAGCGCGTGCACATGATGCTGGCGTCCAGGGCGAACTGGGTCGAAGCGGACATACGCCCGACCGATCGACGTTTCGACGAGTACCCCGATGAATCGTTGTCGCAGTGGCACGCACGGCATGGGCTGTGAGGCGCCCGGTGACCTGGCGGCGCCCGCTGCGCCGCGTCTGTGCTAACTTGGCGTCTCCCGGTCCGGATCAGGAGGAGCGACGATGAGTGACCATGCTGCAGATATCGCGAAGTACACCGCCACGGTCGATACGAAGGCCGTCGAGGCGATCGTCAAGTATTGTGGAATTGCGCTGCGCAACCGTGATTCATCGCTGGTTGCGGGGACCGACCCCAAGGAACTGGCTACGGTACGCGACGGTTTTGCCGCCAAGAAACTGGGCCTTGCCGCCGATGCCGCCGATGCCGGCATGAAGACGGTGCTCGCGAAGATGACGGGCGCGCGCAGCAAGAGCCGCGTCACCTTCTACTACCTGCTGGCCGAGGCCACCGGCACGCTCACGAAGCTTCACTGATCGGGGGAGCGTCCCGAATCGGGCCGCTGCGATCCGGCTCCACCGCGTGCACCGCCGACTTCCTGGCCGATGCGCGGCGGCGCCGTGGCCAGCGCGTCGATCAGGCGATCGAAGGCGACCGCATCGAACACGGTGTTGTCGAAGCGGCTCAGGGCCGGGAACAGTGCGGCATCCGGGTCGAAGCGCCGCTTGCGGTACTCCTCCCAGTGTTCGAGCTTGTAGCGATCGTTGGGATGGCCGCGCGCAATGATGCGGGCCTTGGCCGTGGCTTCGTCCAGCGCCACCCAGACCACCGAGATGTGGGTGTCGGCTGGCACGCCGAGCGCGACCGCGTCGAACAGGCGGCGTGACTTCACTTCGCGCGAGAAGGGCCCGACCAGCACCACGTTGACGCCGAGCGCGAGGTTCTCCGCGGCGATCTGCAGCAGGCCCAGGTACTCCAGGTCGCGCAGGTTGTCCAGGTAGACGGGGCTGTCGCGATCGTCGGGATCGCCGGTGAGCAGGCCCATGACCCGGGCGCTGTAGGTGCCGTAGACGGTGTCCTTGTCGAGCACGCAGAAGCTTTCGCCGGTGCGCGCATGCAGCAGCGGTACGGCACGCAGGGCGAGAGTGGTCTTGCCGGCGCCGGCGTGACCGGCAAAGAAGACGAGCCGTGCCATCGCTTCACACCTTCAGGCGTCGGGACCGGTGGCGATCGGCCGCGCCGGCTCGGCGCACCACTCGCTCCATGAGCCTGGGTAGAGTTGTCCGCCGGGCAGCCCGGCCAGTTCCATCGCCAGCAGGTTGTGGCAGGCGGTGATGCCCGAGCCGCACTGATGCACCAGCGTGGCCGGTGCGCGCCCGGCCAGCAGTGCGATGAATTCGCGGCGCAGTTGCGCTGCCGGCTTGAAGCGGCCATCCGGGCGCAGGTTGTCCTGGCAGGGCCGATTGACCGCGCCCGGGATGTGGCCGGCCACCGGATCGAGCGGTTCCACTTCGCCGCGATAGCGCTCCGGTGTGCGGGCGTCGACGACCAGTTGATCCGTGCTGTGCAGGCGAGCCAGCACGGCGTCGGTATCGACCAGGGTGGCCAGTGGTGCGCGCGTGCCGAGACTGCCGGCGTGCTCGCGCGGCAGGGACGGTTCGCGGCTCAGCGGATGACCGCCGGCGCGCCAGGCCTGGATGCCACCATCGAGCACCGCTACTTGCGGATGGCCGATCCAGCGCGCAAGCCACCACAGGCGCGCGGCGAACAGGCCGCCGGCGTCGTCGTAAGCGACCAGTTGCACGCCCTCGCGCAAGCCCAGCGATTCGAGCTTGCGGCGCAGGCCATCGCGATCGGGCAATGGATGGCGTCCGTTTCGACCGGTCCTGGTGCCGGCCAGGTCGGTATCCTGGTGCAGGAAGAAGGCGCCGGGCAGGTGACGCGCGCGCCAGGCGGCAGCGCCAACGGTCGGATCGCTGAGGTCGTGGCGGCAGTCGACCACGACGCAGGCATCGATGCCTGCGGCCAGTTCCCCGGCGCTGACCAGCGTGGTCCAGGGCATGGGATCAGATTGCGCCGAGTTGCCGGCGCAGGAATTCGTGAAAGTGCTGCATGCCATCCTCCATCGGGCTCTGGTATGGGCCTGCATCGTCCTGCCCGCGATCGAGCAGGATACGGCGGCCGGCATCCATGCGCAGTGCGATTTCGTCGTCTTCGAGCGCGGTTTCCATGTATGCGGCGCGCTCGGCCGCGACGAATTCACGCTCGAACAGCGCCACCTCCTCGGGATAGTAGAACTCGATGATGTTGCTTGTCCGCTGCGGCCCGCGCGGTACCAGGCTCGACACCACCAGCACGTTCGGATACCACTCGAGCATCACGTTGGGGAAATAGGTCAGCCAGATGGCGCCGTGCTGCGGCGCCTCGCCGTTGCCCAGGCGCAGCACCTGTTCATGCCAGGCCTTGTAGGTCGGCGTGCCGGGCTTGCGCAGGCCCAGGTGGGTGCCGACCGTCTGTACCGAGTACCACTCGCCGAATTCCCAGCTGAGGTCTTCGCAGGAGACAAAGCCGCCCAGGCCGGGATGAAACGGCACGACGTGGTAATCCTCGAGATACACCTCGATGAACGTCTTCCAGTTGTAGTTGCACTCGTGGATTTCCACGTGATCGAGCAGGTAGTTCGAAAAGTCGAATTGCGCCGCCACGCTCAGTGCGGCGAGATCGTGCGCCACCTCGCGCGGGCCTTCGAACAGCATGCCCTGCCACTCCTGCAGCGGCGAGGAGTTCAGTCGCAGGCAGGGTTGCTGCGCGAAGTGCGGCGCGCCGAGCAATCGACCCGACAGGTCGTAGGTCCAGCGATGCACCGGGCACACGATGTTGCTGCTGTTGCCGCGTCCCGCGAGCATCACCGCCTGGCGATGACGGCAGACATTCGACAGCAGCTGAATGCGCGCGGCATCGCGCACCAGGATGCGACCTTCGTGCTCGGCCGGCAGCGCGTAGTAGTCGCCGACTTCCGGCACCATCAGGGCGTGGCCGATGTAGCCCGGACCCTGCCGGAACAGGGTCGCGATCTCGCGCTCGAACAGCGCCTGGTCGAAATAGGCGGAGACGGGAAGTTGTGTGCGCGCGGGAGCCAGACATTCGCGACGACCCAGATCCGGCATCCTGACCCTCCATGAAAGTCGCAGGACGGAACCAAGCCCGGCCTCGGGAGCCCCCCGGGACGGCCATCCCGCGCGCGCGGCGCGTCGGGAGCGCGAAGGATACCCTGATTGCCGCTCATGGCAAGTCCGCCTTGCTGTCGGCGCGGGTGCCAGCGCGCCGATGAAAAGAAACGTAAAATCAGGGTTTTCGCCTGCCACCGCAGGCGCGGAACCCAGATCGATGGTCAAGTCCTCCAGCAGCCAGTCCGGCGCGGCCGGGGTGGCTCCCGGCGCGACCCCCGATGTCCCCGATGATGCCCGCTCGCTCGATCCGGCCCCCGAGTCGTTCGAGATCGCGATTGGCGAACTCGAACAACTGGTTCAGCGCATGGAAAGCGGCGCGCTGTCGCTCGAGCAATCGCTGGCCGGCTACCGTCGTGGCGCGGCCCTGATCGGTTGGTGCCGTGCTTCGCTGGCCGATGTGCAGCAGCAGGTGCGTATCCTCGAGGCCGACCTGTTGCGGCCGTTCGAGGCCGGCACGGCGGAAGAGCCCTGATGGAAGACAGCCTGATCGTCGCTGCCCCGGTGGGGTCGGCACCGGATTCGTTCGAGCATTGGCTCGACACCCATGCGCGGCGCGTCGAGGCCATGCTCGAACGCGTGCTGCCGGCGGCTGCCTGCCATCCGGCGCGCCTGCATGAAGCGATGCGCTATGCCGTGCTCGGCGGCGGCAAGCGGATGCGTCCGCTGCTGGTCTATGCGGCCGGGGAGGCCCTTGGCGCACCAGCGGGCGCCCTCGATCACGCCGCCTGTGCGGTGGAGTTGATCCACGCCTATTCGCTGGTGCACGACGACCTTCCCTGCATGGACGACGACGTGTTGCGGCGCGGGCGCCCGACCGTCCACGTGGTTCATGGCGAAGCACTGGCGATGCTGGTCGGCGACGCGCTGCAGGCACTCGCCTTCGAAGTGCTGGCCGATGCCGCGGCGCAGGGCGTGGAGGCGCGCGCGGCGCTGGCCATGGTCGCGGAACTGGCGCGTGCCGCCGGCTCGACCGGCATGGCCGGCGGGCAGTCGATCGATCTTGCCGTGGTAGGGATTCCGCTCGATGCGCTGGCGCTCGAGGACATGCATCGCCGCAAGACCGGTGCGCTGCTGCAGGTGTCGGTGCGCCTGGGCGGGCTGTGCGCGCCGGGCCTCGCCGGCACGCCCGGCGCCGCGAGCCGGCAGGATGCACTCGAGCGCTATGCCGAGGCGATCGGCCTGGCGTTCCAGGTGGTCGACGACATCCTCGATGCCGAGGGGGATTCGGGCACCCTGGGCAAGACTGCCGGCAAGGACGCACAGTGCAACAAGCCCACCTACGTGACCATGCTCGGGGCAGGCGCGGCGCGGGCGCTGGCAGCACGCCTGCACGAGCAGGCGCACGCTGCGATCGTGGCGCTGGGCGCGCAGGGCCGGCGCCTCGCCGATCTGGCCGACCTCATCGTGATGCGCAGCGCCTGAGACGCGCGGGCGAACCGGATCGACGACCGTGACCGACCCTTCCCGCGAAACCTGGCCGCTGCTGTGCTCGATCGACGACCCGGCGGCGCTGCGCCGCCTGGATCGTGCCGCCCTGGACACGCTGGCCGACGAATTGCGCGCCTGCCTGGTCGATGCGGTTTCGCGCACCGGCGGACACCTGTCATCGAACCTGGGCACGATCGAACTCGCCATTGCCCTGCACTACGTGTTCGACACGCCGCGCGATCGCCTGGTGTGGGACGTCGGGCACCAGAGCTATCCGCACAAGATCCTCACCGGGCGCCGCGAAGCGATGGCCGGCTTGCGCCAGCTCGGTGGCATCTCCGGCTTCCCGCGGCGCAGCGAGAGCGAGTACGACGCCTTCGGCACGGCGCACTCCTCGACCTCGATCTCGGCGGCACTCGGCATGGCGGTGGCCTCGCGCAACAAGGGCGAGAACCTCGGCGCGCAGCGGCGTCGCCACGTGGCGGTGATCGGCGACGGCGCCATGACCGCCGGGATGGCTTTCGAGGCCATGAACAATGCCGGGGTGACCCCGGACATCGACCTGCTGGTGGTGCTCAACGACAACGACATGTCGATTTCGCCGCCGGTCGGCGCGCTCAACCGCTACCTGGCGCGGCTGCTTTCGGGGCGCTTCTACTCGAAGGCGCGCGATGTCGGACGCGCCATGCTCTCGAACCTGCCGCCGCTGTTCGAACTGGCGCGCCGGCTGGAGGAGCATGCCAAGGGAATCGTGGTGCCCGGTGGCACGATGTTCGAGGCGCTGGGCTTCAACTATGTCGGCCCGATCGACGGACACGACCTCGACAGCCTGCTGCCGACCTTGCAGAACCTGCGCGAACTGCGCGGGCCGCAGTTCCTGCACATCGTTACCCGCAAGGGGCAGGGCTACAAGCTGGCCGAGGCCGATCCGGTGCTCTACCACGGTCCCGGGCGCTTCGATCCGCGGCAGGGCATCACCCGTCCGGCCACGCCGCCGCGGCCCACTTTCACGCAGGTGTTCTCCGACTGGGTCTGCGACATGGCGGCGCTCGACGAGCGGCTGGTGGCGATCACGCCGGCCATGCGCGAGGGCTCGGGCCTGGTTGAATTCGAGCGGCGCTTCCCGCGCCGCTACTTCGATGTCGGCATCGCCGAGCAGCACGCGGTCACCTTCGCCGCTGGCCTGGCCTGTGAGGGGATGAAGCCGGTGGTGGCCATCTACAGCACCTTCCTGCAGCGCGGCTACGACCAGTTGATCCACGACGTGGCACTGCAGAACCTGCCGGTGATGTTCGCGCTCGACCGTGCCGGAATCGTCGGTGCCGACGGCGCCACCCACGCCGGCGCCTACGACTACGCCTTCCTGCGCTGCATCCCGAACATGGTCGTGATGGCGCCCTCCGACGAGAACGAATGTCGCCAGATGTTGTACACGGCGTTTCGCCACGACGGTCCGAGCGCGGTGCGCTACCCGCGCGGTGCCGGTATCGGCGCGCCGGTGTCGAAGGACCTGACCGCCATCCCGATCGGCTGCGCCGAGTTGCGTCGTACGGGTGCACGCCGGCTGGCCTTGCTCGCCTTTGGCACGATGCTTGCGCCGGCCCTGGAAGCCGGTGCGGCGCTCGAAGCCAGCGTGGTCAACATGCGTTTCGTCAAGCCGCTCGACATCGGCTTGCTGCGCGAACTGGCGCGTTCGCACGATGCCTTCGTCACGATCGAGGAGCACGTCGTGATGGGCGGCGCCGGCAGCGCAGTCGGCGAGGCCCTGGCCGCTGCCGGCATCGTGCGCCCGCTGCTGCAACTGGGCCTGCCCGATCACAACGTCGATCACGGTGATCAGGCGCAACTGCTGCATGCGCAGGGGCTCGACGGCGAAGGCATCGTGCGCGCGGTGCGAGAGCGCTTCGGCGAGTTGCCCGGCGCCGAGGGCGGCCCGCGGCTCGTGCTCAGCCGCGCCGGCTGAGCCAGCGCCCGAATTTCTCCGGAGACCTGTCGATGAACACTTGCGATCGCCCCGCGCTGCTTGGCGCCGTCATGGCCGACGTGCAGGGCAGCGCCGATCGGCGCGAGTTGCCGATCCAGAGGGTCGGTATCCGCGACCTGCGCTACCCCTTGCGCTGGCGCAGTGCGACCGGGGTGCAGCCCAGCGTGGGGCGCTTCGGGCTTTACGTTGCGCTGCCCGCGCACCGCAAGGGCACGCACATGTCGCGCTTCCTGGCGCTGCTCGAGCGCCGGCTCGGCGATGAGCAGCCGGCACTGGATAGCGAGGCCATGCGCAGCCTGTTTGCCGAGATGCTCGAGTTGCTCGAAGCCGACGCCGGCCGCATCGAGTTGTCCTTGCCACTGTTCGTGCGCAAGACCGCGCCGGTGTCGCGCGTGCAGAGCCTGATGGACTACCAGCTTTCGCTGCTGGTGGAGGGCCGGGCACACGATGCCTGCATCACGCTCACGGTGGTGGTGCCGGTGACCAGCCTGTGCCCCTGCTCCAAGACGATTGCCGACTACGGCGCGCACAACCAGCGCTCGCACGTGACGGTGTCGGTCGATCCGGTCCTGCCGATCGAGCCGGAAGCCATCATCGCCATTGCCGAGGCACAAGCTTCCAGCGAGCTGTACGGCTTGCTCAAGCGCGTCGACGAAAAGCACGTCACCGAGCGTGCCTACGACAACCCCAAGTTCGTCGAAGACCTGGTGCGCGACGTGGCGATGGCACTGCACGCCGACGTGCGCATCGGGCGCTTCGTGGTCGAGGCGGAGAACTTCGAGTCGATCCACAACCATTCGGCGCTGGCGCGTATCGAGGGTTGAGTCGCCGCGCTGCCCTGCAAGGCAGCCCGCCGCAAGAAGCGGCACACGACCTTCCGACCCAACGACCTGCTCGAGGTGTCGGCAAAATTTACACTGCTCGCACGATCGCGCCGGGGCAGTGAACATTCGTGTGGCAAATCAAGCTGTTGCGAATCACGATGGAAATGGCTCGATTCTTGCTTGGAAAAAGGCGAACAAGGTCCCCGAGGAGAGACGAATCATGAAAGCATCGACGCGCATGAAACTGGTTCTGGTGCTCGGCCTGGCGCTCTCGGCGCCGGCCTGGTCCGCGACGGTGTACTGGACCGACTGGACCACGATTTCCACGGCGGCTCCCGGTGTCTCGGGGACGCTGACGATCGGTGCCGACGTAGTCAACGTGGGCTTCACGGGTCCCTACAGCTTCGCTCAGACCAGTGGCGGTACCAACTACTGGAGTCCGGCTACGCCCTACCTGAGCTCCACGGTGAGCAACGCACCGCCGCCGTCCGACATCATCGGGCTGAATGCGGGGGGCACTGCTTCGATCACCTTCAGCCAGGCGATCACCGATCCACTCGTCGCGCTGGCGAGCTGGAACGGCAACACCGTCGACTTCGGCGTGCCGATCGAGATCCTCAGCTACGGCGCGGGCTACTGGGGCAGTGGCACTCCTGTCCTGAACGCCGCCGGCACCGGCTTCTACGGAAGTGGGGAAGTGCACGGCGTGATCCGGTTGCCGGGCACCTACACCTCGATCAGCTTTACCCATACCTCGGAGAACTGGCACGGCTTCACGCTGGGGGTGGTCGGGCTCGGCGGTCCGGGCGGGCAGGTTCCCGAGCCCCTCCCGCTGGCGCTGCTGGGCATCGGCCTGGCCGGCATCGCGCTTACGCGCCGGGCGCGCTGACCATGCCACCCTGCACGGCCAGCGTGCCGCTGCGCCCGGCGACCTGACCCGTCGCCACCCGGTGGCGGGGCAGGTTTGCCGGATCGAGTGACGCGAACACGGTTCGGGTCGGCACCAGCTGATAGCCCTGCGCCTTCCATCCGGCGAGCAGCCGCTCGAAGGTATCGGCGAGCCGCATGCCTTCGAGTTCGGCGTGCAGCGTGTACACGTGGCCGTGCGGCGGCGGCGCGGCGGTGAGGTCCAGCAGGTGCCGATGCACGTTGGCGGGATTCAGTCCGCCGAGGCCGATCAACTCGTCCAGCGTCGGCAGGGTGGTCGGCAACTGCGGCACGCCGAGCACCTGTCCTTGCGTATCGACCGGCCGGAAAGGATGCGTGCCGCGCCCGTCCGAGGCGTAGTCGAAGCCGAATTCGCGTTCGAGTGCGTAGGCCGCCTCGTTCATCTGCCAGCCGGCGGCACCGTGCGTCCGTGCCGGGGTCGCGAAGATCTCCTCGAAGCGAGCGAGCGCCCTCGCCATCTCGGCGCGCGTCCAGGCGGCGTCGCGACGGGCCACCTGGTCCTGCCAGCGGATGTGGTCCCAGCAATGGATGCCCACTTCGAAGCCGCGCTCGCGCACCGAGCGCAGCAGCGCGGCTTCGCGTTGCCCGATGTCCGGCCCGGGCAGCAGCGTGCCGTACAGCAGCGTGCGCAGGCCGTAGTGCTCCAGCACCGAAGTGCGCGACACCTTGCCCAGGAAACCGCGGCGAAACACGCGCCTGATCGCGCGCCCGGTGTGGTCGGGCCCGAGGCTGAACAGGAAGGTCGCCTCCGCGCCATGACGCTCGAGTTGGGCGAGCAGGCGCGGCACGCCTTCGCGCGTGCCGCGCCAGGTGTCGACGTCGATCTTCAGGGCCAGCGTTGGCATGGTGCGTCGGGAGCGCGCGCCGGTGTGAAGGAGCGGGTCGCCGCGCGCCTCAGTTGTTGAGCGCGCGCGCGTCGACGATCTGCGTGCGGTAGTGATCGTAGATGCGCCGCAGTGCCTCGTGCATGTCGATGCGAGGCGCCCAGTCGAGTTCGGCCATGGTGTTGTCGATCTTCGGCACGCGCTTCTGCACGTCCTGGTAGCCCTTGCCGTAGTACTCGCCCGAGGTGGTTTCCAGCACGGCAACCTTCGCTGCGTTGTCGCGGTATTCGGGATAGGTGCACGCCAGTTCGAGCATCATCGTCGCCAGTTCGCGGATCGAGTAGTTGTTGGACGGGTTGCCGATGTTGTAGATGCGGCCGTTGGCCTTGTCGTCGCGATTCTCGATGATCTTCATCAGGGCGGCGATGCCGTCGTCGACGTAGGTGAAGGCGCGCTTCTGGTGGCCGCCGTCGACCAGGCGGATCGGCTCGCCGCGCACGATGTGCCCGAAGAACTGGGTGATCACCCGGCTCGACCCTTCGCGGGCAGTGTGGATGCTGTCCAGCCCGCCCCCGATCCAGTTGAACGGCCGGAACAGCGTGTAGCGCAGCCCCTGTTCCATGCCGTAGGCATGGATCACCCGGTCCATCAGCTGCTTGGCGCAGGAGTAGATCCAGCGCTGCTTGCCGATCGGCCCGCACACCAGTTCCGATGTCTCGGGGTCGAACTGCTCGTCGTGGCACATGCCGTACACCTCGGAGGTGGACGGGAACACCAGGTGCTTGTGGTAGCGCACGCACTGGCGGACGATCGGCAGGTTGGCCTCGAAGTCGAGTTCGAACACGCGCAGCGGTTCGCTCACGTAGGTCGAGGGCGTGGCGATCGCCACCAGCGGCAGCACCACGTCGCATTTCTTGACGTGATACTCGATCCATTCCTTGTTGATCGTGATGTCGCCCTCGAAGAAGTGGAAGCGTGGATGGTCGATCCACTCGCGCACGCGATCGGTGTTCATGTCCATGCCATGAACTTCCCAGTCGGTGTGCTCGATGATCCGGTGGCTCAGGTGGTGACCGATGAAACCGTTCACGCCGAGGATCAGGACTTTCTTCATGAATGCTCCGGTGACGCCAGGCCGGCGCCGTCTGTTCGAATCTTGCCAAGGCGCATGGGCAACCCGGGAGGCGTGAATCACCTTCTCAGGAGCCCAGTGGAATCGTCGTGTCGCCGAAGGCAACCCGGAAGGCGCCGGCATCGAGTGGCGCACCGTCGAGACTGGCCTGCAGAACGCGCAGGCGCCGGCCATCGGCGCAGGTGATCGACAGCTCGTCGCCGCGCACGCCCAGGAGCAGCGCCTCGCCTGCGCCGGGCCGATCGGGACCGGCGCAGGCAGTGGCGCCGCGCGCACCCGGGCCGGCATCCCTGCCGGCATCATCGGGCAAGGTGCGCCAGAGGGTCAGGCGGCCGGCGTCGATGTCGGCGAAGGCACCCGGATAGGGGTGGGTGAGTGCGCGCACGAAGTCGTGCAATGCACGCGCCCCGATGCCGGCCGGAATCCGGCCGTCCTCGGGCTTGCGCGCGCCGAAGTACTGCCCCGGGATCGGCTGCTGGGGGCGCAGTCGCGCGCTGCCGTCGAGCAGCGCGGGCAGGCTGCGCCAGAGCACCAGTTCGGCGGCGAGCGCCACCTTGTCGAAGACTTCGCGCGCGCTGTCGTCGGGCAGGATCGGCACGGCGAACTGGTCGACGATGGCCCCGCTGTCGGGTTTTTCGTTCATCGCGTGAAGCGTGGCGCCGGTCTCGGTTTCGCCGTGCAGGACAGCCCAGTTGATCGGCACCCGACCGCGGTACTTCGGCAGCAGCGAGCCGTGCATGTTGTAGGCCCCGCGCGCGGCGCTGGCGAGCAGTGGCGCGCCCAGCATCCGCCGGTAGTAGAAGGAAAACAGGAAGTCGGGTCGAGCGGCGCGCACGCGGGCCAGCACTTCGGCCGTGTTCGGGTCTTCGGGGGTGATCACCGGGATGCGGTAGTCCCGGGCCGCGTCGCGCACGCTGTCGAACCAGATCTGTTCGCCCGGCTGGTCGCCGTGCGTGACCACCAGGGCGATCTCCAGCCCGCGTGCGCGCAGCGTCTTCAGGCACCGCACGCCGATGTCGTGATAGGCGAAGACGACGGCGCGGCTCATCGGTGGGCAGGGACCACGATCGGGTGCGCGGCATCGCCCGGGACGGCCGCCGCTTCGCCGTCCTGCTCCAGGATGCCGGCCAGCACGTAGCGTGGACGCTGGCGTACTTCCTGGTAGATGCGACCGATGTACTCCCCGAGCAGGCCGATACCGAACAGGGCGATGCCGATCAGCATGAACGCGATGCCGAACAGTGTGAACAGCCCGCCTTCCTCCGGACCGAGGATCAGGCGCCGCAGCGCCAGGTAGACGACCAGCGCCCCCGAGAAGAGGGAGATGAGCATGCCGGCGAAGGAAAACAGCTGCAGCGGCACCAGCGAAAAGCCGGTCATCAGGTCGAAATTCAGGCGGATCAGGCTGTACAGCGAGTACTTGGACGTACCGGCGAAGCGCTCTTCGTGGCTGACCACCACCTCGGTCGGGTTTTGCGCGAACTGCCAGGCCAGCGCGGGGATGAAGGTGTGCAGTTCGTTGCAGCGGTTGATGGTGTCGACGATGTGCCGGCTGTAGGCGCGCATCATGCAGCCCTGGTCGGTCATGCGGATGCGCGTGATGCGTTCGCGCAGCCGGTTCATGGCGCGCGAGGCCACGCGCCGCCACAGGCGGTCGTCACGCAGGCGGCGGATGGACCCGACGTAGTCGTGGCCGGCGTCCATCTGTTCCAGCAACAGGTGGATGTCCTCGGGCGGATTCTGCAAATCCGCGTCGAGGGTGACGATGCGCTCGCCACGGCTGAATTCGAAACCGGCCAGGATCGCCCGGTGCTGGCCGAAATTGCCGTTGAACAGCACCACCCGGGTCACTTCCGGGCGCCGGTGGAACTGCTCGGCCAGCAGTTGCGCGCTGCGATCGCGGCTGCCGTCGTTGACGAACACGATCTCGTAGCGCACGCCCAGCGCGTCCAGCGCCGGATACAGGCGCGCGAACAAGGCCTCGAGCACCGCCTCCTCGTTGTAGACCGGAATCACCACCGACAGGTCGATGCGGGCGCCCATGTCAGCGCAACACCGGGCGCACCACGCGCGTGATCGCCTCGCACACGCGCCGTACGTCGGCGTCACGCATGTCCGGGAACAACGGCAGCGTGACCGTACGCCGCCCGATGTCCTCGGCGATCGGGAAGTCGCCCGCGCCAAAACCGCGTTGGCGATAGAGGGTGAACAGGTGCATCGCGGGATAGTGCACGCCGATGCCGATGCCTTCGCGCTTCATTGCCTCGATGAAGCCGCCTCGATCGAGGCTCATGCGCGCCAGCGGCAGCAGCGGCTGGAACATGTGCCAGTTGCCATGCTCGAAGTCTGCGGGCGGGAGCTCGAAGCCCAGCGTGCGGTCGAAGTGCTCGAAGTAAAGTCGGGCCAGTTCGTGCCGGCGCGCGTTGAAGGCATCGAGCCGGCGCAACTGGCTCAGGCCGATCGCCGCCGCGATATCGGTCAGGTTGGCCTTGCCCCCCAGCACGTCGACGTCCATCGAGCCGTCAGCGAAGCGCGTGACGCCCTGCAGGCGCAACTTCTCGAACAGGCGTGCTTCCTGTTCGTCGTTCATCACCAGGCAGCCGCCCTCGCCGCTGGTTATGTTCTTGTTGGGGTGAAAGCTGAACGACACCAGGTCGCCGAAGCTGCCGATGGGCCGCCCGTTCCAGCTGGCGCCCATCGACTGGGCAGCGTCTTCGAGCACCCTCAAGCCATGCTTGCGCGCGAGCGCGTACAGGCGGTCGCGGTCGAGCGGCAACCCGGCAAGGTCGATCGGCAGCAGCAGGCGCGTGCGCGGCGTGATGGCTGCCTCGACGAGCGACAGATCGAGGTTGCGGGTGTGCCGATCGGCATCCACGAACACCGGGCTGGCGCCGACCGCGAGCACCACATTGGCCGTGGCCACCCAGCTCAGCGGGCAGGTGATGACCTCGTCGCCGGGCCCGATGCCGGCCAGCCGCAACGCCAACTCCAGCGCCGCGGTGGCCGAGGCCGCGAGCCGCACCGGACGCTGGCCGAAGCGGGCCGAAAGCGCCGCTTCGAGCTCGCGGCACCTCGGGCCGGTGGTCAGCCATCCCGAGCGCAGCACGTCGGCAACGGCGGCGATCGCGTCTTCGCCGATGCTGGGGCGGGTGAAGGGCAGGAACTCGCTCATGGCTTGGTCACGACCACGCGACGCGGATCGCGGTAGACGACGCGCATCGGCAGCCCGGCGCGCTCGAGATGCGCGAACGTCTCGGGCTGCATCATGGCCCCGCCCTGTCGCAGCGCGCGCCAGCGTGCAACGAACTGTTCGATGGTGGGAATCCAGCGCGGCGGGTCATGCGCCTGCCCGAAGGCGAACTCGTCAGTGTACTGGACCAGCGTCACGTTGCGGCGCAGATAGAAGGGAAGGGTCTGATCGTACATCGCGACCGAGAATACCTCGCTGTCGGGCGCCAGTTGCGCGTCCAGCGCGATGGCGACCGCCTTGCTGTTCTTCAGCGCGCCCAGGCGCGCGTGGCCGCTCATCGTGATGGTGACGGCTAGCAGCGCGCCTGCTGCCAGCAGCAGCACTGCCAGCGGCTTCGCCTGCCGGCGCAAGGCGCGCCAGGCGAGCAGGGTGGAAAACACGACCAGGATGCCTGCCATCGCCAGCGCGATCGCCAGCGCCTGGAGGGCCTCGGCCGGTGTATTGACGGTCACGAAGCGAGGCGCCAGCGCGGCCAGCACCAGCAGCGCCACGCCGCTTGCGCCCGGCAACAGCAGGTGGCGTACCAGTCGCGCGGCGTCGATGCGTGCCAGGCGCGGCGCCAGCAGCAGTGCCAAGGCCGGAAACATCGGCAGGATGTAGGAGGGCAGCTTCGAGCCGGAAAGACTGAAGAACATGAAAACGAACACGGCCCACACCAGCAACAGGCGCTGCGCGCGCACGCCGCCGCCTGCCTCGCGCTGCGCGCCGGTGCGGGCCAGCGCGGGCAGCAGGGAGGTCCAGGGCAGCAAGCCGACCAGCAGGTAGGGCACGAAATACCAGAGCGGGCCGGTGCGCCGCGCTTCTTCGGTCAGGTAGCGCTGGAAGTGCTCGCGGATGAAGAAGAACTCGAGGAAGTCCGGATTGCGTTGCGCGACCGCGATGAACCAGGGTGCGGCCAGCACCAGGAACAGCACCAGCCCGGAGCGCCAGCGCATGCGGCGCCAGAACGCCCATCGCCGGTCGACGAGGCTGTACAGCACCAGCACGGCGCCCGGGACCAGCAAGCCCACCAGGCCCTTGGAGAGGGTGGCGCCGGCCATTGCGGCCCAGGCGATCCACATGGCGCGATCCTGCGCGCGGGCACTCGCATCGCCGTGCTGCGCGAGCAGGAAGCCGCACAGCGTGAGCGTGAGAAAGAAGCACAGCCCCATGTCGAGGCTCAGGAAATGCGCGTTGGCGATCACCCAGACGGTGCCGGCCATGGCCATCGCCGCGTATCGGCCCGCGTCGCGCCCCCACAGTCGATGAGCGGTGAACGCCACGGCGACAATCGACAGGAAGCCGGTCAGGGCCGGCCAGAAGCGCGCAGCGAACTCGTTGATGCCGAACAGCCACAGGCTCGTCGCGCCCATCCAGTACTGCAGGGGCGGCTTTTCGAAGTACAGGAAGCCGTTCAGGCGCGGTGTGATCCAGTCGCCGCTGCGCAACATCTCCAGCGCAATCGTTGCATAGCGGCCCTCGTCGGGACTGAGCAGTGCACGCGAGCCCAGCGGCCCGAACCAGATCAGCGCCAGCAATCCCCAGCAAAGCGCGACGCGAGGCAGGTTCCGGTCGCCGGCATGCTCGTGGGAGGGCGTGGCGGCCTCACCGCGAGCGCCGGAGGTTGCGGACATAGATGGCCTTGCCGCGGCTGCCGGCGACCGACTGTTCGTCGATTTCGAAGTGCTCCGGCATCGACTTGACCAGGTCGCTGAATTTGCGGTGCCCGTACAGGCGCGAGTCGAAGTTGGGCCGAAGCTTGGTGATGTTGCTGCCGACCGAGCCGAGCTGCGCCCAGCCGCTGTCTTCCGAGACCGCGTCGATCGCCTCGGCGATCAGGTTGACCAGGGTGGCGTGATTGTCGGCCGCTGGTGTCGCCTTCGCCTGTCCCGAGGCGCTTGCCGGCGCCACCTCGGCGGTGGCGCGCAAGACTTCGGTGTAGATGAACTTGTCGCAGGCGGCCACGAAGGGGTCGGGCGTCTTGCGCTCGCCGAACCCGTACACCAGCAGGCCCTGCTCGCGCAGGCGGGAAGCCAGCCGGGTGAAGTCACTGTCGCTCGAGACCAGGCAGAAACCGTCGAAGCGGCCGGTGTAGAGCAGGTCCATGGCATCGATGATCAGCGAGCTGTCGGTGGCGTTCTTGCCCTTGGTGTAGCCGAACTGCTGTACCGGCACGATCGAGTGTTCGAGCAGGATCCGCTTCCAGCTGCCCAGCTGCGGTTGCGTCCAGTCGCCGTAGATGCGCTTGACGCTGGCGATGCCGAAGCGTGCGATCTCGGCCAGCAGTCCGTCGATGATCGATGCCTGGGCATTGTCGGCGTCGATCAGCACCGCCAGCCGCAGTTGCGGATCCTCGTGTGCGCTGGAGGGAGGAGGGCCGAGAAGCGCCGACTTGGCGGGAGCGGGCATGGAAGGTCCTGGTTCGGTATGGCGGGCCGGTTCAGTCGCGGAAGTTGGTGAACGCCAGCGGCACGTCGGTGATGTCCTTCTTCAACAGTGCAATGGCCGCTTGCAGGTCGTCGCGCTTGGCGCCACTGACGCGCACGGCGTCACCCTGGATGCTGGCCTGCACCTTGAGCTTGCTGTCCTTGATCAGGCGCACGATCTTCCTGGCGTGATCGGACGAAACGCCGTGACGCACGGTGATGAGCTGCCTGACCTTGTCGCCGCCGATCTTCTGTACGTCGCCATAGTCGAGGAAGCGCACGTCGACGTTGCGCTTGGCGCACTTGGCGATCAGCACGTCGCGTACCTGGCCGAGCTTGAAGTCGTCGTCGGCGTACGCCGTGAGCTCGCGTTCCTTCTGCTCGATGCGCGCGTCCGATCCCTTGAAGTCGAAGCGGTTGGTGATTTCCTTGTTGGCCTGGTCGACCGCGTTGCGGACTTCGATCGCGTCGCTCTCGGAAACTGCGTCGAAAGATGGCATCGGGGGCACCTCCTGGATCGCCGCGGCGGCGTAAGTGGCGATGGATGTCGCCGCCGCGCATTGTACTGTCGTCCGCTCGAGGCGACATCGATGGCTGCCCACGAGCAGGGTGCCCGGCCACCCCGCGCCGAGCCGCGCCTCAGCGCCTCGATTCGAGGGCCTCCCAGCGCTCCAGGGCCGCCAGCAGCTGCTCTTCGATCGCGCCGAAGCGCTCCTTCATCGCGCCGGGCCCATCCGGACCGTCGCGCCAGCTGGCCGGATCGGCGAGCCGTTCGGCAAGCGCCGCCTGCTCGGCTTCGAGTGTCGCGATGCGTTCCGGCAGCGCCTCCAGTTCGCGCTGTTCCTTGTAGCTCAGCTTGGCGAGCCGCGCGCGGGTCGTCGCCGGCGCTGGTGCCGCGTCGCCGCTGGCCGATCGCTCAACGGGATCCGGTGCTGTGGCGCTGCCGCGCGATGCAGCACCGGCTGCCGGCGCCTCGCGTGCCGCCTCGTAGTCCTGGTAGCCGCCCGCGTATTCGCGCCAGACGCCGTCGCCGAGCGCGACCAGGGTCTGCGTGACGACGTTGTCCAGGAAGGCACGATCATGGCTCACCACCAGTACCGTGCCGGCGTAGTCGGCCAGCAGTTCCTCGAGCAACTCGAGGGTCTCGATGTCGAGGTCGTTGGTCGGTTCGTCGAGCACCAGCAGGTTGGCCGGCCTTGCGAACAGCCGCGCCAGCAACAGGCGATTGCGCTCGCCGCCCGACAGCGAGCCGACCGGCGAGCGGGCGCGCGCGGGCGAGAACAGGAAGCGCTCCAGGTAGCTCATCACGTGGCTGCGGCGTCCGTCGATCTCCACCCAGTCCGAGCCCGGGCTGATCGTTTCGACCAGGGTGGCCGCATCGTCGAGTTGCTCGCGCAACTGGTCGAAGTAGGCGATGCGCAGCTGGGTACCCAGCCGTACCGTGCCGGCATCGGGCGCGACTTCACCCAGCATCAGTCGCAGCAGGGTCGTCTTGCCGGCGCCGTTCGGGCCGATCAGGCCGAGGCGGTCACCGCGCTGCACGATGGCATCCAGCTCGCGCACCACGATGCGCTCGCCCCAGGCCTTGCTGACCCCGAGCAGCTCGATCACGCGCTGGCCCGATCGTTCGCCGCTGGCGACGGCCAGGTTGACGCGCCCGAGCCGCTCGCGGCGTTCGGAGCGTTGGCGCCGCAGTGCCTCGAGCCGGCGCACGCGTCCCTCGTTGCGGGTGCGCCGTGCCTCGACGCCCTGCCGGATCCAGGCTTCCTCCTGGGCGAGCAGCTTGTCGAACCTGGCATCGAGCGTCGCTTCGGCGGCCAGCTCGTCGGCCTTGCGCGCCTGGTACTGCGCAAAGCTTCCCGGGTATGAACGCAGGCGGCCCCGATCGAGCTCCACGATGCGCGTCGCCACCCGATCGAGAAAGCGCCGGTCGTGGGTGACCACCATGACTGCGCCGCGAAAGCCGCGCAGCAACTCCTCCAGCCAGGCGATCGACTCGATGTCGAGGTGGTTGGTTGGTTCATCGAGCAGCAACAGTTCGGGATCGGCGACCAGCGCGCGTGCCAGCGCCACGCGCTTGCGCATGCCACCGGACAGCTGCGCCACCGGATCGTCGCCGGCGAGCGACAGTCGCGACAGGATGCTCTCGACGCGATGAGTGAAGGCCCAGGCGTTGCTTGCCTCGAGCTGCGCCTGCAATTCGGACAGCCGCTCCAGCGAGGCGGCTGCGGGATGCGTCTCGCGCGCCAGCGCCGCCGCGAGTGCCTCGTACTGCGCGATCGCTGCGGCGTCGGCGCCCAGGCCGGCGGCCACGGCGGCGAAGACGGTGTGCTCGGGGTCCAGCACCGGCTCCTGTGCAACGAAAGCGACCGTGAGGCCGGCCTGGCGCGTCGCCTGTCCGTCGTCGAAGGCGAGTTCGCCCGCAATGCCGCGCAGCAGCGAGGACTTTCCCGTGCCGTTGCGCCCGATCAGCGCAATCCGCTCACCGGCATCGATCGCCAGTTCAGCGCCGTCGAGCAGCGCCACGTGGCCGTAGGCCAGGTGCGCGCCCTGCAGCGTGATCAGCGGCATCGCGCGGATCGCCCCGGGCAGGCCGGCGCGAATGCCCGGTGCGCGGTGAACGAGGCTATTTCGCTGCCTTGCGCGCCCGGGCGTCCTTGCGTCCCGGTGCCCTGGAGGCAGGGTGCGCGCGCACCGCGGCCGATGCGCGCGTCGCCGACTTGCCGGCCGCAATACGCAGGCGCAGCGCATTGAGCTTGATGAAACCGCCTGCGTCGGCCTGTTCGTAGGCGCCCTGGTCGTCTTCGAAGGTCGAGATGCGTGCATCGAACAGCGAGTCGGACGAGCGGCGCGCCACCACGATCACGTTGCCCTTGTACAGGCGCAGCGTGACACTGCCATTGACGTGCTCCTGGGTATGGTCGATCAGCGCCTGCAGGGCGCGCCGTTCCGGCGACCACCAGTAGCCGTTGTAGATCAGGCTGGCGTAGCGCGGCATCAGGTCGTCCTTCAGGTGCGCCACCTCGCGGTCGAGCGTGAGCGACTCGATCGCGCGATGCGCCTTCCACAACACGGTGCCGCCGGGAGTCTCGTAGCAGCCACGCGACTTCATGCCCACGTAGCGGTTCTCGACCAGGTCGAGGCGGCCCACGCCATGCTTGCCGCCCACGCGGTTCAGTTCGGTGAGCAGTTCGTGCGCCTTCATGCGCTTGCCGTCGATGGCCACCAGGTCACCGCGGCGAAACTCGAGTTCGACGTCCTCCGGCTTGCCGGGAGCCTTCTGCACCGGGACGGTGAGCCGCCACATCCCCTTGGCCGGGGGTTCCCGAGCCGGATCCTCGAGTACGCCGCCTTCGTAGGAGATGTGCAGCAGGTTGGCGTCCATCGAGAACGGCGCCTCGCCCGAGCGCTTCTTGAAGTCGACCGCGATGCCGTGGCGATCGGCATAGTCGAGCAGTTTTTCGCGCGAGAGCAGGTTCCATTGCCGCCACGGCGCGATGATCTTCACGTCGGGCATCAGCGCGTAGGCGCCGAGTTCGAAGCGCACCTGGTCGTTGCCCTTGCCG
>CAZXLV010000005.1:0-27601 GCA_964641405.1 uncultured Limnobacter sp. | reverse complement strand
CAGAGTGGTCATGCAGCGGCCTGCAAAGCCGCGTACGCCGGTTCGATTCCGACCCCCGCCTCCACTGCTTTCAGCGCGTGCTCGTGCGCCCGTCGTGCGCGGCGAGGCGCTCGCCTACCGCCTCCATGACGACTTCGAAATCGGGCCATCCGCTTGCGCTGCCGAGCAAGCCGGCGTCCGGAGTCCACGGCCGGGTGCGGACCGGATCGGTCACGCCGAATACGCAGACCAGGTTCGCCCCAACCGCAGCGGCCAGGTGACTCGGGCCGCTGTCGTTGGCCACGACCAGTTGCGCGGTTCGCAGCAGCGCGGCAAAGGTGCCCAGGTCGGTCTGTGGCAGCAGCGTCGCCCCGGGCAGGGCTGCCCTCACGATGGCCCGTTCGCCGGGGCCGGGAACGGCCAGCACGCACACCCGACGTGCGCGCAAGGCGGCGCACAGGCGCGCAAAGCCGCTCCAGGCCTTGTTGCGGCCGTGGTGCAGGCCGGCGGCGGCCGGGCACAGCATGGTGTAGGGCTCATGCACGCCCGCGTCGGCCAGCAGGGCGCTCGCGCGCAAGCGGGCCGACGCTGCCAGCGGCAGGCTCAGCCTCGCGGGCAGGCGGGTTGCCGAACCGGTGAGGTGGCGCGCCAGTTCGAAGTAGTACTCGACCATGTGCATGCCGTGCTTCCAGCCCGCCGGAACCGGCAGCGCCTGCGCCAGCAGCCAACTGCGCGCATCGGTGGCGTAGCCGGCGCAGGCGAAGCCGGCCAGCCGCCATTCGAGCGCGCTGCCGAAGGAATTGGTCAGCAGGATCGCCCGTTCGCCGCAGAGCGCCTTGCGCCGGGCGCGCAGGGTGGCGATCCGTTGGCGCCGGGAGCCTGGCAGGCCCATTACCGGCAGGTCGCAGCCGGCCAGCAGGTCGACTGCCCAGGGTTTGCCGACCAGCACCAGCGACTGGCCCGCCTGCGCCAACAGGGCCAGCGCGGGCAGGCTCATGCAGGTGTCGCCGAGATGGTTGGGCAGGCGAACGAACAGATCCCTCATCAATGCGGTGACGCGGCGCCCGCCTCGCTGTCGGCGGCGACCGCTGCCAGCGGCCGAGTCTCCAGCGGCGGCGCGGCAGGAAGCCCGGTCACCCGCAGGATCGCCTGCTCGTCCAGGGTCTCCTGTGCGAGCAGGGCGGCAACCAGCGCATCGAGCGACTTGCGATGCTTGCGCAACAGGCGCAGGGCCTCATCGTGGCTCTGCTCGATGATGGCGAGCACCTCGGCATCGACGATGCGCGCGGTCTCCTCGCTGAAGGGCTTGCTCCCACCCAGTCCGGAGGGTCCGCCCAGGTAGGGGTTCTGGGGCGATGACAGCTGCACCAGGCCGAGCTTGTCGCTCATCCCCCAGCGCGTGACCATGTTGCGCGCCAGCGCGGTGGCCTGCTCGATATCGTTCTCGGCACCGGTGGTGCGCGTACCGTAGACCACCTCCTCGGCGGCGCGCCCGCCCAGCATGCCGACGATGCGCGCGCGCAGGTAGGCTTCGGGATAGTTGTAGCGATCGGCTTCGGGCCGCTGGTAGGTGACGCCCAACGCGCTGCCGCGCGGCACGATCGTCACCCGGTTGACCGGATCGGCACCTGGCACCACCAGGCCGAGGATCGCGTGCCCGCTCTCGTGATAGGCGATGCGCTCGCGATCCTCGCGACTGAGCAACAACGGGCGTTCGGGGCCGAGCACGATCTTCTCGAGTGAGTCCATGAAATCCGCTGCGTGCACCTCGCTGCGCTCGCGGCGTGCCGCCAGCAGCGCCGCTTCGTTGACGAGGTTTCTCAGGTCGGCGCCCGAGAAGCCGGGCGTCGTGCTGGCCAGTTCGGCGAGCTGGACATCGGCGGCCAACGGGACCTTGCGGGTGTGTACCGCGAGGATTGCCGCGCGTCCGGCGCGATCGGGCAGGTTGACGATGACGCGCCGATCGAAGCGACCGGGCCGCATCAGCGCCTTGTCGAGCACGTCGGGCTGGTTGGTTGCCGCCAGCACGATGACGCCTTCCTTGCTGGAAAAACCGTCCATCTCGGTGAGGATCTGGTTGAGCGTCTGCTCCTGTTCGGTCGAGCCGCCGATCGCCATCTGGCCGCGTGCACGGCCGATCGCGTCGAGTTCATCGATGAAGACGATCGCGGGCGCCTGCTCGCGGGCCTGCTTGAACAGGTCACGCACGCGCGCCGCGCCGACGCCCACGATCATTTCGACGAACTCCGAGGCGCTCATCGAAAAGAACGGCACGCCCGCCTCGCCGGCGACCGCCCGCGCGAGCAGGGTCTTGCCGGTTCCCGGTGCGCCCACCAGCAACACGCCCTTCGGGGCGGTGCCACCCAAGCGGGTGTACTTCGCGGGGTCCTTCAGGAAGTCGACGATCTCGATCAGTTCGTTCTCGGCCTCGTCGATACCGGCCACGTCATTGAAGCTGACCCGGGTTGCGGTTTCCTGGTCGTAACGCCGGGCCCGGCTCTTGCCGATGCCCATCATGCCGCCAAGGCCGGCGCCGCCCTGCTGCGAGCGCCGGTAGATCCAGACGTAGAAGACGATCAGCAGGATGGCAGGACCGAAACCATAGAGCAGGGTGGCAAGCGGGCTGCGCGGCGACTGGATCGGCAAGGCGCTGATCTCGACCTTGTGTTCGATCAGGAACGCCTCGAAGCCGCTGTCCACGAAGGAGGGCAAGGTGGTCGTGAAGGTCTGTGCGGTGCGCGGCGCCGGTTCCTCCTTGCCCAGCGCCGTCAGGTGCTGCGTGTCGGAGCCCGAGGCCTTGCCTGGCTTGGATGTGGCCGGCGGCCAGGTCACCGGCGACACGAAACGGCCTTCGATGGAGTCGCCCTTGCTGTAGATCGACTCCACGTTGCCCTTGGCGACCTGCTCCCTGAAGACCGTGTAGGGAATGGTCAGCGGCGCCTCGGCCGCCTGCGTCAGGAATTGCGACAGGACATAGTTGCCCAGCAGGATCGCCGCGAACAGCAGCCAGGTCCATTGCGACGGAAAATTCCTCGCAGGCCTGGCGCCGCCCCCGCCGGCACCGGCGGGCTTGCCTGCCGGGGCGTCGCCGCGAGCCTTGTCCTGCTGCTTTTGCCAGATCATCGTCGGACTCCTGGGCGCCAGCGTACCGTACCGTTCACGCCTTCCCCGGACCGGCACTGCGGCGCGATCGCCGGTCGGCACCGGCCACGACGTTCTCACACTCGTGCCGCGCCGCGCAAGGCGGACCGCGCGGCCACGGCAGCTTTTGCAGATGTGCCGCGATCGGGCATCATCGCGCCAGTGCAATCGTCTTCCGGGGTACGCCGGTCGGCCCGAGTGGTGGAATCGGTAGACACAAGGGACTTAAAATCCCTGGACCTCGCGGTCGTGCCGGTTCGAGTCCGGCCTCGGGCACCATCACGCAGCGATCGGCGGCAAGCGATTGGCGCCAATCGACATGCTCGACGCAGTTCTGCGCCAGAATGAACGCTGCAAGTGCGCGGAGCCGACAGATGAGCCAGGCAGGTCCGGCCGCTCGGGCGGACGCTTCAGCCGACATGCACACCGACGCGGCGGCCAGTGTGCAGGGCGCGCCGGCGGTCGAACCGTCCGGCCCGAAGCGATGGCGCATCGTGCCGTCCGGCGATGCTTGCCTGGTGGTCGAATTTGCCGTCTTGCCCGAGCCCTCGACAAGTCGCTGGATTGCCGCGCTGGTGACTCGCATTCGTGACGCCAGGCTGCCCGGGGTGTACGACGTGGTACCGGCGATGACCACCATCGGCGTGCACTACCGCAGCACGGTCCTGCGTGGCAGCGCAGTCGCGCGCGGTCGGGCTGCGCCTGCATCGCGCTGCAGCGCGCTCGTGCAGCAGATCGACGGCTTGCTGGGTGCTGACGCCGAGGTGGGGGACGTCCCTGGCGAGATCATCGATCTGCCGGTCTGCTATGGCGGGCGGCACGGGCCGGACCTGGCCGAGGCGGCTGCGCGCTGTGGCCTGTCGCCGCTGGAACTGGTAGCCCTGCATACCGCCGAGCCCGTCACCGTGCTGGCGCTGGGCTTCGCGCCCGGCCTGCCCTACCTGGGCAATTTCGATCCCAGGCTCGCGCTGCCGCGCCGGCCCGCACCACGTTCCGCGATCGCCCCGGGCACGATCGGGCTCGCCAATCGCCAGAGCGTGATCTATCCGCTCATGGCGCCCGGCGGCTGGAACCTGATCGGACGCACGCCCCTGGTGATGTTCGATCCGGCACGCGCCACCCCCTGCCTGCTCGAAGCCGGTGACCGGGTTCGGTTCCGTTCGATCGAAGTCGATGAGTTCGAGGCGCTGTCCGGGAGGATGGCAGCCTCGGGCGAGCGCCCGCGCGGGCGCGTGCAGGTGCAAGTCCAGGCGCCGCGCAGTGCCGCAGCCACGAACCGTGCGCGCAGCCGCGCCGCCGCCGGTGCCGCGCCGCCGGCCGCCATGGTCATCGAGGTGCTGCGACCCGGTGCGCAGTCGACCTTCCAGGATCTCGGGCGTCGGGGCCTGCAGCATTCCGGGATTCCGGTCAACGGCGCAATGGACCAGCGCGCCCATCGGATCGCCAATTGGGCGGTCGGCAATCCGGCGCATGAGGCCACGCTGGAGATCACGCTGATCGGGCCGACGCTGAAATTCGGCGCTCGAACGGTGATCGCACTGTGTGGCGCCGACCTGTCCGCCACCATCGACGGCATGCCGATGCCGATCGACCGGGCGAGCGTCGTCGCGGCCGGCTCGGTGCTGTCGTTCGGGCGCCGGGTCAGCGGCGTACGTACCTATCTCGCCGTGCGCGGCGGCTTTTCGATCGAGCCGGTGATGGGCAGCGCCAGCACCTACCTGCGCGGCGGCTACGGCGGACTCGGCGGGCGCGCCTTGCGCGCGGGCGATCGCATCGGCCTGCGGCTGGCGGGCGACGCGAGGGTGCCGGGACGCGCGATTCCGGGCTTCCCTGCAGCGGTCCTGCGCAGGCCCGATGCGCCGATCCGGGTGGTCGCCGGACGTCACTGGGATGCCTTCGATCGCGCCGCGCAGCACCACTTCTTCACCCGCGACTACACCATCCGTACCGATTCGGACCGGATGGGCTATCGGCTCGATGGCCCGCTGCTCAGCGTGCGTGAACCACTCGAGATCGTCTCCGAGGTGGTCGGATTCGGCACCGTACAGGTTCCCTCCGATGGCCGGCCGATCGTGTTGATGGCAGATTGCCAGACCACCGGCGGCTATCCCAAAATTGCGGAAGTGGCCGGCGTCGACCTGCCGCGCATGGCCCAGCGGATGCCCGGTGAAAGCGTGCGCTTCGAATCGATATCGCTGGCGCAGGCTCACCGGCTGCTCGATGCGCAGGAGCAGGTCTACGCAGCAATGCGGGAGGTGGTTGATGGCCAGGACGATCGACCTGAACTGTGACATGGGCGAGAGCTTCGGGATCTGGCGGCTCGGCAACGACCGGGAGGTGCTCGCGCACGTCAGTTCGGCAAACATCGCCTGTGGTTTTCACGCCGGCGACCCGCGCACGATGCTCACCACGGTGCGTGCCGCGATCGAGCGTGGCGTGGCGATCGGGGCTCATCCCGGCTTCCCGGACCTGCAAGGCTTCGGCCGGCGTGCGATGCATCTCGCCGAAGACGAGCTCTACGCCAGCGTCGTTTACCAGATCGGTGCGATGCAGGCGATCGTCAGGGCCTGCGGCGCTACCCTGCACCACGTCAAGCCGCACGGCATGATGTACAACATGGCCGTTGCCGACCGCGCGATGGCGCGCACGATCTGCCAGGCGGTTCGCGACGTCGATCCGGGCCTGGTCTTCTTCGGACTGGCCGGGTCTCCGATGGTGACGATTGCGCGCGAACTGGGCCTGGCGGCAGCCGAGGAGGTGTTCGCCGACCGCAGCTACCAGGACGACGGTTCGCTCACGCCGCGCGGTCGTCCCGAAGCGATGATCACCGATGGTGAGCAGTCCGTCGCGCAGGTGCTGCGCATGGTCGACGAAGGCGTCGTGCGCTCGGTGGGCGGCGTCGACGTTGCGGTGCGGCCCGACACGCTGTGCATTCACGGTGACCAGCCCGGCGCGGTGACGTTCGCCAGGCGGATCCGCGAGGCGCTCGCACAGGCAGGCATCGAAGTGCGCGCCAGCGACGGCGTGGCCCGGCCGGGTTGACAGGCGGGCGATCAACCGCCACCGTTGCGAAGGGGTGCGAACCAGGGATGCGCATCGGGCGACCGGACATGGATCGCGCAAGCGAATAACGACATGACGAAGGGGGCAACCATGCTCAAAGCAGGCCTGACGCTCGCCGCGCTCGCCGCGGCCATGGCAATTTCGCTGGCTCCGGTACGGGCCGAAACCCGGTGGGACATGCCCACCCCATATCCCGATGCCAACTTCCATACCCAGAACGACCTGAAGTTCGCCGAGGACGTCAAGAAGCTGACCGATGGCGGCCTGGTCATCACCGTGCATTCGGCCGGCTCGCTGATCAAGCACGCGGAGATCAAGAACGGTGTGCGCTCGGGCCAGGCGCAGATCGGCGAGATCCTGCTGTCGCTGCTGTCCAACGAGAACGCGTTGTTCGACGACGCGGTGCCTTTCTTCGCCAACAGCTACGACGCGGCGTGGCGGCTGTGGCAGGCATCCAGGAAACCGATTTCGGAGTTGCTCGCCAGGCAGAACCTGGTGGTCCTGTACGCGGTGGCATGGCCGCCGCAGGGGCTTTATTCGAGCAGGGAGATCAGGACGATTGCCGACATGAAGGGCCTGAAGTTCCGCGCCTACAACACCACTACCGAGCGCATCGCGCAACTGACCGGCGCGATACCGACGCAGATCGAAGTACCCGATATTCCGCAGGCGTTCAGCACCGGGCGCGTACAGGCCATGATCACCTCGTCTTCGACCGGCGTGAACTCGAAGGCCTGGGATTACCTGAAGTACTACTACGACCTGCAGGCATGGCTTCCCAAGGACATCATCTTCGTGAACAAGGACGCCTTCGACAAGCTCGATGACAAGACCCGTTCGGCGCTGCTCGAAGCGGCGGCGCAGGCCGAGAAGCGCGGCTGGGAACTGTCGAAGCAGGAAAACCGCACCCAGCTGGAGGTGCTCGCCAGAAACGGCATCAAGGTCGAGAAGCCGAATGCGCAACTGGAGGCCTCGTTTCGCAAGATCGGCGAGACCATGACCGAGGAATGGGTGAAGCGTGCCGGCCCCGCCGGCAAAGCGGTCGTCGAGGCCTACCGCAAGTAAGCCGAGCGGGCCGGCGCAACCGTGACAGGAGGCGCCTTGCGTCACGGCCTCGATCGTCTGTACGCGCTGAGCGGCGCACTCGCCGCAATCTCGCTGCTCGTGCTGCTGCTGGTCGTGCTGGTACAGGTCGTCTTCAACGTGATCGACAAGGTACTGGCCATCACGGTGGGTGAACCGATCGGCCTGCTGATCCCGTCGTACACGACCTTTGCCGGCTACTTCCTGGTGGCTGCGAGCTTCTTCGCGCTCGCCTATACCCTGGCTGGCGGCGGCCATATCCGCGTCACGCTGACGCTGCATGCATTGCGGCCGCGATGGCGGCTGGTGTTCGAGATCTGGGCAACCGCGGCCGCCAGCGCGCTGAGCCTGTTCTTTGCCTGGCACGCGGTGTTGCTGACCTCGCAATCCTGGCGCTTCGGCGACACCGCAACCGGACTGGTGCCGATCCCGATCTGGATGCCACAGGCGGTCATGGCGTGCGGCGTGATCGTGCTCACGATCGCCTGCCTCGATTCGCTGGCGCAGAACCTGCTGGGCCGTGAGCCCGCCTACCTGGCGGCCGAACGTGCAGTCGACGCGCAACTCACGCATCCGGAATGACGATCCACGCCGAAATCGGAAGCTCGGTGCTGCTGGTCGTGCTCCTGTTCGCACTGCTTGGCAGCGGACTGTGGGTCGCATTCTCGTTGGTTGGGGTCGGCATCGCCAGCCTGCTGATGTTTTCTTCGGCCCCCGCCGGGAAGGTGCTCGCTTCGACCGTGTGGGGCGCCTCGTCGGAATGGTCACTGGCAGCCTTGCCGCTGTTCATCTGGATGGGCGAGATCCTGTATCGCTCGCGGATGTCCGGTGATCTGTTCTCGGGTATCGCGCCGTGGATTGGCCGCTTGCCCGGCCGCCTGCTGCACGTCAACGTGCTCGGCTGCGGGCTGTTCGCCGCGGTGTCGGGGTCGTCGGCGGCCACTTGCGCCACCATCGGCAAGGTGTCGATTCCCGAACTGCGCAAGCGTGGCTACGACGAGCGCATGATCATCGGCTCGATTGCCGGTTCGGGAACGCTGGGATTGTTGATTCCGCCATCGATCGTGCTGATCGTCTACGGCGTGGCGACCGAGGAATCCATCGCCCGGCTGTTCATCGCCGGCGTCATTCCGGGCGTGCTGGTGATGGCGCTCTACATGAGCTACATCGGCGGCTGGGCCCTGCTCAATCCCCGCACCATGCCGCCGCGCGAGCAGCGGGTCGGGCTGCGTCAGCGGATGCGCGCGTCGCGTCGGTTGATTCCGGTCGCCTTGCTGATCCTGGGCGTCATCGGTTCCATCTACACCGGCCTGGCCAGCCCGACCGATGCGGCTGCAGTGGGGGTTGGCTTGTCGCTGTTGATCGCCGCGCTTTCGGGAGACCTGGACCGCAACAGCTTCACGGCCGGTCTGCTCGGAGCGGTGAAGACCTCGTGCATGATCGCCTTCATCCTGGCCGGAGCCTCGTTCCTCACCGCGGCCATGGGTTATTCCGGGTTGCCGCGCCAACTGGCCGAGTGGATTGGCGCGATGGGCTTGTCCACCTACCAGTTGCTGGTGGCGCTGACGGTACTGTTCGTCGTGCTGGGATGCTTTCTCGACGGAATCTCGATCGTCGTGCTTACCGTAGCCATCATCCTGCCGATGGTCGAAGCGGCCGGCATCGACCGGATCTGGTTCGGCATCTACCTGGTGCTGGTCGTCGAGATGGCGCAGATCACGCCGCCGGTGGGCTTCAACCTGTTCGTGCTGCAGGGGCTGACCGGGCGCGACATCCTCTGGATCGCGTACGCGGCGCTGCCGTTCTTCGTGCTGCTGCTGGTGGCAGTGGCGATGATCGCGGCCTTTCCCGACGTCGTCACCTGGCTGCCCGAGACCATGTTCGCCCCCGGAGGCTGAGCAGGCTTCAACGAGCCGGGCACGTTGGCGTGCGCCGCCAGCGCGGGCAAGGTCAGCCCAGCAGGGGCTGCAGAACCGGCCAGACGTTGTCGAGCAGGCGCGCCTGGGCGGCCTCGTTCGGATGGATGCGATCCGCCTGGAACAGTTCGGGATGCCCGGCTACGCCGGCCAGGAAGAAAGGCAGCAAGGCGGCCTGGGTGCGGCGCGCGAGCTCGCGATACAGCCTGGCAAACGCTTCGGTATAGGCGCGTCCGTAGTTGGGAGGCACCTGCATGCCGAGCAGCAGCACGCGTGCGCCGGCCTTGCGCGAAGCCTGCACGATGGCAAGCAGGTTGGCCTCGGTGCCGTCGAGATCCAGGCCGCGCAGCGCGTCGTTGGCGCCGAGTTCGACGATCACCAGCGCCGGTCGGTGGCGTTCGAGCAGGGCCGCGATGCGACTGCGCCCGCCGGCGCTGGTTTCGCCGCTGATGCTGGCGTTGACCACCTGCCACGGTGGCCGATGCCCGGCCAGGCGGCGCGACAGCAGTTCGACCCAGCCCGAATCGCGCCGCAGCCCGTACTCGGCCGACAAGCTGTCGCCGAGCACCAGCAGGGTGCGCCCTTCGGGGGCCGCCAGCCCGAGTGCCGGTAGACTCGCCCCGGTGGCCAGCAGGCCGGCCAGGCGCAGGAGGACGTGGCGTCGCGGCGCGGCGATGCGGCAACAAGCTGGCGCGACGCGCCAGGGTGACTTCGAGCAACGAGGGTTCATGGACGCGATTATCGTCGAGCATCTGAGCAAGCGGGTCAGGGACGCGGATGGCTGGTTGAACATTCTCGATGACCTCTCCTTCGTGATTCCCGCCGGCCGGACGGTCGCAATCCTCGGGGCATCGGGCTCTGGCAAGTCGACCCTGCTCGGCCTGCTGGCCGGTCTGGACCTGCCCAGCGAGGGCAGCGTGAAGATCTTCGGCGAGTCGCTGTTTGCACTCGACGAGGACGGGCGTGCGGCCTGGCGCGCGCGCAACCTGGGCTTCGTGTTCCAGTCGTTCCAGTTGCTGGCACAGATGACCGCGCTGGAGAACGTGATGCTGCCGCTCGAACTGGCTGGCACGCGCCAGGCCGCTGAACGCGCGCGCGCACTGCTGGAGCGGGTTGGCCTGGGCGATCGGCTCGGTCACTATCCGAAGACCCTGTCCGGCGGCGAGCAGCAACGCGTGGCGCTGGCGCGCGCCTTTGCGCCATCGCCTCGCCTGCTGTTTGCCGACGAGCCGACTGGCAGCCTCGACGCTGCGACCGGGTCCCGGGTGATCGAGTTGCTGTTCGAACTCAACCGCGAGGCCGGCGCCACCCTGGTGCTGGTGACTCACGACAGCGAACTGGCCGATCGCTGCGATCAGCATCTGGTGCTGCATGCCGGACGCCTGGGCGAGCGCGGCACGGCACGCGCCGCCTGAGCAGCGCGCGGCGACGGGGCTCGCTGCGGCGGCGGGTCACGACAGGCGGCCGTTTACGACAGGAGCCGGGTCACGACAGCAGTTCGCTCAGCGTCTCGCGCACCAGGCCCGGCAGTTCGGCCGCGCTCAGCCCCTCGGCATGCCGGTGAATTTGCTCCCAGCGCGTGCCGCTGCGCCCGTGCAGCCAGGCCGCAAGGCAGGCAGCCGGAGCGGCATCATCGCCACGGGCCAGGCGTGCAGCGATCATGCCGGCCAGCACGTCGCCGGTGCCTGCGGTGGCCAGCGCGGGGCCACCCTCGGCGATGATCCACCAGGCGCCCTGCGGCGTCGCCACGATGCTGCCGGCGCCCTTGAGCAAGGCCACCATGTCGAAACGCCGTGCCAGGGCGAGAGCGGCCGCACAGCGGTCGGACTGTACCTGCGCTGCATCGCAGCCGAGCAACCTGGCCGCCTCGAGCGGGTGGGGTGTCATGACACGGTGCGCCGCGAACGTGCCCCTTGCGCCGGGTGGCCCGGTGGTGTCCCGTGTACCCGTTTCCCGCTGCGCAGGCGCGACGGCGGCGAGAAGGTTCAAGGCATCGGCATCGAGCACCAGCGCGCGCGCGCCAGCCAGCGCCTGGTCCAGGCGCTGGCGCGCCGTCGCCGTGGTGCCCAGGCCGCATCCGATCGCCACGGCGTCGAAGCCGGCGAAACCGGTGTCTGCGGGCGCGGTCATCAACTGCGGCTGCGTGGCATCGAACAGTTCGCCGGCCGGCGTCGCCACGAATACCTTGCCCGCGCCCAGCGCCTGCGCGCCGCGCGCCGCCAGCAGCACCGCGCCACGGGTGCCGATGTCACCGCCATAGACAAGCACCGAGCCGAAGCTGCCCTTGTTGCTGTCGCGCGCACGTGTCTGGAGCGCGGCACGCGCCTGGACAGCCGTGAACAGGCGACCGGCCCCGGGCGGCGCATCGTCGTCGGGCGCCACATCCAGGCCGAGCCCGGCCACCTGCACGAGGCCGACGTGGTCGAGCGCCGCGCCGGTGTGCAGGCCGGGCTTGTCGGCAATCATGGTCACCGTGTGCGTGGCACGCACCGCTATCGCACCGGCGCCCCCGACGATGGCGCCGGTGTCGGCATCGATGCCGCTGGGCACGTCGATGGCGACCACTGGGCGCGCCGCTTCGTTCAGCGCCTGGCAGGCCAGTGCTGCCACGCCATCGAGGGTGCGATCGAGTCCGATGCCGAACAGCCCGTCGATCACGATCGGCGCCTCGCGCAGGGCCGCGGACAGCCCGTCGACGCCCTCGATCCTCAGCCCCGCGGCGCGCGCGGCCCGCCAGGCCTCGACGGCGTCACCGCGTGCCGCCCCCTCGGGGTGCAGCGCGACCGCGCGACAGGCGTAGCCGCGCTCGCGCAGGCGCAGGGCGGCCAGCAAGGCGTCGCCGCCGTTGTTGCCCGGTCCCACCAGCGCCAGCACCGGCAGGCCCGGTGCCTGCGTGCGGGCGAGCCGCGCCGCGGCGTCGGCCACCGCCGCCGCGGCGCGGTCCATCAGCGTGCCCGCGGGCAGTGCGGCGAGCGCCGCGGCTTCGATGCGGCGGATGGATCTGGTCGGAAGCAGTCGGCTCATCGTGCAACGATAGTGCCCCGGAGCCGCGGCGTCGAGCCTGCCGATGGACGCGCAGCCTGCTCGGCGCGACTCCTTATAATGGCAGGTTACCCGTCGTCGATTCCATGCCCGCATATCTGACGCTTCCGGGACAGCGCGCGCTGTCCGAATTCCGGCTCGGGCGCCTGCTCGGGCGCTTGCGCAACATCGACGGGCGTGTGAGCGGCCTGGCGGCGCGCTTCGTCTACCTGGTCTGGAGCGATGCCGAGTTGTCGGCCGACGCGCGTGCGCGGCTGGTCGCGCTGCTGGAAGCCGAGCCCGATGCACCGGCGCCAGCGGGCCAGGCGATCTGGGTGGTGCCGCGCCTGGGCACCGTTTCACCATGGGCGAGCAAGGCCACCGATATCGCGCATAACTGCGGCATGCGCGACGTGCGTCGTATCGAGCGCGGCCTGGAGTACCGGCTCGAGGCGCGCGCCGGCCTGCTCGACGGCCTGCTGCGGCGCGGTGGCTTCGAAGATGCCGAACTCGAACGACTGGCCGAGGCGCTGCACGACCGCATGACCGAAAGCACCCTGCTGCAACCGCCGCAGGCCGCTGTCCTGTTCGAGGCGCTGCCGGGCAAGCCGATGCAGTACGTGGCGCTCGGTCGCGAGGGTCGCGCGGCCCTGCTGCGGGCCAACCGCGAGCTGGGCCTGGCGCTCTCCGATGACGAGATCGATTACCTGTGCGAGGCGTTCACGCGCGCCGGGCGCGAGCCCACCGACGTCGAGCTGATGATGTTCGCGCAGGCCAACTCGGAGCACTGCCGCCACAAGATCTTCAATGCCAGCTGGACGCTGGACGATGCGCCGCGCCAGGAGACGCTGTTCGGCATGATTCGCAGCACCCATGCGGCGCATCCGGCTGGCACCATCGTCGCTTATGCCGACAACGCCGCCATCCTCGAGGGTGGACCGGCGCGACGCTTCCTGCCCCAGTTGGCCGAAAACGGGCGCTTCGGCGCGCACGACCGCCTCACGCACGCCCTGTTGAAGGTCGAGACCCACAACCATCCAACCGCGATCGCGCCGTTTCCCGGCGCCTCTACCGGCGCGGGCGGCGAGATCCGCGACGAGGGCGCCACCGGGCGCGGCGCGCGCCCGAAGTTCGGCCTCACCGGCTTCACCGTATCGAACCTGTGCATCGAGGGCTACCGGCAACCCTGGGAGAACGCGCGCGATGCGAGCCTGCCGCGCGATACCCAGCCGCAAGAGCCTGCCCCCTATGGCGTGCCGGCGCGCATCGCCACGCCGCTGCAGATCATGATCGAGGGCCCGCTCGGCGGCGCCGCCTTCAACAACGAGTTCGGCCGGCCGAACCTGCTGGGCTACTTTCGTACCTACGAGCAGATGGTCGGCGGCACCATGTACGGCTACCACAAGCCGATCATGATCGCCGGTGGCGTGGGGGCGGTCGATGCCGCCCATGCCGCCAAGCTCGACCTGCCGCCCGGCACGCTGCTGTTGCAGTTGGGCGGCCCCGGCATGCGCATCGGCGTGGGCGGCGGCGCGGCCTCGAGCATGGGCGCCGGCAGCAACACCGCCGAACTCGATTTCGATTCGGTGCAACGCGGCAATCCGGAAATGCAGCGACGCGCCCAGGAGGTGCTCGATCGCTGCTGGGCAATGCTGGAGGACAACCCGATCCTGTCGGTGCACGACGTGGGCGCCGGCGGCCTGTCCAACGCGTTCCCCGAACTGGTGCACGGCGCCGGGCGCGGCGCGCGCTTCGATCTGTCGCGGGTGCCGCTGGAGGCCTCGGGACTGTCGCCGGCCGAGATCTGGTGCAACGAGTCGCAGGAGCGCTACGTGCTGGCGATCGCACCCGCTTCACTGGCCGTCTTCGATCGACTGTGCCGGCGCGAACGCTGTCCCTATGCGGTGATCGGCACCGTATCGTCCGACCGGCAACTGGTGGTCGCGACGAGCGACGCGCAGGGCAGGGAACTGCGCGCCGTCGACATGCCGATGGAAGTGCTGCTGGGCAAGGTGCCCCGCATGCACCGCGAGGCGCGCCGCCGCCGCCGCGCCTTGCCGGTGCTCGACGCCGCCGGCCTTGCGCTGGGCGAGATGGCCGAGCGCGTGCTGCGCCTGCCAGCGGTGGCGAGCAAGTCCTTCCTGGTGACCATCGGCGATCGCAGCGTGGGCGGACTGTGCGCGCGCGACCAGATGGTCGGGCCCTGGCAGGTGCCGGTGGCCGATTGCGCGGTCGGACTGGCCGACTATCACGACTATCGCGGCGAGGCGCTGGCGATGGGCGAGCGCACGCCGCTGGCGGTGATCGACCCGCGCGCGGCTTCGCGCATGGCCATCGCCGAGGCGGTCACCAACATGGCCGGCGCGCCGATCGAATCGATCGGCAGCATCAAGCTGTCGGCGAACTGGATGGCCGCCTGCGGCACGCCGACCGATGACGCCGACCTGTTCGATGCCGTCGATGCCGCGGCTGCCATGTGCCGCGAGCTGGGCCTGTCGATTCCGGTCGGCAAGGATTCCCTGTCGATGCGCACCGCGTGGTGCGAGTCGCAGCCGGGCGAGCCGCCCGGCCTCGCGGTCGACAAGTCGGTGGCTGCACCGACCTCGCTGATCGTGACCGCCTGGGCGCCGGTGAGCGACGTGCGAGGCACGCTGACGCCGCAGCTGGTGCGCGGAATCGACTCGGTGCTGATCCTCATCGACCTCGGGCAAGGCCGCCAGCGCATGGGTGCCTCGGCGCTGGCGCAGGTCACCCAGCAGATCGGCCACGAAGTGCCCGATCTCGACGAACCGGCCATGCTGGGACGTTTCTTTGCCGCCGTGCAACGCCTGAACGCCGAGGGCCGGCTGCTCGCTTACCACGATCGCTCCGATGGTGGCCTGTTCACCACCGTGTGCGAGATGGCCTTCGCGGGGCGCTGCGGGGTCGCGATCAACCTCGACCTGCTGACCATCGATGCCCACGCCGCCGACTGGGGTGACTACAAGATCCGCCCCGAGCAGGTGTCGGTGCAGCGCGAGGAGCTGACGCTGAAGGCGCTGTTCAACGAGGAACTCGGCGCGGTGCTGCAGGTGCGTGCGGCCGATCGTGACACCGTGCTCGGCGTGCTGCGCGAGTCGGGCCTGTCGCAACATTCGCATGTGATCGGCGCGCCGCAGCCAAAGGACGTCATTGCCTTCTATCGCGACGCGAAGTGCGTGTATTCGGAATCGCGCGCCGCCCTGCAGCGCAGCTGGAGCGAAACCGGCCATCGCATTGCTTCACTGCGCGACAACCCCGCGTGCACGATGCAGGAGTTCGAGCGCATCGGCCGCGCGGACGATCCGGGCCTGAACCTGCAACTGGGCTTCGACGCGGCCCAGGACGTGGCGGCACCCTTCATCGCCAGCGGCGCGCGCCCGCGCGTGGCGATCCTGCGCGAGCAGGGCATCAACAGCCAGACCGAGATGGCGGTGGCCTTCGATCGCGCCGGCTTCGACGCGTACGACGTGCACATGACCGACCTGCTCGAAGGACGGCACAAGCTGGCCGACTTTCGAGGCCTGGTGGCTTGCGGCGGCTTCTCCTACGGCGACGTGCTGGGTGCCGGCAGCGGCTGGGCCCGTTCGATCCTGTTCAATGCCGCGATGGCCGAGCAGTTCACGCTCTTCTTCACGCGCCCCGACACCTTCAGCCTGGGCGTGTGCAATGGCTGCCAGATGATGTCGCAGATCAAGGCGATCATTCCCGGCGCCGAGCACTGGCCGCGTTTCCTGCGCAACCTCTCGGAGCAGTACGAGGCACGCCTGTCGATGGTCGAGGTGCTGGCCTCGCCTTCGCTTTTCCTTGCCGGCATGGCCGGCAGCCGCATGCCGATCGCCGTGGCGCACGGCGAGGGGCGTGTCGCCTTCGATGGACCCGCGCAACGACAGCGCGCGGTGCCGGTGCTGCGCTTCACCGAGAACGACGGCAGCGTGGCGACCTCCTACCCGGCCAATCCGAACGGTTCGCCCGACGGCCTGGCCGGATTCAGCAGCGTCGATGGCCGTGCCACCATTCTCATGCCGCACCCCGAGCGGGTGTTTCGCTCCGTCCAGATGAGCTGGCGCGATCCCTCGCTGGGCGAGGACGCCCCCTGGATGCGCCTGTTCCGCAACGCCCGTGCCTGGGTCGCCTGAGACCCCGACTCACTGCCCACATGCTCGCTACCGCCAACCTCACCATGCAGTTCGGGGCCAGGCCCCTGTTCGAGAATGTCAGCGTCAAGTTCGGCGACGGCAACCGCTACGGGCTGATCGGCGCCAACGGTTCGGGCAAGTCGACCTTCATGAAGATCCTCGGCGGCGACCTCGAACCGACTGCGGGCAACGTCATGCTCGACCTCAACGAGCGGCTCGGCAAGCTGCGCCAGGACCAGTTCGCCTTCGAGGAGCAGCGCGTGCTCGACGTGGTGATGATGGGCCACGCCGGCATGTGGCAGGCGATGAGCGAGCGCGACGCCATCTACGCCGATGCCGAGGCCAGCGAAGACGACTACATGCACGCGGCCGAACTCGAAGCGCGCTTTGCCGAGTACGGCGGCTACACCGCCGAGGCTCGCGCCGGCGAACTGCTGCTTGGCCTGGGCATCGCGGTCGAACAGCATGGCGGGCCGATGCGCGAGATTGCACCGGGCTGGAAACTGCGGGTGCTGCTGGCTCAGGCTCTTTTCGCCGACCCCGATGTGCTGCTGCTGGACGAGCCCACCAACAACCTCGACATCGACACCATCCGCTGGCTGGAAGGCGTGCTCAACGAGCGCGATTCCACCATGGTGATCATCTCGCACGATCGCCACTTCCTGAACGCCGTGTGCACCCATATGGCCGACCTGGATTACGGCGAACTGCGCGTCTACCCGGGCAATTACGACGACTACATGCTGGCCTCGGCGCAGGCGCGCCAACGCCAGATGTCGGCCAACGAACGCGCCCGGGACCGCATCGCCGAACTGCAGGAGTTCGTGCAGCGTTTCGCGGCGAACAAGGCCAAGGCGCGCCAGGCGACCTCGCGCCAGAAACTGATCGCCAAGATCCGCAGCGAGGCCGTCGAGGTCAAGCCCTCGTCGCGCCAGAATCCGTACATCCGCTTCGAACAGGCACGCCAACTGCACCGGCAGGCGGTCGAAGTCGAGCAACTCGCGTATCGCTACGAAGGGGCCGGGGCGCCGGTGTTCAGCGGCTTCTCGACCATCATCGAGGCTGGCGACCGGGTGGCGATCATCGGCGCCAACGGGGTCGGCAAGACCACGCTGCTGCGCTGCCTGGCGGGCGCCGCGCACGGCGGACTGGCACCGACCCGCGGCAAGGTGAAGTGGTCCGAGAATGCCGACATCGGCTACATGGCGCAAGACGTGCATGCCGAGTTCGAATCCGACCAGACGGTGACCGAGTGGATCGGCCGCTACACGCAGGCCGGAGACGACGACCAGATGGTGCGCAGCGTGCTCGGTCGCCTGTTGTTCTCGGGTGACGACGTGCGCAAGCCGGTGCGCGTGCTCTCGGGCGGCGAGCGCCACCGCATGAGCTTCGGTCGCCTGATGCTCGGGCGCCACAACGTACTCATGATGGACGAGCCGACCAATCATCTCGACATGGAGTCGATCGAGTCGCTGCAACTGGCGCTCGAGAAGTTTTCCGGCACCCTGTTCCTGGTCTCGCACGACCGCCAGTTCGTCGATGCGGTGGCCACGCGGCTACTCGAAGTGCGCGCCGATAGAGTGATCGTCGACTACCGTGGCGACTACGAGCAGTACCTGGAGAGCCAGGGAATCGTCGGCTAGGGCCCTGACGCAGCAGCGGCCGGCGGCGACAGCGCCCGCTGCCGTCTCAACATGCGCCGGATGAAGCGGCCCGGATCGACGGCGCGCGCCAGGTCCGCTTCGAGCGGCAGCGGATCACCCTCGGCCAGCGCCGGCAGCAGGCGCGCTGCCAGCGTCGCCCATAACAGGCCGCGCGAGCCGAAGCCGAAGGCGCCGTACAGGGTGTCGACACGCGGCAGGGCCAGGCGATCGTTGCGCAGCAGCGCGGCGGCCTCGCGCAGGCAGGCGGGTTCATCGTGCAGGGCGCCGATGGCCGGCAGGAGATCGCGCAGGGCGTAACGGTAGCCCACCGCGGCCGTGCGCCCGCATCCGCGCCAGGCGCGCGCATCGGTACCGAGCATGTTCGCCAGCCGCTCGAGATTGCCCTGGTCGACTGCGGACGAGGCCTGCAGCGAGTCGCCGTCATCGAAGCTCGCGCCACACAGGATCGAGTCGTCCAGCGGTGCGGCATAGGCAGAGCCGCTGAGCAGGACGCGCAACATGCCGACGCGCTCGCGCGGCAGCAGCGTGCTCTGGCCACGTACACGCCGCATCGGCAGCAGGGCGAGCCGCGCCAGTCGGGGCGCATCTCCGGCGTTGGCCAGCACGGCCAGTGCACCGCGGGCCAGTGCTTGTCCGCTGCCATCCAGCGCGACCCAGCCGCTATCGTCGCGCTGCAAGCCGGCTACTGCCGCGCCAGTGTGCAGGCGGATCGCCGCCGATGAGCCCAGCCAGCCCCCGATCAGGGCGGCCGGTTCCACCGCGTCGCAAGCCGGCAGCCACAAGCCTCCGTGCGGCAGGCGCAGGCCGGCAAGGTCGGAGGCTTCGTCTTGCGCCAGGTGTTGCGCGTAGGAGCGTGGCAGGTCCAGCCGCGCCAGCATGGCCAGGCGGTGCGCTGCCTGGCGCGGATCGGCATCGATCATCAGCTTGCCGAGGGGGCCGGGCGCGCCGGGTGAGCGCTCGCGAGTGCGCCACGACAGCGCGGCGCGCGTCAGGCGTGCCAACTGGTTGTCGTCGGCCGACAGGTGCAGGTGATCGGCGCACAGTGGCTGACCCGAGCCGCCCGTGCCGGCCTGCATGGCCGACTCGAGCACGCTCACCCGCCAGCCGCGCCGCGCGAATCCGGCGGCCACCGCAGCACCGGCCAGGCCCGCGCCAACCACCAGCACGGTGCGCTCGGCCCACTGCGGCGGCGACGGCGGAGCGGGAAAGCTGCGCCACTGCGGTGCATGGCGCCCGCGCAAGCGATGGCGCTTGCCGGCGTGGCCGGCGATGCGCTCCATCGCAAAACCGCCCGCCTGCAAGGCCTCACGAACCGCAGCCGCCGCGGACCAGGTGGCGATGGTGGCACCCGGGCGTGCCAGGCGAGCGAGGCCCCTTAGCAGTTGCGGCTGCCACATGGCCGGATTGCGTGCCGGTGAAAAGCCGTCGAGAAAGAACGCGTCGGCACCCAGTTGCAGCCTGGGCAGCAATGCGCCGGCATCCCCCAGGCACAAGGTGAGGGCGACCCTGCCGTCCTCGAAGTCGAGCGCATGCAGGCCGGGCAGGGCCGCGGGCCACTGGTCGACGAGTTGGCGGGCGTCGCCGGGCGGTGCGTCGAGCGCGTGCAGGCCGTGCGCTAGGTCGCCCGGCGCGAGTGGATGCCCTTCGATCGATACGTAGTGCAGGCGAGCGCCGGGCGCGCCATGCTCGCGCCAGGCCTGCAGCGTGGCCAGGAAATTCACACCCAGGCCAAATCCCAGTTCCAGGATCGTGAACGAGGCGACGCCCGCGCCGTCCTCGCGCCAGCGCTCGGGCAGGCGGCAGCCTTCGATGAACACCTCGCGTGCTTCGGCCCAGGCGCCACTGCGGCTGCGAAAGACGTCACCGTAGAGCGTGCTGAACGGCGTGCCGCTGGCATCGAACCCGAGCGGAGGGTGGGCACCGGGAAGGGGCATCATGACCGGATCTTAAGTTACAGTGATCGCTGCAGGCAGAGAGCCTGCGCACGGGACAGAGACCGATGATCAGGGCGCACTGGCAGGATCGCATCGATGTGGCCTTGGGCCTGTGGCTGGTTGCCTCGCCGTTTCTCCTCGGCGTGCAGCACCAGGGCGCCGCCTGGGCAGCAATGATTGCCGGAGTGGCGGTGGTCACCTTCTCGGTCGACGCCTTCTACTACCCGGAGATCGTCGAGGAGTGGGGCAGCCTCGGCCTGGGTATCGCGCTGGCGGCTTCCCCCTGGCTGCTGGGTTACCAGGCCGAACTGGCGCCACTGATCAACGCGCTGGTGTGTGGTGTCGCGATCGCGGCGCTGTCGTTCTGGACCGTCGAGGACATCCAGCGCGAGCAGCGCGACGCCGCATCGTGAGTGCAGTATTGCGGCTGACCGGGTGGTTCGACCGCAACGTGTCGGCCCTCGGCCGCGACATGCGGCTGTCGTACCTGCCGCCGCTGATGGTCTACCTGGCTGCCGGCATTTCCGGCCTGACGGCCATCGTCGGCACCTTCTTCGTGAAGGATTATCTCGGCCTGTCGGCAGAGTTCCTGGCGGCCCTGGGTTTCTGGGCCGGATTGCCGTGGGCGCTCAAGATGCCGCTCGGGCACCTGGTCGACCTGATCTGGCGCTACAAGGCATGGATGGTCTGGTTCGGCGCATCGCTGATCGCGGCGAGCCTGCTGATCATGATCGGACTGCTGGCCGATCCGCGCTGGATGGCGACGATGATGCGCGCCGACACCTGGTTCGTGCTGTCGTCGCTGCTCGCACCGATCGGCTATGTCACCCAGGACGTGGTGGCCGATGCCATGACCGTGGAGGCGGTGCCACACCACGACGAGGATGGCCAGCCGATCGGTGAGATGCGCCTGCGCGCCATGCACACCACCATGCAGACGCTGGGACGGGTGGCGATCATCGGCGGCAGCGTGGTGGTGGCATTGGCCAATGTGTTCCTGCTGCGCGGCGCAAGCACCCTGGCCGAACCGGAACGCGTGGCGGTCTACGTCCAGGTGTACCAGTTGGCGCTGCTGATCCCGGCGATTTCCGTTGCCGGCGTGGTGTTCGCCGCCTGGCTGCAACGGCGTGCCCGCGGGCGCCTGCGGCGCGCCGGCCTGTCTGCGGCGCAGATCGCCGAGCGCCTGGCCGTGCACCTGCAGCGCCCGCCGGTCAACCTGTGGGTGCTGGGCGGCGGGCTGGCCTTCGCGCTGGTGTCGCTGGGCGTCGGGCTGAGCGACTTCGGCTGGGCCGAAGAACTGGTGTTCGGCGTCTCGATGGCCATCGTGGTGACGCTGATGTGGCGCCTGGTGCGCGAACTGCAGCCGGCCGCGCGTGCCACCCTGCTGGGTACCGCGATCGTGATCTTCGTGTTTCGCGCCACGCCATCGCCCGGTGCGGGCCAGACCTGGTGGATGATCGACGAACTGGGCTTCGACCAGCAGTTCCTGTCGGTGCTGTCGCTGATCGGCAGCGCGCTCACGCTGGCCGGCCTGTTCGTGTTCCGCCGCTTCATGGCCGAGCGCTCGATCTACTACATCGTGGGCCTGCTCACGGCCGTCGGCACGCTGCTGACGCTGCCTATCGTCGGCATGTACTACGGCCTGCACGCATGGACCGCCGCGCACACCGGCGGCGTGGTCGATGCGCGCTTCATCGCACTGGTCGACACCGCCATCGAATCGCCGCTGGGCCAGATCGCGATGGTGCCGATGCTGGCCTGGATCGCCAACTCCGCGCCGGAGCGGTTGAAGGCGACCTACTTCGCCGTGATGGCCTCGTTCACCAACCTCGCCCTGTCGGCCTCGCAACTCGGCACGAAATATCTCAACCACTGGTTCGTGGTGACTCGCCAGGTGCGCGATCCGGTGACCCATGCGGTGAAGATACCGGCCGATTACAGCCACCTGGGCACCTTGATGGTCACCGTTGCAGTGCTCACGCTGGTGCTGCCGCTGGCGGCGATCGCGCTGGTGCGCCTGGTGAGACTGCGCAGCGCGTGACCGGCGCTGACTTGCCGGTGGCCAGCCAGCCCGCCCGGGAGGCTGTCGGGCAGGTGCATGCGCTCTCCGGGGATTCGGGCTGCCGCGGTAATTGTAGGATGTGTGCCGTGCCCGGCAGGTGGGCGGGCTTCGATCGGGGAGGCAGGCATGGCTCAGACGTCGGCGTGGCTGCCGTGGGCGCTCGGCTCGGCGGTGTTTGCCGCGCTCACCGCCATCTTCGCCAAGATCGGGCTGGAAGGCATCGATCCGGATTTCGCCACCCTGCTGCGTACCTTCGTGATCGTGGCCGTGCTGGGCGCCTTCGTGGCCGCCACCGGAAAGTGGAGCAGTCCCTCGCTGCTGCCGCCGCGCTCGCTGGCATTCCTGGTCCTGTCGGCGCTCGCCACCGGCGCATCCTGGGTGTGTTACTTTCGCGCCCTGTCGATCGGGGAGGCCGCCAAGGTTGCCCCGGTCGACAAGCTCAGCGTCGTGCTGGTGGCCCTGTTCGCGCTGGTCTTCCTCGGTGAACGGCCGCTGCCGCGCGAGTGGCTCGGCATCGGCCTGGTGGGCCTGGGTGTCTATGTGCTGAGCTTGCGCTGATGATGATCGCCCCGGCGAGCGCCGTCACCTTCTTCGCGGCCTCGGTGCTGCTCGCACTCGCACCGGGCCCTGACAACGTCTTCGTGCTGCTGCACTCGGCCACACGCGGTCGCGACTCCGGCTTGCGTGTGGTACTGGGCCTGTGCGCCGGCCTGCTGGTGCACACCACCGCACTGGCCGCTGGCCTGGCGGCGCTGTTTGCGGCCTCGGCCACGGCGTTCGATGCGGTGAAGTGGATCGGTGCGCTCTATCTGGCCTGGCTGGCCTGGCAGGCGCTGCGCGCGCCGACAGGTGTGCCGGCCCGTACGGCACCCGCCGCGTCCACGGATGGCTGGGCGATGGTCCGGCGCGGCATGATCATGAACCTGAGCAATCCGAAGGTGGCGATCTTCTTTCTCGCCTTCCTGCCGCAGTTCGCCGACCCTGCACGTGGCCCGGTCTGGCAGCAACTGGTGCTGCTCGGCCTGATCTTCATCGTGGCGACCCTGCTGGTATTCGGCGCCATCGCCTGGTTTGCCGGCTCGCTCGGTGGCTGGTTGCGGCGTACCCCGGGCGCGCAGCGCGCATTGAACCGGGTGGCGGGCGTCGTGTTCCTGCTGCTTGCGCTCAGGCTGGCGGTGCTCGAGCGTTGAAGTCGCCGCGCTGGCCGGCGCACTGGCGGACTGGCGCATCGTGCCCATCGGCACCGAAGGCTGGCGCAAGGCCGAAGTGATGGCGGGCGGCGTGGCGACCGATGAACTCGACCCGCGCTCGATGCGCGCACACCGGGCGCCGGGGCTGTACTTCATCGGCGAAGTGGTCGACGTCACCGGTTGGCTCGGCGGCTACAACTTCCATTGGGCCTGGGCTTCGGCTCATCTCGCGAGCCAGGCGGTGTGCCGCGACTGACTCAAAGCCGGATGCGTGCGGCCAGTTCGCGCAGCCGTTCGATGGGCGGATCGCGGCGCGGCCATCCGAGCGTGACCGCGTCACCGCTGCGACGTGCCAGCACGTGCAGGTGCAGGTGCGGCACCGTCTGCCAGCCCGCGATGCGGTTGGCCTGCAGGATGGTGATGCCGTCGGCGGCGAATTCGCGCTCCACCGCAATTGCAATGCGGCGGGCCGCGCGCATCATGGCCAGCGCAGTGTCTTCGTCGGCATCCATCAGGGTCTGGTAGGGGCGGATCGAGGCCACGATCACGTGGCCGTCATTGACCTGTCCCGCGTCCATGAACGCGAACACGCGCGCGTCTTCGTAGACGCGCGCGCAGGGCAACTCGCCGGCGTACAGGCGCTCGAACACGGTCGGCATGGCTGGTTCCTTCGGGCGGTCCGGGGTGCGCCAGATATAGCACGTGACGGCACGCCGGGCCTGATCCCGGCCGGCGCCGCGCCGGGAGGACATCGCCGGCTGCGAGAATACCCGCACTGTCGGGGTCCGATCGGCCGCGAGCCGTAAAATGCCCGGTTCCGCGCCTTGCGCGCCAGGTGTTCGAGCAACGATGCCACCTCCGCCCAACCGCCTCTCCGTCCCGAAGGAAAAGCTGAAGTTCGTGCTCTTCGAGGGCATCCATCAGTCTGCCGAAGACGTGCTGCGCGCCGACGGTTACAGCAACATCGAGGCCTACAAGCAGGCCCTCTCCGGCGACGAACTGGGCGCGGCGATCGACGGTGCCCATTTCATCGGCATTCGCTCGCGCACCCAGATCACCGAAGAGGTGCTCGCGCAGGCGCCGAAGCTCAACGCGATCGGCTGCTTCTGCATCGGTACCAACCAGGTCGATCTCGATGCCGCGGCGCGCCGCGGCATTCCGGTGTTCAACGCGCCGTTTTCGAACACACGCAGCGTCGCCGAACTGGTGCTCGGCGAGATCATCATGCTGATGCGTGGCATTCCCGCCCGCAATGCCAGGCTGCACCGTGGCGGCTGGAGCAAGAGCGCCGCCCACTCGTACGAAGTGCGCGGCAAGACCCTGGGCATCATCGGCTACGGACACATCGGCACGCAGATCGGCATCCTCGCCGAGCAGCTGGGCATGCGGGTGATCTTCCACGACATCGAGCACAAGCTGCCGCTGGGCAACGTGCACCAGGCTGCTTCGCTCGACGCCTTGCTGGCCGAGGCCGACGTGGTCACGCTGCATGTGCCGCAGACTGCGGCCACCCGGAACATGATCGGCGCGCCGCAGCTGGCCCGGATGAAGGCCGGTGCCTACCTGATCAACGCCTCGCGCGGCACCGTGGTGGCCATCGATGCGCTGGCCGAAGCGCTCGAGCGCGGGCATCTGCGCGGTGCCGCGATCGACGTGTTTCCGGTCGAACCCAAGGGCAACGACGGCGTGTTCGAGTCGCCGCTGGTGCACTTCGACAACGTGATCCTGACGCCGCACATCGGCGGTTCCACCCTCGAGGCGCAGGCCAACATCGGCGGCGAAGTCGCCGCCAAGCTGCTGCGCTACAGCAACAACGGTTCGACGGTGTCGGCGGTGAACTTTCCGGAAGTCTCCCTTCCCGAGCACACCGGCAAGTGCCGCCTGCTGCACATCCACCGCAACGTGCCGGGCATCATCGCCAACATCAACGAACGTTTCTCGCGCGCCGGCATCAACATTGCAGGGCAATACCTGCGGACCACGGCGCTGGTCGGCTACGTGGTGATCGACGTCGATGCCACCGCCAGCCAGGTGGCACTGGAGGAAATCAGTGCCATCGATGGCACGATCCGCTGCCGGATCCTCTACTGACGCTCTCTACTGACCCTCATCGCGCGCACCATCGATCATGAACGAACTGCAACTGCAACGCCCGGGACGCGCCACCACACCGCCGGCTGCCGTCCCCGCCTTCGCCCTGTGGCAACTCGGTTTTCGCCCGTTCTACCTGCTGGCGGCCGCGTTCAGTGCGCTGAGCATCGGCCTGTGGGCACTGCAATACGCCGGCTGGCTGACCAAGGCATACCTGAACGGCCCGATGTGGCACGCCCACGAGATGCTGTTCGGCTACACGATCGCGATCGTTGCCGGCTTCCTGCTCACCGCGGTGCGCAACTGGACCAACCAGCCCACGCCGACCGGCGTGCCGCTGATGGCATTGACGGCGCTGTGGCTGGCGGGCAGGGTGCTGGTGCTCACCCCCTGGGGCCTGGCCGCGGCGCTGGTGAACGCCGCCTTCCCGATCGCGGTCGCTGTCGGCATCGGCCGCCCCATCGCGCGCACGCGCAACAAGCGCAACTACTTCTTCGTCGGCCTGCTGCTACTGCTGGGCGCGCTCACCGGCGTGGTCCACGCGGCCCTGCTCGGCGCAATCGATGTCGATCCGCTGTTCGGCCTGCGCCTGGGGCTCGACGTGGTGCTGTTCATCATGGTGGCCATGACCGGACGCGTGGTGCCGATGTTCACCAATAACGGCGTGCCCGGTGCCAACGCGACGCGCAAGCCCTGGCTGGAGAAGGTCGCGTTCGGCTCGGTGATCGCGCTGTTCCTGGCCGATCTCGCGCCTGGCATGCCGATGCTGGCCGGCGCAGTGGCGCTGGTGGCCGCGCTTGCGCATGGCATCCGGCTGGCGCTGTGGCAGCCCTGGCGCACCCTGCGCGCCCCGATCGTATGGGTGCTGCATGCCGCCTACCTGTGGATCGTGATCTACCTGCTGCTGCGCGGCCTGGCGGCCGCCGGCCTGGTGGCCCAATCGCTGGCATTTCACGCCTTGACGGTGGGCGCCATCGGCGGCCTGACCATGGGCATGATCACCCGCACCGCGCGCGGCCACACCGGCCGGCCGCTGAAGGCCGACGGCTACGAAACCACCGCCTACCTGCTGGTGTATGCGGCGGCGCTGGCGCGGGTGTTCGGGCCGATGCTGGTGCCGGCGCTGACACTGACCTTCATCGAAGCCTCCGCGCTGCTGTGGGTGGCCGCCTTCGTCCTGTATGTGATCCGCTACTGGCCGGTGCTCACCCGCGCCCGACTGGACGGCAAGCCGGGTTGAGGATCGCCCGGGCCTGTATGATCTCGCTACCCATTTCCGCGAGGAGATCGTCATGGCACTTCCGCACGCAACATCGGGAGACGTCGTGGAGGTGCGCAATCCGGCCGAGCAGATCGCCGATGCACCGTCCACCGCAATCGTGCGCGACGGCCACATCGAGGTCATGCGCTTGCTGTTGCCGGCCGGCAAGTCGCTGCCCGAGCATGCCGTGCCGGGCCCGATGACCCTTCACTGCCTGGAAGGCGTGGTCGACGTGCGCGCGCACGGCGCGAGCCGGCCGATGCGGGCTGGCGAACTGATGTACCTGGCCGGTGGCGCAGCCCATGCCCTGCATGCGCTGGAAGATGCCTTCGTGCTGGCAACTGTCGTTCGCGTGGCCGCCCAGTGAGCGTGCAAGCCACCCGTCTCGAGCACGACCTGCTCGGTGATCGCGCCGTCCCGGTCGATGCCTACTACGGCGTGCACACCCTGCGCGCGCTGGAAAACTTTCCCATCACCGGCACGCCGATCTCGATCTATCCGGACCTGATCAACGCCCTGGCGAGCATCAAGCAGGCCGCCGCGCAGGCCAACCAGGCGCTGGGCATGCTCGACGCGGAGCGCGCACGCTTCATCGTCCAGGCCTGTGAGGAGATCCGCAACGGCAGCCTGCACGACCAGTTCGTGGTCGACGTGATCCAGGGCGGGGCGGGCACTTCCACCAACATGAATGCCAACGAGGTGATCGCCAACCGCGCACTGGAGTTGATGGGACGCGCGCGGGGCGACTACGATGCCGTGCATCCGATCGAGCACGTCAACATGAGCCAGAGCACCAACGACGTCTATCCGACGGCGCTCAAGCTCGCCTGCTGGTTCGGCATCGCGGGGCTGGTCGAGGCGATGGAAACGCTGCGGCGCGCGTTCGCCGACAAGGCGCTCGAATTCGCCGACGTGCTGAAGATGGGCCGCACCCAGCTGCAGGACGCCGTCCCGATGACGCTCGGGCAGGAGTTCACCACCTACGCGACGATGCTCGGCGAGGACCAGAAGCGGCTGCACGAGGCGGCCGACCTGATCC
>CAZXLV010000004.1:20497-31308 GCA_964641405.1 uncultured Limnobacter sp. | reverse complement strand
GGCTCACGCAGCTCACGCCGATCTTCATCAAGAACAAGTACATGCTCGGCGAGGACTTCTCGATGCTCGACGTCGCGATCGCGCCGCTGCTGTGGCGGCTCGATCACTACGGCATCGACATGCCCAAGACGGCCGCGCCGCTGCTGCGCTACGCCGAGCGCATCTTCTCGCGGCCTGCCTACATCGAAGCGCTCACGCCCTCGGAAAAGGTGATGCGACGCTGATGCCCGACATCTCCACCAAGCCCTACCTGATTCGCGCAATCCACGAGTGGTGCTCGGACAACGGCTACCGGCCCTACATCGCCGTGGCGGTCGACGAGCACACGGTCGTGCCGCGCGAGTTCGTGCGTGACGGCGAGATCGTGCTCAACGTTTCGACCGTGGCCACCAACCGGCTCAGCATCGGCAACGAGCGGCTCGAATTCGAGGCGCGCTTCGGCGGGGTGGCACGCCAGGTATCCATTCCGATCGCCAACATCACGGCGATATTCGCGCAGGAGAATGGACAGGGCATGGCGTTCGAGGTGCACCCGGCGCAGGGTGGGCCCGGGCAGGACGATGTCACGGCAGGAGCGGCGCTGCCGGCGCGCGTGCCCGACGACGGCAGTGCGGGCGGTGAAGACCAGGCAGGCGCCGAGGCGGCAACTGTCAGCGCCACAAGCCCCGCCGCCGGCCGTGTCCAGGTACCGTTGGCAACCGCGGGACGCACCCGCAAGCGCCCGAAACTCGCCGCGGTGCCCAGGGATGCCGCAGCGCCAAGGTCGACACGTCGTCGCACGCCGATTGCCGCGGTACCCAAGACTGCTGCGCCGAAATCCGGTCGCGGTGACGGCGTTCCGGAGCAATCGGGCAGCGCGCCTGCTACCGCGACGGACGGCCCGGACGGCGACGGCCCGGAACCGCACTCGCCGAGACCGCGCAAGCCGCATCTGACGCGGGTCAAGTAGACGCGTGCCGCTCACGCCCTGCACGGTCGATCGGCTACACTTTCTGTGCCGCACGCCGGCTTAGCTCAGTTGGTAGAGCAACCGCCTTGTAAGCGGTAGGTCCCCCGTTCGAGTCGGGGAGTCGGCACCACTTCACAGCCCCTGGCGCATCCGGTAACCTGCGCTCAGCCCGGCGGGCGCCCGCGGACGGCGATCGGCGCCTACGTGTGCGGCGCGCGAACAACGGCAGGAGGCACACATGGCCGGAAGGCGCGCTGGTACGCCACGGCTGGCCGATCTCGGCGCCATCATCGAATGGCTCGATCGGCGCGGGCGCCTGGTGCGCGTGCGCTCCGAGGTCGATCCGGTTCATCAACTGGCCGCGGTCGCTGCCAGATTCGAGGGCGGCCGTCACGCCGTGCTGTTCGAAAACGTCAGGGGCAGCCGATATCCGGTGTTCACCGGCCTGTATTGGTCGCGCGAATTGCTGGCGGACCTGCTCGGACACCCTGAACGGCTGTTGCCGCAACACGTCTCCGAGTGCATCCGCCGCTGGCAACAGCATCCGGTCGAACCGGTGGTGGTCGATCGCGGGCCGGTGCTCGAGGTCAGCGAGGCGACGGTCGATCTCTCCCGGTTGCCGGTCCCGGTCCACGCCGAGCGTGATGGCGGGCCGTACTTCGATGCAGCGGTGGTGGTTGCACGCGACCCCGAGACCGGGGTGCGCAATGCGTCCATCCAGCGCTTCATGGTGATCGCGCGCGACCGCCTGGCCATCAACATCGACTCCGGACGTCATCTCGAAACCTATATGGAAAAGGCCTTCGCGCGCGGCCAGGCGCTGCCGTTCACGCTCAACGTCGGTGTCGGGCCAGGCCTGCACTTCGCCGCGGCGACACCTGCCGAAGCGGCGCCGATCGAGACCGATGAACTCGGCATTGCCAGCGAGTTTCACGGCAGTCCGCTCGAGCTCGTAGCGGGCACCACCTCGCCGGTCGAGATGGTGGCGCATGCGATGTTCGCTCTCGAGTGCGAGATGGTGCCTGGCGAACTGCACGCGGAGGGGCCGTTTGCGGAGGTCACCGGCTACTACGCGACCGTCGCGCCGCGCCCCCTGGTGCGTGTGAAGAAGATCCACCGGCGCCGTCGACCTGTGTTCCACACCATCCTTTCGGGCGTCGAGGTGTTCAACTCGGTCGGACTGCTCGGTGAGGCCAACGTGCTGGCGCTGCTGCAAAAGCAGGTGCCCGGGGTGAAGGACGTCTATTTTTCGCACGGCGGTTGCGGCTTCTACCACGCCGTGGTGCAGATCGCGCAAAAGCGTGCCGGCTGGGCCAAGCAGGCGCTGATGGCGGCGTTCGCCGCGTTCCCGCCGCTGAAGATGGTCACCGTGGTCGATGAAGACGTCGACATCCGGGATCCTGCCGACATCGAATGGGCGATGGCCACGCGACTCGACCCCGGCCACGGCATCATGGTGATCGACAAGGTCTTCGGCCACGGCCTCAACCCGTCGTTTCCGGACTATCTGGGCGGCAAGGTCGGCTTCGATGCGACGCGGCCATTTCCGCATACCCCGGCCTACGATCGGGCGAAGGTGCGCGAGACGAGCCTCGATGGACTCGACCTGGTGGTTCCCGACGCCGGCGCGTGAGTGCGCCTCCCGGGTTCGTTCGCGACCAGCGCCCCTTGGCCGCCCCCCTTGTCCGGACCGATGAGCCCAAGCAACGCTCCCTGTCGCCTCGAGCGCGGCGCCGATGGCAGTGTCGTGTTCCTGGCCGGTCCATGGCGCTTGTCGCGCCTGGCCGATCTCGATGCCTCCTTGCGCGCACTGGCCGGTTCCGCGCATCGCCTGCCGGTGCCGGTGGTGCTCGACGGCAGCGCACTCGAGGAGATCGACACGGCGGCGGCGCTGCTGCTGTGGCGCGCCCTGGGGGCACTGGGGGCCGGAGCGCAATCGGTGTCCATGCGTGGCTTCGACCAGGTCCACGCCAATGTCCTCGGCCTGGTGCGCGAGCGCCTGGCGGGAGTGCAGGGCCAGTCCGTTGCGCGCGCACGCAGCCTGCTCGGGCAACTGGGTGCCTCGACGGTCAGCCTGGGTACCTTGCTGCGTGGCCACCTCGACTTCTTCGGCCGCGTGCTGGTGGAGTTCGCCGACCTGTTGGTGCACCCGCAGCGACTGCGCACGAAGGAACTGTTCGCCCAGTTCGCGCAGGTTTGCGTGACCGCGATCCCGGTGGTGGCGCTGGTCTCCTTCCTGATCGGCCTGGTGGTGGCTTACCTGCTCGGCCTGCAGGCCGAGCAGTACGGCGCCAGCATCTTCGTGGTCGATGGCGTGGGCCTGGGCCTGGCGCGCGAATTCGCACCGCTGATCGTGGCGGTGATCATCGCCGGCCGATCGGGCGCCGCATTCACGGCGCAACTGGGCACCATGAAGCTGACCGAGGAGATCGATGCGATCCGCACGCTGGGGCTGTCGGCCGAGCAGGTGCTGGTGGTGCCGCGCGTGCTGGCGCTGATGCTGTCATTGCCGCTGCTGGTGTTCGTCGGTGACGTGATGGGCATGCTGGGCGCAATGGCGATCGCCCAGCAGATGCTGGACATCACGCCGGCCGCATTCATCGCCCGCCTGCATGAAGTGCTCGCGCCGCGTCACTTCGTGATCGGGCTGGCAAAGGCCCCGGTGTTCGCGCTGTTCATTGCGGTGATCGGTTGCCGCATGGGCATGTCGGTGAGCCGCGACACGCGCGCCATCGGGATGAACACGACCGCAACCGTGGTCCAGGGGATCGTTGCCGTGATCCTGCTCGATGCGGCCTTTGCGGTCCTGCTGCAGCAACTCGGGCTGTGACCGGCGCCACGCCCCGCACCGGCGCCTCGCCCGCGATGCTGGCCGCCGGCACGCCGGTGATCGAAGTCGAGGGGGTGCGCACGCGCTTCGGCAGCCAGGTGGTCCACGATGGCGTGGATCTGCGCGTCGCTCGTGGCGAACTGGTGGCGCTCATCGGCGGCAGTGGCAGCGGCAAGTCGGTGCTGCTGCGCGAGATCATCGGCTTGCAGCGACCGGATGGCGGACAGGTGCGCCTGCTCGGCACCGACGTCTGGGCGGCTTCGGCGGCCCGCCTGACCACCTTGCGCCGTCGCATCGGCATGATGTTCCAGGACGGAGCGCTCTTTTCATCACTGACCGTGGCCGAAAACGTCGCCACGCCGATGATCGAGCGCGGTGCCATTCCGCGTGACTTCATTGCGGCCCTGGTCGGCTTGCGCCTGTCGATGGCGGGCCTGCCCGAATCGGTGGGTGCCAGGCGCCCGAGCGAACTGTCGGGCGGCATGCGCAAGCGCGTGGCGATCGCCCGCGCGCTGGCGCTCGAACCGGAGGTGCTGTTCCTGGACGAACCGACTGCCGGCCTCGATCCGATCACCGCGCGCGACTTCGATGCGCTGCTCGCGTCGCTGTGTCGCGACCTCGGCATCACGGTGCTGCTCGTCACGCACGACCTCGACACGCTGCTGTCGATCGCGCAACGGGTGGTCGTGCTCGGCAAGGGGCGCGTCATTGCCGACGGTTCGATCGACCAGGTCACTGCCATCGACGATCCCTGGATACAGGCCTATTTCTCGGGCCGTAGAATGCTTGCAGCGAAGGAGCGAAGCGATGGAGCCTGAGGCCCGCTACACCCTGGTCGGTGCGATCGTGCTGGCCCTGATCGCCGCACTGGCGGCGGGCTACGTGTGGCTCGCGCACGCCGGTGGTGCCGGCGGCTTTCACTACTACATGATCCATTTCGAACACCAGACGCTCGATGGCCTGCAGATGGGCAGCGACGTGAACATGCGCGGCGTGAAGGTCGGGCGCGTGCAGGAATACTCGATCTCGCGCGACAACATCAACCGCGTCGACGTCACCATCCGGGTCGAGGACCAGACTCCGGTCAGCGTCAACACCAGGGCCGTGATCGCGCGCAATTTCGTGACCGGCCTGGCCCGCGTCGATCTGGTCACGCCGGGCACGCCGGGACCGGAACTGCGCGAGGTGATGTCGGGCGAGCGCTACCCGGTGATTGCGGAAGGCACCTCCGGCCTGGACCAGATCGCCGGAGCGCTGAACCGCCTCGCCGTCACCGGCGAGGGCGCGCTGCGCAACCTGGAGGAGTTGCTCGATGCCACCAACCGCAAGAAGTTGATCGGCACGATCTCCGCCGTACACGACCTGGCGAGCAACCTCGATCAGCGACTCGAACACATCGACGAGGCCATTGCCAGTTTCAGTTCCAGCGCACTGGCCGTGCAGCGATCGAGCCAGGAAGGTGCCATCGCCGTCCAGCAGATTTCGCGACAGACGGTCGAGACGCTGCGCGGGATCCAGCCGCTGGTGGCCGAGACGCAGAAGACACTGGCGAGCGTGTCGCGCGCGGCGAGCGCCGTGGAACAGCAGACCGCCACGGCGACGCAGCGATTCGAGGCCACGGTGGACGCCGGCACGATCGAATTGCGCGCCACCGCGCGCGAATTGCGCCGCAGCGCCGAACAGGTGTCCAGGGCCGCGGAGCGCCTGAGTGACCCGCGCGCCGCACTGCTCGGGCCGTCGCCATCGCAACTCGGCCCCGGCGAGGGTGCGCGATGAGCCGCGCCCTGCGTCGGCGGGCGCTCGCGTCCCTGGCCCTGGTGCCGCTGTCCGGGGCGCTGTCCGGCTGTCTCGGCCTGGGTGCGGCCCCGGCACGCATCTACTACGAACTCGATGACCTCGGACACACGCCCGCCGCGGGCGGGGCACCGATCGAACACAGCCTGCTGGTGGCGGGCGTGGCCATCGGCAGCCTGCTCGATGGGACGGGCCTGGTCTATAGCCGTGCCGCGGGTGCGCGCGAGTACTACCAGTTCGCCAGCTGGGCCGAGCGCCCCGCAGCGCGCATCGCGCGCCTGCTGGCGCGGCGCCTGCGCCAGGCGCGGGTGTTTCGCGATGTCGCCATGGAGACTGCGCCGGTGCACGGCGACTGGCTGCTGGAGGTGCAACTCGAGCATCTGTTTCACGACGACGTCTCCCCGCCCGGCGAGGCGCGTATCGAACTGGCGCTCGATCTGATCGATCGCGCCTCGCACCGCTCGCTGGCCAGGCAGCGCTTCGCGCAACGCGAGCCGCTCGCCGTCGAGTCGGCGTCACAGGCAGTGGCTGCCTTCGACCGCGCGCTCACGCGCCTGCTCGACGATGCCGCTGCCTGGGTGCTCGCCCGCGCCGCCCACCCCGCCGACTGACCCGTTCGTCCAGCGCCGGCAGCCGCCGGTCGGGTGCAACAGGAAATTCGTCACGCTGCTTGCGATCTTCTCGCCAACGCGGGAAACCCGCCGCTTTTTCATCGATCCATGGCGGGTGGCGTCGCATACGGGGTGCTCATGTCGAACCGTTTCCAGCGTGTCGTGAATGTGCTGCAGTGGCTTGCGATCGCCGCTGCGCTGACCGCGTGCGGGGGGGAGAACGGCTCCTCCGGTGAGCAGGTGTTGAAGGAACCACCGACGCTGCCGGCTGCGGAGCAGCCGAGCGAAAAGGACAGCGCACGCTTCCTCGCCCAGGCCGGCTTCGGCGCGCCCCAGGATGTGATCGACCGTACCCGGCGCATCGGCTTCGAGGCGTGGATCGGCGAACAGTTCGGCCTTGCGCAGACGCGCCACCAGCCCTACGTCGAGGCGCGCATCGCCGAGGCCAGTGCAGCGGGGCAATCGACCAACCAGCACAACTGGGTCTACGAGAGCTTCTGGCGCGCCGCGGTGGCTGGCGACGATCCCTTGCGCCAGCGGGTCGCGTTTGCCCTGTCGCAGATCTTCGTGGTCTCGCTGCTCGACGACAACGTCGGCCAGCATGCGCGCGGCGTGGCGAGTTACCTGGACATGCTCGGGCGCAATGCGTTCGGGAACTTCCGCAGCCTGCTCGAAGACGTCGCGCTGCACCCGATGATGGGCTTGTACCTCACGCATCTGCGCAACCAGAAGGAGGATCCGGTGCGCGGCCGGGTGCCCGACGAGAACTTCGCGCGCGAGGTGATGCAGTTGTTCACCATCGGGCTTCACGAGTTGAACCCCGATGGCACGCCACGGCTGGACGCACGCGGCGCGCCGATCGAAACCTATGGCAACGACGACGTCAGCGGCCTGGCGAAAGTCTTCACCGGCTGGAGCTGGGCCGGTCCGGACACCTCGGATGCGCGCTTCTACGGCTATGGCAGCAACGCGCACGCCGACCGGGCCGTGCTGCCGATGCAGGCGTACCCGAAGTTCCATTCCAGCTCGGAAAAGCGCTTTCTCGGCGTTACCGTGCCGGCGCAAACCGATGCGGCATCCAGCTTGCGCAGCGCACTGGATCGGCTCTCCTCGCATCCCAACGTCGGCCCGTTCATCGGCCGGCAGCTGATCCAGCGCCTGGTCACCAGCAATCCGAGTCCCGCCTACGTGGGACGCGTTGCGGCAGCATTCAACGACAACGGTGCGGGGGTGCGCGGCGACATGAAGGCGGTGATCCGCGCCATCCTGCTCGATCCGGAGGCGCGGCGCGCAGTACCGAATGCCAACGACGGCAAGCTGCGCGAGCCGGTGCTGCGCGTGGCGCACTGGCTGCGCGCCTTTGCCGCCCGTTCGGCTTCGGGTCGCTTCCTGGTGGGCAATACCGACGATCCGAACAGCAGTCTGGGCCAGTCTCCGATGCGCTCGCCTTCGGTGTTCAATTTCTTTCGCCCGGGCTACGTGCCGCCGAATACCGAGATCGCTGCCGCTGGCCTGGTGGCGCCCGAATTCCAGATCGTGCACGAAGCCTCGCTGGCCGGATACCTGAACACCATGCGCAGCGCGCTGGTCAGCGGCTTCGGCAGCGGCAGCCCGCGCGACGTGCAGCCTGACTACGGCGCGCTGATCGCCCTCACGGACACTCCTGCCGCGCTGGTCGATCGGGTCGGCATGCTGATGATGGCCGGCGAAATGTCGGGCAGCTTGCGCGCGCAGTTGATCGACGCAGTCGGATCGGTCGCGATCCCGTCCAGCAGTGCGCAGGCGGCCAGTGCGCGCCTGAACCGGGTCAAGCTGGCCGTCTTCCTGGTGCTGGCCGCTCCCGAGTACCTGGTGCAGAAATGAAACCGGCAACCCCCATGAAGCACATCGACGCATCGCGCCGCGAGTTCCTGCGCCGTTCCACGCTGCTCTCGATGCTGGGGCCCGGCGCTGCCCACTTCGCGCTGAACCTGGCGACCATCGGCGCCGCCGCCGCCCAGGCGGCCGAGGACTATCGTGCGCTGGTGTGCCTGTTTTTCTACGGCGGCAACGACGCGCACAACATGGTGCTCGCCACCGATCCTGACTCGTGGAGCGAGTACCAGCGCCTGCGCGCCACGCCGCCGGATCCGATTGCGCTGGCCGCACCGGGAGCCACGGGCGGAGTTCTGCCGATCGTACCCGGGACGCCGCAGGCGGGTCGCAGTTTCGCGCTGCATCCGAACCTCGGGCCGCTGCAATCGCTTTTCGATCTCGAACGTCTCGCGGTGGTGGCCAACGTGGGCACCCTGGTCGCGCCGCTGACCAAGGCCCAGTACGGCAATGGCAGCGTGCCGCGGCCAGCGAACCTGTTCTCGCACAACGACCAGCAATCGACCTGGCAGGCCTACGGGCCCGAGGGATCGCGTTACGGTTGGGGCGGGCGCATGGGCGACTTGCTGGCCAGCGGCAACGCCAGTTCGACCTTCACCTGCATGTCGGTGTCGGGCAATGCGGTCTGGTTGGCCGGCCAATCGACCCTGCAGTACCCGGTCGGCCCCAACGGCGGGATTCCGATCGCCGGGCTGAGCGGCTCGTTGTTCGGCTCCTCGACGGCCGGCAGCGTGCTGCGATCCATCATCACCGGCGACAGCGCGCATCCGATGGAGAAGGAACTCGGCCGCGTTGCCACCCGATCCATCGGCGCGCAGGCAGCCCTGAACGCGGCGATGTTACCGGTCGGCAGCCTGGATCCGGTGCCGCTCCTGCCGGGGAGCAGCCAGACCAACGGCCTGGCGGCACAACTGCAGACGGTGGCCCGCATCATCGGAGGGCGGGGTGCGCTGGGCGCGAAGCGCCAGATCTTCTTCGTCGGCCTCGGCGGCTTCGACACGCACGATGCGCAGCGCGTCAACCAGGGCAACCTCATGACGCGCATCGGCCAGGCACTTGCCTACTTCGATCAGCAACTCGCCAGGCCGGCGCTCAATGCATTGGACAGCGTGACGCTGTTCACCGCCTCCGAGTTCGGGCGGACCCTGACCAGCAACGGCGATGGCACCGACCATGGCTGGGGCTCGCATCATTTCGTGGTCGGCGGAGCGGTGCGCGGCCGCGACATCTACGGCCGCTATCCGGCCATCGGCGTGAACACGCCCGATGACGTGGGGCAGGGTCGCCTGCTGCCGGCCATCTCGGTCGACCAGTATGCGGCGACACTGGCAGGCTGGTTCGGACTCGGCGCGGGTCAACTCGCCGACGTCTTCCCGAACCTGCGCAACTTTGCGCAGGCCGACCTCGGCTTCATGCGCTGAGGGTGTGACTGCGCTGCCGTGCGGGCGGCCTACGCGCGTCGCCCTGGCAGCAGCGCGCTGAGCGCCCAGCTGATCAGGCTGTAGACGATCGCCGCCAGGATCGCCCAGCCGAAGCTGCGCACGGTGAAGCCTTCGAGGAAATTGGCCGCCAGCCAGAACAGGAATCCGTTGATGATGAAGGTGAACAGGCCGAGAGTGAGGATGTTCACCGGCAGCGTGAGCAGCAACAGCACCGGGCGGATGATGGAATTGAGCAGGCCCAGCACCAGCGCGGCCACCAGCGCCGTGCCGAAGCTGGCAACGTGAACGGCCGGCATCAGCCAGGCGAGCACCAGCAGGCTCAGTGCATTGACGACCCAGGCAATGATCAGCGACATCGACGCGCCCTTTGACGGCTTCTTTCTACTTGACCAGCAGGACCGGCACTTTCGAAATCTCGGCGACGCGGCGCGCGACCGATCCGATGAGCAGGTCCTTGATGCCGCTGCGCCCTTTCGATCCCAGGATCAGCATGTCGAACTTGCCCTTCTCGGCGGCATTGGCGATCTCCACGGCAACCTGCCCGGTGAGCGTGATTGCCTCGTGTGCGACGCCGGCCTTCTCGAGCAGCTTCTGCGCTTCGGCCAGGTCTGCCTGGCTCAGTTCGCGCAGGTAATCGGCCACCGCCTGCTTGCCGACAAAGCGCCGGGCATGGCGCAGTGCAGTGTCGTCATGCACGCTGATCAGGGCCAGCGAACCGGCGCCGCCCATTGCCTCGAGCAGGCGCAGCGCGTACTTGACTGCGCGCAGCGAGTTCTTCGACCCGTCGGTGGCCACCATCAGCTTCATGTCTTCGGTCCTTTTCGACAGCGCGCGATCGATGCTGCGGACCGGGCCGATGGATGTCGCGGCGCCATTCCCCTGGTGCCGCGTGCCGCGTGATGCGCTTCAGGCGCTGGCTTCCTGGGGCAGGAGCTTCTGCAGTTCACCCGACTGGTACATCTCGTAGACGATGTCGGCACCGCCCACGAACTCACCGCGGATGTAGAGCTGCGGAATCGTCGGCCAGTTGGAATATGTCTTGATCGACTGGCGCACGTCGTCGTCCTCGAGCACGTTCACGGTGACCAGGTTCTTGACGCCGCAAGCCTCGAGGATCTGGATGGCGCGACCCGAAAAACCGCATTGCGGAAATTGCGCGGTGCCCTTCATGAACAGGACCACCGGATTCTCGGCGACCGTTTTGGCGATGAATTCTTTGGCTTCCATGATGGGCTCCCAGTCGATCGAGGCGAGGTGAACAGGAGATTCTAGGGATGACGCGTATCCGGCGTCAAACCGGCGGTGCCGGAGGG
>CAZXLV010000004.1:0-20487 GCA_964641405.1 uncultured Limnobacter sp. | reverse complement strand
CGCTATGCCCGACGGGCAGACCTTCCATTCTAGAAAAGAGTGCCCGGCCAGGTCAAACAATGGCCTTACAAAGCTGTTGCCGTCGGCGCGCGCGCCACCGTGACCCGCGGCAGGCCAGCGGCATCGGCCAGCGTCTCGAGTTCGAGCCAGCCGCCGGCGGCCAGCAGCGCCTGCACCGCCGGACCCTGGGTGTGGCCGTGCTCGAGGCCGATCCAGCCTCCAGGGCTCAGGTAGCCTGGCGCCCCGGCAATGATCGCACGCACGGCGTCCAGGCCGTCGACGCCCGCCACCAGCGCCTCGCGAGGCTCGAAGCGCAGGTCGCCGATTCCCAGATGGGCATCGGCGCTCGCGATGTAGGGTGGATTCGAGGTAATAAGCTCGAAGCGCTCGCCTTGCTCGATGCCGTGCCACCAGTCACTTCGGCGCAGGCGCAGGCGCCCTGCGGCGAGCGCCGCGCCGGCCAGTTGACTGGCATTGCGGCGTGCCACCGCCAGGGCATCGGCCGAGCGATCGGTCGCGAGCACCCACAGATCGGCGCGCTCGCACACGAAGCTGACCGCCAGCGCACCGCTGCCGGTGCCCAGGTCGAGCAAGCGGGCGCCGGGTGGCGCACGCTCCAGCGCCACGTGCAACAGCAACTCGGTTTCGGGGCGCGGAATCAGCACCGTCGGGTCGACCGCGAAGCGACGTCCGGCGAATTCGCGCGCGCCGACCAGGTAGGCGATCGGCTCGCCTGCCTGGCGCCGGTGCACCAGTTCGCGGAACCAGCGCGCCGCCTGCGTGCCGGCGGTCTCGTCGCCGTGCGCGATCAGCCATTCGCGGCTGCGGCCGCTGGCGTGCTCCAGGAGCACCCGGGCCTCGAGGCGGGGCAGGCCACTGATCAGCGCCAGCCCTTCCCAACTGGGTACTTCCGGGGACGGCGCAGTCGGCTCGGGCATTGCAGCGGCCACTGCGGCCCGGGTCAGTGCGCGTACTCGCCCAGTTCGGCGAGCAGTTGCGCCTGGTGCTCGGCGCCCAGTGCGTCGAGCAACTCGTCAAGATCGCCGTCCATCACCTGCTGCAATTTGTACAAGGTCAGGTTGATGCGATGGTCGGTAACGCGGCCCTGTGGGAAGTTGTAGGTCCGGATGCGTCCGGAGCGGTCGCCCGAGCCGATCAGCGACTTGCGCTGCGCGGCTTCGCGCGCCTGCGCCTCGCGTATCTGGCGATCCTTCAGCCGGGCCGCCAGCACCTGCAGTGCCCGCTCCCGGTTGCGATGCTGCGAGCGGTCGTCCTGGCACTCGACCACGATGCCGCTCGGCAGGTGCGTGATGCGCACCGCCGACTCGGTCTTGTTGACGTGCTGGCCGCCGGCCCCCGAGGAGCGGAACACATCGATGCGCAGCGACTCCGGGTCGATGTCGACCTCGCCCATCGCATCGGCCTCGGGCATCACTGCCACCGTGCAGGCCGAAGTGTGGATGCGCCCCTGCGCCTCGGTTTCGGGTACGCGTTGCACGCGATGTCCGCCCGACTCGAATTTCAGTCGCGAGTACGCGCCATCTCCGGCGATGCGCACGATGACTTCCTTGTAGCCGCCGAGCTCGGATTCGCTGGCCGACATCAGCTCGGTGCGCCAGTGCTGGCGCTCGGCAAAACGAAGATACATGCGCAGCAGGTCGCCGGCGAACAGGGTCGATTCGTCGCCACCCGTACCGGCGCGGATCTCCAGGAATACGTTGCGCTCGTCGTTCGGATCTTTCGGCAACAGCAGGCGCTGCAGCGCGCGCGCCTGCTCATCGGCGCGCGCGGCAGCCGCCCCGGCCTCCTCGTCGGCGAAGCTGCGCAGTTCGGGATCGCTGCGCATCTGCTCGGCCGCCTTCAGGTCGCTCACCGCGCGCTTCCAGGCGTGGAAGCATTCGATCACCTGGGCCAGTTCGGCGTGTTCGCGGCTGGCGCGACGAAAGGCGTCCAGGTCGCGCGCGGCATCCTCGCCGGAGAGCATCAGGTTCACTTCGGCCAGCCGGCGTTCGAGTTGCTCGAGCCTGGCCTGCATCGAGGCCTTCACAGCTAACGCCGTTCGGGGTGGTCGCTGTCGTCGGTGCTTGCGGCCGGTGCGACTCGTGCGGGCAATAGCTGATCGATGAGCGGCAGCAGTTGCTCGCGCTGGGCCGCCGGGCCGTGCAGCAAAGCCGTGGGACCGTGCAGGAACTTGCTGGTGAGTGCGCGCGCCAGCGACTCGATCACCGCGGCTGGCGGTTCGCCGCGCGCCAGCGCACGCTGCGCGCGCTCGAGCTCGGCCTGCTTGAGCGCTTCACCGCGTGCATGCAGGGAGCGGATCGCCGGCACTGCCTGGCGCGTTGCCATCCATTGCATGAATGCGTCGACGCGCGTTTCGATGATGGCCTCGGCCTGCGCCACCGCAGCGAGCCGGTTCTCGCTGCCGGCCATGACCTGCCGGCCGAGATCGTCGATGGTGCACAGGAACACGTCGTCGAGTCGCGAGACCTCGGCTTCGATGTCGCGCGGCACGGCCAGGTCGACCATGAACATCGGCCGGCGGCGGCGCGCGCGCGTGGCACGCTCGACCATGCCCAGGCCGATGATGGGCAGCGAACTGGCGGTACAGGAGACGACGATATCGAACTGGTCGAGACGGTCGGGCAGGTCGGCCAGGCGCAGGCTCTCGGCGCCGAAACGCTGGGCCAGGCGGCTGGCCCGCTCGAGCGTTCGGTTGGCAACCACGATCTGCCTGGGGTGCTGGGCCGCAAAGTGGGTGGCAGCCAGTTCGATCATCTCGCCGGCGCCGACGAACAGGATGCGTGTTTCGCGCAGGTCCTCGAAGATGCGCCGCGCCAGACGCACCGCGCCGGCGGCCATCGACACCGAGTGAGCGCCGATCTCGGTGGTGCTGCGCACTACCTTGGCCGCTTCGAACGAGCGCTGGAAAAGCTGGTGCAGGTGCGAACCCAGTGCGCCGGCCTCATGGGCGATGCGTGCAGCCTGCTTCATCTGGCCGAGGATCTGCGGCTCGCCGATGACCATGGAGTCGAGGCCTGCCGCCACCCGAAAGGCGTGCCGTACCGCCTCGCCATTGGGCAGCATGTACAGGTGGGACTGCAGCGTCCGGGGCTCGATGGAATGACGCGCGTCGAGCCAGCCGGTGATGGCCGTCTGCGCCTCCTGCGGGGCGCCGGTGGCACAGTAGATTTCGGTGCGGTTGCAGGTGGACAGGATGGCCGATTCCGGCGCGACCGTCGACAGCCGCTGGCGCAGTTCGGCCAGCGCCGTGCGCAGGCTTTCGCCCGGGAACGCGACGCGCTCGCGCAGCGAAAGCGGCGCGGTCTGGTGATTCAGGCCGAGCGTGAGCAGGTGCATGGGCAACTGGATTCTAACGGATTCCAGCCTTGCGGATGCTTGACCGGGATCAGCCCGCGTGGGCGCCCAGGAACAGGCGATAGGCCGGGTGCCGGGTCTCGTCGCGCGATGGGTAACCGAGGCTTGCCAGAAACTCGCGGAACTGCTTCTTCTCGCCAGCCGGCACCTGGATGCCGACCAGGATCTTGCCGTAGTCCGCGCCGTGATTGCGGTAGTGAAACAGCGAGATGTTCCAGTTCGGGCTCATGCACGACAGGAAGCGCATTAGGGCCCCGGGGCGCTCGGGAAACTCGAAGCTGTACAGCGACTCGTCCCGGGCCAGCGGCGAGTGCCCGCCCACCATGTGTCGCAGGTGCAGCTTGCCGAGTTCGTCGTCGGTCAGGTCGAGGGTGGCGAAACCGGCCGCGGCAAAGGCCCCGGCCAGTTCCGCGGCCTCGCCCGCGCGCGAGGTCTGGATGCCGACGAAGACGTGCGCCTGTTTCGCATCGGCGATCCGGTAGTTGAACTCGGTGACGTTGCGCGGTCCGATGGTTTCGCAGAAGCGCCGGAAGCTGCCGCGCTCCTCGGGGATGGTCACTGCGAAAACCGCCTCGCGCCGTTCCCCGATCTCGGCGCGCTCCGAGACGAAGCGCAAGCGGTCGAAGTTCATGTTCGCCCCGGAGGCGATGGCCACCAGTGTTTCGCCCTGCAGGCCCTCGCGCTCGACGTAGGACTTGAGTCCGGCCAGGGAGAGGGCGCCAGCGGGTTCGAGGATCGAGCGGGTGTCGGCGAACACGTCCTTGATGGCGGCGCAGATCGCATCGGTGTCGACCAGCACGATGTCGTCGAGCAGGGCGCGGCACAGGCGGAAGGTCTCCTCGCCGACCTTCTTGACCGCCGTGCCGTCCGAGAACAGCCCGACATCGTGCAGTTCAACCCGGCGCCCGCTCCTGATCGACCGCGCCATCGCATCGGAATCGACGGTTTGCACGCCGATCACGCGGATTTCGGGGCGCACCTGCTTGACGTAGGCGGCGATGCCCGAGGCCAGTCCGCCGCCGCCGATGGCGACGAAGATGGAATGGATCGGTGCCGGGTGCTGTCGCAGCACTTCCATGCCGATGGTGCCCTGCCCGGCGATCACATCGGGATCGTCGAACGGATGCACGAAGGTGAGGCCCTCGCGTTGCTGGCGTTCCTGCGCGATGGCGGCCGCGTCGCTGTACGAGTCGCCCGCAAGGGCGACTTCGCCCCCCAGCGCGCGTACCGCGTCGATCTTCATCTGCGGCGTGGTGACCGGCATCACGATGACCGCACGGCAGCCCAGCCGGCGCGCTGCCAGTGCCACGCCCTGTGCATGGTTGCCGGCCGAAGCGGCGATCACGCCGCGGGCGAGTTCCTCGGGCGACAGGCGCGCCATGCGGTTGTAGGCACCACGCAGCTTGAACGAGAAGATCGGCTGCAGGTCCTCGCACTTCAGCAGCACCTGGTTGTTCAGGCGCTCCGACAGGCCGCTGGCCACCTCGAGAGGGGTTTCGCGCGCAACCTCGTAGACCCTGGCCGTGAGAATGCGTTTCAGATAGTTGATCGACATGACCGACCGGATTCTACAGGCAGGCCTTTGTTACACTTTGCGCCCTGATGGAAGCCCTGATCCGGTCGCTGCTCGCCTGGTTCGCCCTGCCGGAGCATGGCCTGTCGACCGTGTTCGGTGTTGCCTTCGCGTCGGCCACGCTGCTGCCGATGGGCTCGGAGCCGGCCGTGTTCGGTTTCGCGAAGCTCAACCCCGGGCAGTTCTGGGTCGTGGTGCTGGTCGCCACGGCCGGCAACACGCTGGGCGGCGCGCTCGATTACTGGCTGGGGCTTGGCGCCCACGAGGCGATTGCGCACGGCAAGCGGACTCGTTACCTGGGCTGGTTCGAGCGCCTGGGTCCGAAGGCGCTGCTGTTTTCCTGGCTGCCGCTGGTCGGTGACCCGCTGTGTGCGTTGGCCGGCTGGTTGAGGATGCCCTTCTGGCCCAGCTTCGGCTGGATGGCGCTGGGCAAGTTCCTGCGCTACACGCTGGTGACGGCTTCGCTGTTGTGGGTGCCGAACGCCTGGTGGCAACTGCTGTTGCATCCGTTTGCCGGCCTGCAGGCCATCGGCCGCCTCGGATAGAATCGGCCTGCCCCGATGAACGACCGCGCTCCAGCTAACGCCCCCGGCCAGGCGCCGGTCGCCACCCCCGCCACGGACGGGGCGCTCGGCGAACGCTTGCGCGAGATTCCCTACAACTACACCTCCTTTTCCGATCGCGAGATCGTTGCCCGCTTGCTGGGCCCCGAAGGCTGGGCCATCGTGAGCGAGTTGCGCGCCGAGCGTCGCACCGGACGCTCGGCGCGCATGCTCTACGAGGTGCTCGGTGACATCTGGGCGGTACGGCGCAATCCGTACCTGCAGGACGATCTGCTCGATAACCCGAAGCGGCGGCGTTTGCTGATCGAGGCGCTGCAGCACCGCCTGGGCGAGGTCGAGAAGCGCCGCGCGCTCGACCGGCAGGCGCACCCCGACCAGGCCGCGGGCCAGCGCAGTGCGCGCGTGAGCCGGCTGCTCGATCTGGCGCGTGCAGCGGTGGCGTCGTTCGCCGGTGAATTCGAGCGCACGGCGGCGCTGCGCGCGCGCGCCTTGCGCTCGCTGGCGCGGCATACCGCGCGCGACAACATCCGCTTCGATGGCATGAGCCGGGTGTCGCATGTCACCGACGCGACCGACTGGCGCATCGAGTACCCGTTCGTGGTGCTCGCCCCCGACAGCGAGCGCGAGGTCGCGGCCCTGGTGGCAGCCTGCATCGGACTGGACCTGACCATCGTTCCGCGCGGCGGTGGCACCGGCTACACGGGCGGGGTGATCCCGCTCACGCCCTGGTCGGCGGTGATCAACACCGAGAAGCTCGAGCGGCTCGGCGCGATCGAACCGATTCGCCTGCCTGGACTCGACCACGAGGTGGCGACCATCTTCAGCGAGGCCGGCGTGGTCACCCGGCGCGTGACCGATGCGGCGGAACGTGCCGGCCTGGTGTTCGCCGTCGACCCGACCTCGCTGGACGCCTCGTGCATCGGCGGCAATGTTGCGGTGAACGCGGGCGGCAAGAAGGCGGTGCTCTGGGGTACGGCGCTGGACAATCTCGCCTGGTGGCGCATGGTCGACCCCGCCGGCGACTGGCTCGAGGTGACCCGGCTGGATCACAACCTCGGCAAGATCCACGATGCGCCCAGCGCCAGCTTCGAGCTGAACTGGTACGCACCGCACCAGCTCGGCACCGACGGCACCATGCGGGGCGAGCCGATACGCGGCCAGCGACTGGACATCGAAGGCCGGCGTTTTCGCAAGCCGGGCCTGGGCAAGGATGTCACCGACAAGTTCCTGGCCGGCCTGCCCGGGGTGCAAAAGGAGGGCTGCGATGGCCTGATCACTTCGGCGCGCTGGGTCCTGCACCGGATGCCGGCGTACATCCGCACCGTCTGCCTGGAATTCTTCGGCCAGGCGAAGGAAGCGGTGCCCGCAATCGTGGAGGTCAAGGCATTCCTCGATGCGCGCCCGCACGGCGCGATCCTGGCCGGTCTCGAGCACCTCGACGAGCGCTATCTGCGCGCGGTCGGCTACGCCACCAAGTCGCGCCGCGGCGGCTTGCCGAAGATGGTGCTGATCGGCGACATCGTCGGTGACGACGATGCCGCGGTGGCGCGCGCGGCGTCCGAGGTGGTACGGCTGGCGAACCGGCGCAGCGGCGAGGGATTCATCGCCGCATCGGCCGAGTCGCGCAAGGCGTTCTGGGCCGACCGCTCGCGCACGGCGGCGATCGCACGCCACACCAATGCGTTCAAGATCAACGAGGATGTGGTCATCCCGCTGGCGCGCATGGGCGAATACACCGACGGCATCGAGCGCATCAACATCGAACTGTCCACGCGCAACAAGCTGGCGATGCTCGAGGCGCTGGAGCAGTTGCTCGACGATGACGCGTCGTGGCGGCGCGCGGCGCTGCCGGGCCACGAGCAGGCCGCCGACCATGAACTGGCAGCGACGCGACGCGCGCAGGCGCGCGAACTGGTGGCCTCGGCACGCCGCCGCTGGCAGCTGCTGCTGGCGGGCATCGACCTGCCGCTGGCGTCGCTGCGCGACGAACTGGCCGGTGTGGGGCTGGCGCAGGTGCTGCCGCGCATCGACGAGCGCCTGGCCGCCGAGCCGGAAGCAAGCCTGTTTCACATCCTGCAGGATCGCAGCCTGCGCGTGTCGTGGAAGGCCGAATTGCGGGTGCCGCTGGCCGGGATCCTCGCCGGTGCAGCCTTCGCACCGCTGCTCGAGGCAGTCGATGCGCTGCATCGCAGGATATTGCGCTCGCGCGTGTTCGTGGCGCTGCACATGCACGCGGGCGACGGCAACGTGCACACCAACATTCCGGTCAATTCCGACGATTACGCCATGCTCGCGCAGGCGCATGCCACCGTGGCGCGCATCATGGCCCTGGCGCGGTCGCTGGGCGGCGTGATCTCCGGCGAGCACGGCATCGGCATCACCAAGCTGGAGTTCCTCGGCGCGGAGGAAGTGGCCGACTTCCGCGCCTACAAGCAGCGCATCGACCCCCATGGCCGCTTCAACCGCGGCAAGTTGCTGGCCGACCCGGCACTACCGGCCGACCTGCGCAACGCCTGGACACCCAGCTTCGGGCTGATGGGCGCCGAGTCGCTGATCCTGCAGCAGTCGGACATCGGCTCGATTGCCGACTCGGTCAGGAACTGCCTGCGTTGCGGCAAGTGCAAGCCGGTTTGTGCCACCCATGTGCCGCGTGCCAACCTGCTCTATTCGCCGCGCAACAAGATCCTCGCCACGTCCCTGCTCGTGGAGGCTTTCCTCTACGAGGAGCAGACGCGTCGTGGAGTGTCGATCCGCCATTGGGATGAATTCTCGGACGTGGCCGATCACTGCACGGTTTGCCACAAATGCCTCGCGCCGTGCCCGGTCGACATCGACTTCGGCGAAGTGTCGATGAACATGCGCAATCTGCTGCGCAGGATGGGCAGGAAGAAATTCAACCCGGGCAACGCCGCGGCGATGTTCTTCCTCAACGCCAGCGACCCCGGCGTCATTCGGGCCACGCGCGCCGCGATGGTCGGGGTCGGTTACCGGGCGCAGCGCCTGGCGCATGGCTTGCTTGCGCGCCTTGCCCGGCGGCAGACGCGCCGGCCGCCGGCTACCGTCGGCAAGGCGCCGCTGCGGGAGCAGGTGATCCACTTCGTCAACAAGAAGATGCCGGGCAACCTTCCGCCCAGGACGGCACGTGCGCTGCTCGACGTCGAGGATCGCCGCTACGTACCGATCATTCGCGACCCGCGGGCGACTTCGACCGATTCCGAAGCGGTCTTCTATTTCCCGGGCTGCGGCTCGGAGCGCCTGTTCTCGCAGGTCGGGCTGGCCACGCAGGCAATGCTGTGGCACGTCGGGGTGCAGACCGTGCTTCCGCCAGGCTACCTGTGCTGCGGCTATCCGCAACGGGGATCGGGGCAATATGACCGCGCCGAGAAGATGATCACCGACAACCGGGTGCTGTTCCATCGCGTGGCCACCACCCTGAACTATCTCGACATCAGGACCGTGGTGGTCAGTTGCGGCACCTGCCATGACCAACTGCAGGGCTACCGGTTCGACAGCATCTTCCCCGGCAGTCGCATGGTGGACATCCATGAGTTCCTGATGGAGAGGGGCGTCCGGCTGGCCGGGACCACCGGCGCGCGCTACATGTATCACGACCCCTGCCATAGCCCGATCAAGTCGTATGCGCCGCTGCAGGTGGTCAATACCCTGATCGACGATGCGGCCAACGGGCGCGTCGAACTCAACGAGCGTTGCTGTGGTGAATCGGGCACGCTTGCGGTGTCGCGTCCCGACATCAGTACCCAGGTGCGCTTTCGCAAGGAGGCCGAGATGCTGCGTGGTGCCGCCGCCGCGCGTGAGCGGGCGCCGGCCTTCGACGGACCGGTGAAGGTGCTGACTTCCTGTCCTTCCTGCCTGCAGGGGATCTCGCGTTACGCCGCCGATGCCGGCATCGAGGCCGAATACATCGTGCTGGAACTGGCGCGCCACCTGCTCGGCGAGGACTGGCTGGCGCGCTACGTGCGCCTTGCCAACGAAGGCGGCATCGAGCGCGTGCTGGTGTAGATGGCGATCGAGTCGCCGAGCGACATGGCCGCCGACCGGGCCGTCGATGCAAACTGCCCGCTGTGCGCTGGCGACGGTGGCCAGGTGCTGGTGCGTCGCGATGAATGGCGGATCGTGCTGGCCGACGATGCCGACTATCCGGCGCTTACGCGCGTGATCTGGCGTGCCCACGTCCCCGAGTTGAGCGACCTCGGCGATGCGCAGCGCATCGAACTGATGCGCGTCGTGCTGGAGGTCGAACGCGTGCAGCGCGAGGTGCTGGCACCCGACAAGATCAACCTCGCCAGCTTCGGCAACGTGGTGCCGCATCTGCACTGGCACGTCATCGCACGCTGGCGTGACGATGCCCACTTCCCCGAGCCGGTGTGGGGACGCCGGTCCAGCGGGCGCGCCGCTGCCGTCGCGGCGCGCCGCGCCGCGGTTGCCGCACGAGTGGAATCCTACCTGGAGGCCCTGCGCCGCCGGCTCGCCTGAACGCCTGGCATGCGGCGCACCGTAACGGCTGCCGCCGGTCGGGCGTGCGCGGCCGCGCGTCGCAACGGTGTGCTCGCGTGCGGCGATGCGACTTCATTTGTGCCGCAGCTGACGCACACTGTGGCATCGAGCAATCACCAGGGTCATCATGAGTGCAGCTAGCGGATCCGACCTCGCGCAGATGCGTGACGCCGATTCGTGCAGGCAATGGCTGCGCAACCTGCCGCCCGATCCTGGCGAGCGGCTGGCGCTGATCGGATCCCTGCTCGCCCGCTTGATGGGTCCCGGACCGGACTCCGACACGCTGTTCGAGATGCTCGAGGCGCTGCGCGTGGTGCAGGTTCGGGCGATCGAACACTGGCTGGCCCCCCTGGCCGCTCGCCCGGTGCCATATGCCGACGAGGAGTGGCGTCGGGTCGGTGTTTCGCTGGCGAGCCTGCGCGGCAGCCGCGAGTTGTTCAAGCGTGTCTATTCGCAGATGTTGCGTGAGGCCGGCGGCGACACTCACGCGGTGATTCCGGGCGCGGCGAATGCGCTGCGCGGCGTGTTGCCGCTGATCCGGGCACTCGATGCCCAGGCGCGCATCGTTTCGCTGCTGTTGCAACATCGCAGCGTGCCGCTGCCAGCCGACTGGGACGCGCTCTGCCTGCTGGCGCGCCATGTGCGTCGCACCACTTTCCAGGACGAAGTGCTGCTCGACGACGTGCCGCTGGTCAAGCCGGTCACCGCGCGTGCGCTGTTCACCTACCCGCTGCTGTTGCGGCTGGCAGCGCTGCCCGGACGCAGCGCTGCCAATGCGCGATTCGCCGATCGACTCGCCAGCCGGGTTGCCGCGAAAGTGGGCTACCGTGTCGACCGCTCGCCCGCTGAAGCGAATCCGTACGGCCCGACCGTCACCCTGACCGGTGAGAACGTGGTGCGCCTGGATACGCATCGCGTGCCGGCCACCCTGGCGCGGCGACGCGAGCAGTGGTTGGCGAGCAACGTCGACGAGGCGACGCGGCGCCAGATTCCACTGACTGCGACGGCGCTCGGCGCACTGCTCGACGATCTCGAACGACTCTGGACCGACGCTGCCGGCGAAGCAACGCCGCGCCCGGCACGCGACGGCGCTGCGCCGCCAACGGGTCAGGTGCGCCTGCGCTTCGGCCTGCCGCGCATGCATTCGGCCGATCTGAGGGTGAAAATCGGCGCGCACCCGGCGCCGGAGGGCAACTCGTCGACCTACGTCTATGGGCGATGGGAACAGAACACCATCATTCGTCTTGCACTCGGTGCCGACGGCGATGCGCGCGAGCCGGCGGCGCTGTTGATGGCCGAAGGCGAGATCGCGACGAAGCACGAAGCGGGTTGCGACGGATGCGCGGTGTTCGAGCGTCACGAGACGATGCCACGCATCGGGATCGGCATGCTGGTGGCGCTCGCCCCGCTGGTCGACGGTGTGCCGGTCAATGGATTGTCGCTGGGTGCCGTGCAGGCGATCGAACAGGTGCCCGAGTCCGACTATCTGCGCTTGCGCGGCCACCGGGTCACCGTGCGAACCTGGCGCGGCAAGCCGATGCCGGTCGGGGTGAAGCTCGGTGATGCGATGTTCTTCGAGGATGCCTGGCTGCTGCCCGGCGACGCCTCGGTCGGCGAACCGCCCAGCCTGGTGCTCAACTCCAGGCATGCGCACGCCGGCGCGCGCGGCCTGCTGCGCGAACCCGAACGCGACGCCACCATCAGGTTGGTCGCGCTGCTGGAGCGCGGCCCCGGCTACGAAAGGTTGTCGCTGCACATCTAGGAGGCTTTGGGCTAACATTGCAGTTCACCCTGCAGTGTCCACATGGCCGGCCTCGACTCCAGCACGCCCCTTCCCACGCGCGTCGTCGTTCACCAGAGTTCGCGCGTTCTCGAAATCGAGTTCGACAATGGCAGGCTGTTCCAGCTGCCGTTCGAGTTCCTGCGCGTCTACTCGCCGTCGGCCGAGGTGCGCGGACACGGTCCCGGGCAGGAGGTGCTGCAACCCGGCAAGGCCTCGGTGGGCATCAAATCCATCGAGGCGGTTGGTCACTACGCGATCCAGCCGGTGTTCACCGACGGACACGGCAGCGGCATCTATTCCTGGGACTATCTCTACTGGCTCGGCGACCAGCAGCAGCAGTTGTGGCAGGAGTACCTGTCGCGGATGGCCGCCGCCGGCATGAGCCGCGAGGCAGCCGCGCCGGGTCGGGCTGGCGTGGCCAGGCGACCGAAGTCCTGAGACCGCACGCCTCGATGAGCGAGTCCGGCGAGACCCATTTCGGCTACCAGACGGTCGACGAGGCGCAGAAGGCCGGCCGGGTGGCCGGCGTTTTTCATTCGGTGGCGGCGCGCTACGACCTGATGAATGACCTGATGTCGGGCGGGCTGCACCGGATCTGGAAGGCGTTCACGGTCCGCCAGGCCGCCGTGCGCCCGGGCATGCGCGTGCTGGATGTCGCTGGCGGCACCGCCGACCTGGCGCGTGCCTTCGCGCGCCGCGTCGGCAACAGCGGCGAGGTCTGGCTGACCGACATCAACGCTTCGATGCTCGCGGTCGGGCGCGATCGCATGATCGACGACGGCTACAGGCAGCCGGCGGTGCAGTGCGATGCCGAGGCCTTGCCCTTTCCCGATGCCTACTTCGATCGCGCCAGCCTGGCCTTTGGCCTGCGCAACATGACGCACAAGGAGCGCGCGCTGGCCGAGATTCATCGCGTGCTGGCGCCGGGCGGGCGCCTGTTGGTCCTCGAGTTTTCCCGGGTGCGCAAGGCGCTGGCCCCCCTCTATGACCTCTATTCGTTCTCGGTGCTGCCGTGGCTGGGTGCGCGCGTGGCCGGTGACGAGTCCAGCTATCGCTATCTCGCGGAGTCGATACGCATGCATCCCGACCAGGAGACGCTGAAGGCGATGATCGAATCCGCGGGCTTTGCACGCGTGCGCTATTACAATCTGACTGGCGGCGTGGTTGCGCTGCACGAGGGCTTCAAGCCTTGACCGTTCTAACGATCCTGACTCCGGAGTGTTCATGAAGCCTGCGCTGTATCGTCTGCTCACCGTCCTGGTTGCCGTGCTGGCGGCGCTGAGCTTCATCATCCCCGAGGCCGAAGCGCGGCGCATGGGGGGAGGCCGCTCGATCGGCAAGCAGTCGTCGGGCGTCACGCAGCGCCAGGCGGCGCCACAGCAACCGGCGGCGGCGCCCCAGGCGGCGCCGCGCCAGGGTGCCGCGGCGGGCGGCAATCGCTGGTTGGGGCCGATCGCCGGCCTGGCGGCCGGCCTCGGGCTCGCCGCACTGGCCAGCCACCTGGGTTTCGGCGAAGAACTCGCCAACTTCATGATGCTGGCGATCCTGGTCGTTGCGGCAATCGCGTTGTTCCGCTTGCTGGCAAACCGCCGCGCCGCGAGTGGGCCTCGGCCCGCCTACCAGGGCAGCTACTCCAACGCCAGCGTCGGGCAGGAAGCAAGCGTGCGCTATGCGCCCTTGCCGACCGCCGAACCGGCGCTCCCGAGCCGGGCTGAATCCGGATCGGCCGGCGTGATGCCGGGCGCCGGCCTGCGCGTGCCCGCCGGCATGGACGTGGAAGCCTTCACGCGCACCGCCAAGGTCCAGTTCGTCCGGCTGCAGGCCGCCTACGATGCGGCCAACCTGGATGACCTGCGCGAGTTCACCTCGCCCGAAATGTTCGCCGAACTCAAGCTCGAGATCGACGAACGCCGCGGCGCGGGCAATCGCACTGATGTCGTCACGCTGGATGCCCAATTGCTCGGCGTCGAGACCGCTGCCCGCGAGCATGTCGCCAGCGTGCGCTTCACCGGCATGATTCGCGAGGACGCGGCCGGCCAGGCCAGGCCCTTCGATGAAGTCTGGAACCTCGTCAAGCCGATCGAGGGAAACAGTGGCTGGACGCTCGCCGGAATCCAGCAGCTTCAGTGAGCCGTCGCACGGCGCCGTGAACCTTGGTCTGCGCCTGGGCGACCAGGCCGCTGCGGCGCTGGTTGCGGCCCTCGATCACCTGCTGCGCCAGAATGACTGGGCGCGCGCCAGGATGGCGCCGTTTGCCGGTCGGGTCGTGCGCATCGGCATCGACGCGCCTGCCTTGCCGGGCCTGCCGGGGCCGTTCATGCACGCGCGCCTGAACGAAGCCGGCTTGCTCGAGGCCGTGCCGCGCGGCGCGGAAGTCGACCTGGAGATCGCCGTCCGGGTGCTGCTTGCGCCTTCGGTCGATGCAATATTCGCATTCCTGCGCGATGGGCCGCAGGCCCTTCAATCGCACCTGCGTATCGACGGCGAGGCGCTGCTCGCGGCCGCACTGGGCGAACTCGCACAACACCTCCGCTGGGACGTCGAGGAAGATCTCAGCCGGATTTCCGGTGACGCGCTGGCGCACCGCATCGGGCGCGGCCTGGCCTCGGCACACGCGGCCGTGCAGGACATGCGGGCGCGGGTCGAGGGCGCGCTCGGGTCGCAGTTGACCGTCGCGGGCGGTCCGCTGGTGGCGAGCACGGAGTTGGGCGCCATGCGGGCGGCGATGAATGCGCTCGAAGGGCGCCTGGATCGACTCGATGCAAAGTCCGCCAACTCGCTTGCGCACGCTGATCGATCGCGCTGAGGCGCGCGAGTGCCGCTCGAGTCGGCCATGGATCCCGCGTGCTGGCGAGCGGCTGCCGACGGCCTTCCTGATCGCCCTGCTGACTCTGGCGACCACGCTCGGCGCCGCCACGGCGGTGAAGGCCGCCGGGCAGGCGAGCGTGGTGTCGGCAGCCAGCGCAGCGGTGGCGGGGCTGCCGCCCTTGCGTGCATCGGTGCTCGATGCGCTGGCAAGCTCAGGCCTGATCGGCGGCGCTGGCGATCGGGTCGCAGCATTTGCGTGGACCCTGGAATCGACACGGCCGCTGCGTTCGCCGCGCTGGCAGCATGAGCGTTTCTCCGGCACGCCGCCGGGGGTGCCGGCCGGGCTCAGCCCGATCTGGCGCCAGTACCTGCCCGGAGATCCACGCGAGGCGCAAACGGCAGCACCCGGCCCCATTGGGGCCGATCAGGCGGCAGCCGCGGGGCCGGCCGATGGCTACAGCGCTCGCGGGCTGATGATCGTGCGCCCCGATGACGCCGAGTTGCCGGTCCGAATCGCCGGCCTCGTGCTGCCACTCGTCGCGGGCGCGCAGTTCGGCATGAGCTACGACGAGGACGGCGCTTCGCTGTCGCAGACCTGCACGGTTGGCGCGTCGGCCCCGGCCGCCAGCATCCATCCGGGACTTCCCGGTGAGGCGCAGAGCGTCACTTGCGCCGGCCGCGGCAGCTATCGCGGCATTCCGGTGCGCGGCGGTGCGAGCGTGGTCTACTTGCCGCGGTTGGGGGTCTTCCTGAACGTCGAACAGCACATCGACAGCCCCTTTGGCAAGCTGCGCTGGAGCACCCGGGTGTCGAGCTTCGAGCCGGCTGCGCCGTGAGAAGCGGTGAACCAACCCGGCGCGACCGGTGTCAGCCGCGCCCCACGAAGGGCATCCGGGTCGCCATCACGGTGATGAACTGCACGTTGGCCTCCAGCGGCAGGTTCGCCATGTAGAGCAGCGCGTCGGCCACATGCCGAAGGTCCATCAGCGGTTCGGGAGCAATGCGGCCGTCGGCCTGCCGCACGCCCTGCGCCATCGGGGTCGCCATCTCGGTTGCCGCATTGCCGATGTCGATCTGGCCGCAGGCGATGTCGTACTTGCGCCCGTCGAGCGAGGTCGACCTGGTCAGCCCGGTGATGGCGTGCTTGGTGGCCGTATACGGCGCGGAATCCGGACGGGGCGCATGGGCCGAAATCGATCCATTGTTGATGATGCGCCCCCCGCGTGGCGACTGGCTCTTCATCACCCGGAAGGCCTGCTGCGTGCACAGGAAGGCACCCGTCAGGTTGACGTCGACCGCTGCCTGCCATTGTTCCAGCGGCAGATCTTCGAGCGGCACGGGTGGCGTGAAGATGCCGGCATTGTTGAACAGCAGGTCGACGCGTCCGAAAGTGGCCACGGTGCGATCGAAAAGTTCCTTCACCGAAGCCGGGTTGCGCACATCGGCGGGCACGGCCAGGCCCTGGTCGGCCGGCACGCCCGACCCGGCGAGGGCCTGCGCGAGCAACTCGGCGCGTCGCCCGGCGAGCGCGACGCGCCAGCCTGCCTGCAGCAGCGCGGTGGCACAGTGCTTGCCGATGCCTGAACTGGCGCCGGTGACGATGGCGACGCGGGGTGGGGGGGTCATGGCCTGGTACGCCTCCTTGGCTCGGGATGAACAGGCGACAGCCTACACGCGTAGTCTGCGCCGAACCTGATAGCATTGACGGCCCGCCAATTTGCCGCGCAGGCTTTGGTGTGTGCGACGGCTTTCCTGGCAATTTGCGCTTTGCTGCCCGGCCTGCGTCGCGCAAGCCGGGCACCCTGATAGCCCATGACCACATCCATCCAGACGATCTTCGACCAGGAGCTTCGGTGAACCACGCGACCCCGGAAGCGTTTCTCGTGTCCATTGCGCAACGCGATCCGCACCAGCCCGAATACCTCCAGGCGGTCAAGGAGGTCATGCTCAGCATCTGGCCGTTCCTGCAACAGTACCCGCACTACGGCGACCAGGCGCTGCTCGAGCGCCTGGTCGAACCCGACCGCGTGCTGCAGTTCCGCGTGTCGTGGGTCGACGACGACGGTGCGATCCGCGTCAATCGCGCGTTTCGCATCCAGCACAGCCTGGCCATCGGGCCCTACAAGGGCGGCATGCGCTTTCACCCGTCGGTGAACCTGTCGATCCTCAAGTTTCTTGCCTTCGAACAGACCTTCAAGAATGCGCTCACCTCGCTTCCGATGGGCGGCGGCAAGGGTGGCTCCGACTTCGACCCCAAGGGCAAGAGTGACGGCGAGGTGATGCGCTTTTGCCAGTCGCTGATGCTGGAGCTGCACCGTCACCTGGGGCCCGATACCGACGTGCCGGCCGGCGACATCGGCGTCGGGGCGCGCGAAGTCGGCTTCATGGCCGGCATGATGAAGAAGCTCGGCAACAACGCCTCCTGCGTGTTCACCGGCAAGGGCCTGAGCTACGGCGGCAGCCTGATGCGCCCCGAGGCTACCGGCTTTGGCACGGTCTATTTCGGCCAGGAGATGCTGAGGCGCAACGGGCGCGCCTTCGAGGGCATGAGGGTGGCGGTGTCCGGCTCGGGCAACGTCGCGCAATACGCGATCCAGAAGTCGATGGACCTGGGCGCGAAGGTCGTCACCGCTTCCGATTCCGATGGAACCCTGCACCTGCCGGATGGCTTTTCCGAAGACAGCCTGGCGGCGATGATGGAACTGAAGAACGAGCGGCGCGGGCGCCTGAGCGACTTTGCCGTGCACCACGGCCTGCGCTTCGAACCCGGCCGGCGTCCGTGGCACGTACCGGTCGACATCGCCCTGCCGTGCGCGACGCAGAACGAACTCGAGGAGCACGACGCGCGCGTGCTGGTGGGCAATGGCGTGATCTGCGTGGCCGAAGGCGCCAACATGCCCAGCACCCTGGAGGCCGTGCAGGTGTTCCACGATGCCGGCGTGCTCTACGCTCCAGGCAAGGCGAGCAACGCGGGTGGCGTCGCCACCTCCGGGCTGGAGATGGCGCAGAATGCGCAGCGACTCGCCTGGACGCACGGCGAGGTCGATGAGCGCCTGCATGCGATCATGAAGGCGATCCACGAAAGTTGCGTGCGCCACGGCCGGCGCGAGGACGGTTCGGTGAACTACGTCGATGGTGCCAACATCTCCGGCTTCGTGAAGGTTGCCGACGCGATGATCGACCAGGGCGTGGTCTGAGCGCCGTACGTCGATGGCACGCCGTCCTTCCACCCGAACGCAGGCTGGCCCGCCCTGGTGGCTGATCCTGGTGCTGGCCCTGGTGATCGCAGGTGTCGGCCTGTTCCTGTGGCAACGCAACAAGGCACCGGCCGACGTGTCGGCGGCGAGCACGCCGTCCGGCGAGGCTGCACCGGCTGCCGTCGTGCCGCCGGTGCTGCCCGCTGCGCCCGAGGCCGCTGCCGCGGGCGACCTGAGCGCAAGCACGGAGCCCGCCAAGCCGAAATACCCGCTTCCGGCCGACAGCGTGCCCGCGTCTGCCGCCATGCCGGCGGCCGACCAGAGTGATGCGCCGATCCTGGCAGCACTCCAGGGCCTGGCATCGCGCAATGCCCTGGCCCAGTTCCTGAACATGCAGGACTTCGCGCGCCGCTTCGTGGTCACGGTCGATCATCTGCCCAGGGAGCGGATCCCGGCCCAGTTGAGCGCGGTCAAGCGGGTGCCGGGAGCGCTGGCGGTTGCCTCCGAGGGCGATACCCTCATCCTGCAGCCGGCGAACTTTGCGCGTTACGACGCCTTCGTGCACTTCGCCGAATCGCTTTCGCCCAAGGCGATGGTGGCCGTCTACCTGCGCTTCTACCCGCTGCTCCAGGCCGAGTTCCAGTCGATGGGTTTTCCCCGCGGTCATTTCAACGATCGCGTCGTGGAAGCCATCGACGACATGCTGGCGGCCCCCGAAGTCACCGGTCCGATCAGGCTGGTGCAGCCCAGGGTCCACTACCGCTTTGCCGATCCATTGCTCGAGAAGATGTCCGCCGGGCGCAAGCTGATGATCCGCGTCGGGCCCGCCAATGCGGCGCGCCTGAAGACGCTGCTGCACGCGCTTCGCGCCGAACTGGTGCGCTGATCAGCGCGGTTGCGCCGGCACCAACGTCAGGATTGACTGATCCCGCCGACGAACGCAGCATCGGCAACGGGCAGGCTCGACAGTCGACAGCATCCTGGCGGGTCAGGCAGCGCGCCTCGACCGGAAAACCATCACGGGATCCCGACAATGTGGCATGGCATGGATGGCTGGAGTTGGCAGATGGGCTGGGGCATGTGGTTCGTTCACAGCCTGCTCTGGTGGACCTTGCCGATTGTCGGCATCGCCTTGCTGGTGGCCCTGTTTGCCCGCGCCACGACGCGCGAGGCGCCACGTCCGCCCGCGCCCGGCGGCGCAGCGCCACCGGGCGAGAGTGCGCTCGACATCCTCGGCAAGCGCTACGCGCGCGGCGAGATCGACAAGGCCGAGTTCGAGGAAAAGCGGCGCGATCTGGCCGGCTGAGCGACGTTCCGGCAGGCTCCCGGGAGGGTGACACGCCAACGGCGCGATGATGCGGCATTGTCGGGTCGGGGAAACGCATGCAACTGTTCGAACTGGAACACGGCAAGACCAGCTACCGTGCCGACTTCGTGCTCTACGGCACGGTGTCCGCGCTGCTGGCGGCTTACCTGGCGATGGCCACGCCGCCAGCGCTGCGCCTTGGCACCCTGGCCTGGGCACTGATCGGCCTGGCTGGCTGGACGCTGGTCGAATACGCCTTGCACCGTTTCGTCCTGCACGGATTGCGCCCATTCAGCACCTGGCACGCCGAGCACCACCATCGCCCTGCGGCGCTGATCTGCACTCCGACGATCGTGAGCGCGACGCTGATCGCGCTGCTGGTCTGGCTTCCCGCAGTCCTGCTCGGGGGGCGTTGGCGAGCCACGGCGCTCACCCTCGGCTTGCTGATCGGCTACTTCGCCTACGCGATCACGCACCACGCCACCCACCACTGGCGCGCGCACAGCGCCTGGGCGCTGCGCCGCAAGCGCTGGCACGCCCAGCACCATAACCCGGCCAGTGCGCCCGGACACTATGGCGTGACGACCGGATTCTGGGACCACGTCTTTCGCAGCGACGGTCGCGTGCTACCTTAGGAGCCCGACAGCCTCCTGGACCGGCGCCCACGAGGCGCCATTGCACAGGTCCGCCTGCCGCGCCGCGGCAGCCGGTCGTCCGGCCCGATGGGGCCGTCCAGCGAACGGACCGAAAGCAGGTGCTGAGCGCAAACGACATCTATCTGTTTCGCGAGGGCACCCACGCTCGCCTCCACGAGCATCTGGGTTGCCATCTCGATGGCACGCGGCCCGGCGCGCACTTCGCCGTCTGGGCGCCCAACGCGCGTACGGTCTCCGTGATCGGCGACTGGAACGACTGGCATGGGGACGCCGATCCGCTGCAGGCGCGTGCCGACGGTTCTGGCCTCTGGGCGGGCTTTGCTGCCGCAGCACGCCCCGGGCAGGCCTACAAGTTCCGCATCGTGTCGCACGATGGCACGCAGGTGCCCGACAAGGCCGATCCATTCGCGTTCTGGTGCGAGGAGGCACCGCGTACCGCATCGCGCATCTGCGCGCTCGACTACGAATGGGGTGACGCCGGCTGGATGGCGGCACGACGTGCGCGCAATGCGCTCGATGCGCCGATTTCGATCTATGAACTGCACGTGGGCTCATGGCGGCGCAAGTCCGACGGCAGCTTCCTGTCGTATCGGGAGTTGGCCGAGGCGCTGGTGCCGTACGTGCACGAGATGGGTTTCACGCACGTCGAGCTGATGCCGGTCACCGAGCACCCGTTCTACGGCTCCTGGGGCTACCAGACCACCGGCTATT
>CAZXLV010000003.1:0-32970 GCA_964641405.1 uncultured Limnobacter sp. | reverse complement strand
TGTAGTACCCCTTGTCGAGCAGCACCTGGCCGCCCGAGGGCGTGGTGATCACCGATTTCACCTCCTGGATGGAAGTGAACTGGCGGTGCAGGCCGTCGGGCATCAGGTCGACGTAATGGACCGTCTCGTCCTTCGTGAACCAGGGCCGGTCGCCGACCTCGATGCGACGCAGGTACTTGACCCACGACACCCCCTGCACCCCGGGCACCACCAGGCGCAGCGGGTAGCCATTTTCCGGACGCAGCATTTCGCCGTTCATGCCCCAGGCAACGATCACGTCGTCGAGGGCGCGTTCCATCGAGACGGTGCGCGTCATCGAGGAACCATCGGCGCCCTCGGCCAGCACATAGCGGCCGTTTTCCCGATCGAGGCCGCACAGGTCGAGCAGGGTCGACAGCGCCACTCCGGTGAATTCGCAACAAGACAGCATGCCGTGCGTGTACTGCACCGTCGGCACGGCCACGTTGCCCCATTCCATGCCGGTGTTGGCGCCGCACTCGATGAAGTGGATGCGCGACACCGCGGGCAGGCGCATCAGGTCATCCATGGTGAACACGCGCGCCTGGCGCACCAGTCCATTGACCATCAGGCGGTGCTGGCTCGGATCGATGTCCCACCAGCCCTGGTGGTGGCGCTCGAAGTGCAAGCCATTGGGCGTGATGATGCCGAACATGCCTTGCAGCGGCGCGAAGCTGACCGAAGACGCCGACACGCGCGTGAGTCCGGGACTCTCGCGTCGTTGCAGGTTGGCCTCCCACTTCGAGGGCAGCCCGTAGCCACGCGCCGCCACCGGTTGTCCGAGCCCGGTCGTGTGCGCGGGCAATTTCAGGATGGCGTCCTCGCCCGCTCCCGCCACACCGGGCGCCTCGCGCGGCGCGCTTGCGCCGCGATCGGCACTACCGGCACGTGCCGCTGCGGCACCGGCGCTCGCCACCCCCGCGCCCATGGCGAGCGCCTTGCCCATGAACTGGCGACGCGCGTGCTGCGCCAGGGCCAGCTGCGCGGGCGCCAGCATGTCTTCGGGCGCCTTGCGGACGCGCCCCGGGATCCGCATCGGGGCGTTCATCGGCGCGCTCCCCGGCCACGTGGCGCGGCCTCGCGAATGGCCGCGCCTGCTCCGGGCACCGGGATTCGCGGCATGGCGGCGGCAGCGACGCTTGCCGATGGCTGAAGATCGCGCGCCAGTTCCATGATCTCCGAGCGGCCGCTGGCGATGGCTTCGGCGCGCGCCGAGATGTGCACGCACACGGTGCGGCAGATCTCGGTCAGTGCCCGGTCGCGCACGCCATAGTAGGTGAAGTTGCCGTCCTTGCGGCGCGTCAGCGCGCCGGCGCGGTACATGGAATTGAGGTGGCGCGAGATGTTGGTCTGTGTCGCTCCGGTCTCCGCCACGATCTCCGAAACCGACTTTTCACCCTGGCAGATGGCATGCAGGATGCGCACCCGCATCGGCTCGGCCAGCAGGGCGAAATAGCCCGAGACCGCCTCGAAAACGTCCGCCAGTTCATCCATCGAATGTCTCCCTCCGGCCTCTACGGCCCTCTTCCGTGCAGCCCTCTTCCCTGCGGCAGCCCTCTTCGTGACTGGATGAGCGAATGCTCATATACTGTTCCAATGATACCCTCACTGGTATCCGTGATTACCCCAAGTCCGTGCCGCCGCAGGCAGGCCTTCGATGCGGCATGCATCGCCGTCGCACTGCTGGCGCTTGCCCTGCCTGCATCGGTGGCGTGGGCCTCTCCCGGGCTTGCCGCGTCCGGCGAACAGGCGCTCGAGCGACCGCGCTCGCACCAGGCGGTGCTGCGCCAGAGCGCACGCGAACGCACCGTGGTGGTGGTCCTGTTCTCGCTGCCCGGTTGTGCGTTCTGCCAGGCGGTGCGCGCCGAGCAGTTGATCCACCTCGCGCGCGAGCAGGCCGGGCGTGGCGTGCGTGTCGTGGAATACGAACTGGGCGATCACAGCGCATTCAGCGTCACCGAGCCCGGTGTCGCGGATCGACTTGCCGCACCGGCGTCGCGGCGCAACATGCCGTTGCCCCAAGTCTCTTCGCGGGCTGCCTCACCGGCGGCGCTGGCGGCAGCGCTGCGCGTGCGCGTTGCGCCGACGGTGCTGTTTCTCGGTGCAGACGGGGAGGAACTGGCCGAACGCCTGGTCGGCTATTCATCTCCCGACTTCTACGGCGCCTACCTCGACCAGCGCATCATGCAGGCGCGCCAGCGACTCGGCAGTCCCGACTGACACCGCTTGCGCGAAGCGCGGGGGGCCTTCAGTGGAAGTGCGCCGACTCGGGTTCGACGTCGCCCGGCATCTCGGCGTGAACGATCTCGCCCTTGCCGTTCGGATACAGCGGCACGCCGCAGTCTTCGCAGAACTCCGGTTCGCTGAGTTCGCGCCACTGGCGCACTTCGCCGACACCGACCTCGCGCAGCACTTCGCGCAAGGCCTCGACGGGCAGCGGATCGTCCTGTTCGCTCTCGGCACCCAGCAGCGGCCACACCACGCCGTGCGCGACGTCGTCATCGTCGCGGATGCTCAGTCCGATTCGGTACTCGTCCAGGTGCTCGCGGCCGAAGCCGGCAATGGTGGCCTTGATTTCCGAGGGCTCGAGATCGAGTGCATGGGTCAGGAAATGCACCGCCGCGCGCACGGAGTACGGTCGCACGCGCCGATCGGACTCGCGCATGTTGATGTGATACGCATCGGGCAGCAGGCACTCGAAGCCGCATCCGGGCAGGAGCGGCTCGAGGCTGGGGCGCGCCTGTGCGATCCACTGTTCGAGGCAGGCCACGCGCCCGGCATGGTCGCCGGCCTCGATCTCCTGCCAGCGGAACAGCGGCTGGCCCGCCTGCGCGGCAACCACGCCCACCAGGAATCGCGTGTCGGCCAGCATGTCGGCCGTTTCGGGCAGCGACTTCAGTTCGACGCGCGGTGCGCTGCCCGCCACCGTGGCCTGTGCCACGCGCCGGGTCAGCCGTCGCATCTCGGCGTAGTCGCGCGGCAACTGGTCGATGCTGTACAGGTACGGGACGATGTGAAAGCGCGTGCCACTGGCCAGCGTATGGGCCTGCCAGTGCGTCGACAGGGTCTGGGCAAGCTCGGGCGCAATCGGACCGGACGGTATCCGGAAGCGCGTCCACACCACCAGCGGGGCGGTCACCAGCAGGGCATCCCAGCGCTCGTCGCCGGCCTCGACCACCACCGTCTCGGCCGACTCCTCGACCGCTTCGATCAGGGCGCCATAGGCCTCGCCATCGGTCTGGTCGAGCCGATCGAGCGCATCGTAGACGGCCTGCACGTGGCCGCTGTCGAACATCCGGTCGAGCCGCGCCGACAATTGCGCTTCCCAGAAGCGATCCTCGATCCGGCTGCCCGAGTTGGCCAGGCCGAGCGCCGTGGACACCAGCCGGTCTGCATCGGGCGACAGGTGGCTCTTGCGGTCACGCGCGCGCGCGTGGCGGTGTTCTTTCATGCTCGCCTTCATCGCCTTCATCGTATCGATCATGAAGTGTAGACGAAATCGCCTCAGACTCCGGACGGTGCGGATTCCAGCCTCGCCCACAGGACGCCGCCTTTCGCCTCGCCTTCAATGGCGGCAAGCAGACTGCGATGTGCGGCCAGTTCGACGTCGCTGGCAACGCGCACGCACAGCCCCGTCGGCGGCCATTGCGCACCCGCCGAGGGCACGTCGCCCGCGACTCCGCCCTCGCCCATGGCAATCTCCAGGCTGTCCTGGCCGCGCGTCATCGACAGGTAGACATCGGCGAGCAACTCGGCGTCGAGCAGCGCACCATGCAGCGTGCGGTGCGCGTTGGAAACACCATAGCGTTCGCACAGTGCATCGAGCGCATTGCGCCTGCCCGGATGCAGTTCGCGGGCCAGGGCCAGCGTGTCCACGATATTGGCGACTGCCGTGCGAAACCCCGGCCACTGCAGCCGCGCGAGTTCGGCATCGAGGAAACCGAGGTCGAACGCGGCATTGTGGATCAGCACTTCGGCATCGCGCACGAAATCGAGCACCTGTGCGGCGACTTCGCCGAAACGGGGTTCGCTCTCGAGACGCTCGCGCGTCAGGCCGTGCACGGCCAGTGCCCCGTCATCGATATCGCGCTCGGGGTTCAGGTACAGGTGCAGCGAGCGTCCGCTCAGGCGCCGATCGACGATCTCGACGCAGCCGATCTCCACGATCCGATGGCCGTCTTCAGGCGACAGGCCGGTCGTCTCGGTGTCGAGCACGACCTGGCGCCCATGATGCGCTTTCACCTTGCGATACTCCTGGTCCGATACGAGTCCGGCTCCGGCGCGGGACCGGGCGAGGCGTTCAGCGACCGCCCGGCACGCCGCGGTTGGCAAGCGCGTCGGCGCGCTCGTTTTCCGGATGTCCGGAATGCCCTCTGACCCAGCGCCACTGCACCGAATGCCGGCCGGCCAGCGCATCGAGCGTACACCACAGGTCGACGTTCTTCACCGGCTTGCGATCGGCCGTCTTCCAGCCGCGCGCCTTCCACGCGGCCAGCCACTCGGTGATGCCTTTCTGCACGTACTGCGAGTCGGTGTGGATCACCACCTCGACTTCGCGATCGAGCGCCTCGAGCGCCCGGATGACCGCGGTCAGTTCCATCCGGTTGTTGGTGGTGCTGGCTTCGCCGCCGAACAACTCGCGCTCCCGATCCCGCCAGCGCAGCAGCGCACCCCAGCCGCCCGGACCGGGATTGCCCTTGCACGCCCCGTCGGTATAGATGTGAACCGCCTCAATCATGGGTTTCCTCGCAGGCCGCCCGGCGTGCGGTTGCAGCCGGACCGGGAAGGCATTGTAATGGGGGACATTCAACCCCGTACCGGAGGAGAACGGATGCTGGAGAAACAGGTCACGAGGCACCTCGAAGCCTTGCGCGCGCGCCACCCGCTGCCGCTGGACGTCCGGCTGTGGGATGGATCCTCGATCACGCTCGGGGACCATCCGCGCGTGCGCCTGCACCTCAAGGATCTGTCGGCGGCGCGCCATCTCCTCAAGCCATCCCTGTCCTCGCTCGGCGAGGCCTTCGTCGAGGGCCATATCGACGTCGATGGCGACATCGGCGAGATCGTGACCATCGCCGAGCAACTCTCGCGCCTCGGCGATGAAGACAAGGGGCGTGGGCGCCCCTCGCCGTGGTTCGCGCGGCATACCCGCAAGACCGACCGCAAGGCGATCGAATACCACTACGACGTCTCCAACGAGTTCTACCAGGCCTGGCTCGATCCGCGCATGGTCTATTCCTGCGCCTACTTCCGCAGCGGCGACGAGGACCTGGCCGGCGCACAGGTGAACAAGCTCGACCACATCTGCCGCAAGCTGATGCTGGCACCAGGGCAGCAACTGCTCGACATCGGCTGCGGCTGGGGCGCGATGGCGATCCATGCCGCCAGCCACTACGGCGTGAACGCGGTCGGCGTCACCTTGTCGACCAACCAGTACGAACTGGCGCGCCAGCGCGTGCGCGAGGCAGGCCTGGAAGATCGCGTCGAAATCCGCCTGCAGGATTACCGCGACATCCCGGGCGAGGAGAATTTCGATCGCATTTCCTCCATCGGCATGTTCGAGCACGTCGGAATGAAGAACCTGCGCGGCTACTTCGACGTGATCCACCGGCACCTGAAGCCCGGCGGCGTGGCGATGAACCACGGCATCACCTCGAGCGACGCCGACAGCCGCTCGGTGGGACTGGGCGCCGGCGACTTCATCGACCAGTACGTGTTCCCGGACGGCGAACTGCCGCACGTCTCGCTGGCGATCCGCGAGCTTTCCGCTGCCGGCCTGGAACTGGTCGATGGCGAGTCATTGCGCCGCCACTATGCGAAGACGCTGCAGTTCTGGTCGGCAGCCTTCGAGGCCAATCTCGATCGCATGGTCGCGCTGGCCGGCGACAAGCGCGCACGCATCTGGCGCGTCTACCTCGCCGGCTGCGCGCACGCCTTCGCGCAGGGCTGGGTCAACCTCTACCAGTTGCTGGTGATCAAGCCGAACATGGACCAGGCCGGCGCACACAGCCCGCTGCCGCTGTCGCGCGAGTACATGTACCGCGATTGCTGAGAAGCGGCGCTCAGCGCGGACGCGAGCGGCAATGCGGCGAAACCGCGGCCACCCGGTGGCGCCTGGCGCGCGGCGCGCGCCAGGCCGGGCCGATCAGCCGCATGCCGTGCACGCGCTTGATCCCCGAGACCACGTAGACCGCTCCGCAGATCGGCCACCAGCGATCACCGGCGGATTCCATGAAGCGCGTGCGATCGAGCCACTTCTGGGTGCGGCACGGTGGCCGATAGCACCCGTAGCGGCCGCGCTCCATCTCGAAGCCAAGCAGCTTGAACCAGTCGCGCAGGCGCGGCATCGCAATGAACTGACCTTGCCTCGGCAGGAACAGGCGACTCGAAATCGCACGCCCGAATCCCTGGCGAGCGCCCCACAGGCTGATCGGGTTGAAGCCGGAGACGATCACCCTGCCCTCCGGGCGCAGCACGCGGTCGACCTCGCGCAAGACCTGGTGCGGGTCGGCAGCAAACTCGAGGACATGCGGCAGCACCACCAGGTCCAGCGTCTGGGAGGCAATCGGCAACTCCTCGAAGTGATCCAGCACGAGATGCGCCGTGTTCTGCGGCAACAGATCGCTGGGCTCGCTCGCATGGATGCGGTGCGGCATCCGGTTGTCGCGCAGCGCGTCGAGTTCCGGCAAGCCGCATTGCAGCGCGTGCGAGCCGAAGAGGTCAGGCACCGCCAGGTCGAACTGGGTCTGTTCCCAGGCCAATGCGTATCGCCCGGGCGGCGACGCCAGCCAGGCGCGCCAGCCGGGGCGCCCGTTTCGCTGCGAATCGATGGCGCTCAGCAGCGCCGGTTCGCCCAGATTCATGCCCTGTTGCCTCGCGAAGGTATTCTACGTCGGTCCAGTCCGGCTCGATCCGCCTCGCGCGCGATGCCGGCACCACTCGTCCCCACTGCGCCGCCGCTACGCGGCAGGCATGGCGCAAGCCGTTGCGGCCATGCAAGGATCGAGGCGATCGCAGCACTCGCCTCGCATATCTCATCGTTTCTTGTCATCGTTCCTTGACGATGCCAACCCGGTTCCGTAGCATTCGCGACTTGCCGCGGTAGATCATGGAGTCAGGGGGCTTCCTTGTCGCAGTTTATCGATATTGCGCGGATTGCCGCTCCCCTCATTCGCGATGCGCGACCAGGGCGCGTCCTGCGTCGGCTCTCGGGCTCGCTGGCCGTGCTGCTGGTGGCAGCCGGTTGCTCCACCGTGAATGCACCGGTGGCACAGCAACCGACCCTGCCAGCGAGCGACGTCACACCGGCCAGAGTGGACCCACCGATCGAGGCGAAGCCCGCCACGGTCGATCCGCTGGCTGACCTGCCCGCCCCCAGCGGGCGGCCCGCCGAACCGGCCGCGCTCGAAGGTGATCTCTGGGATCGCATCCGCGCGGGCTTCGCGATGCCGACGCTGAACAGTCCGCTGGTCGCCGAGAAGGAGCGCTTCTACCTGCAGCGCCCTGACTACCTGCAACGCATGTTTTCGCGTGGCAGCCGCTACCTGTTCCACATCGTCGAGGAGATCGAAAAGCGCGGCATGCCCACCGAACTGGCGCTGCTGCCCTTCGTGGAGAGCGCGATGAACCCGACCGCCCTCTCGCACGCGCAGGCGTCCGGCCTGTGGCAATTCATTCCGTCGACAGGACGCGCCTACAACCTGCGCCAGGACTGGTGGGTCGACAATCGACGCGACGTGGTCAAGTCCACCGACGCCGCCCTCGACTACCTGCAGAAGATCCACGCAATGCACGGCAACGACTGGTTCCTTGCGCTTGCGTCGTACAACTGGGGGGAAGGCGCGGTCGGGCGCGCGATACGGCGCAATGCCGCGCGCGGATTGCCCACCGGCTACCTGTCGCTGAAGATGCCCGCCGAGACGCGCAACTACGTGCCGAAATTGCTGGCGCTGAAGAACATCCTGCTGCGCGCGAACGAACTCGGCGTGGCGCTGCCCGAGTTGCCCAACCGGCCCTATTTCGTGACGATCGAGAAGACTCGCCCGATCGATCTCAAGCTTGCCGCCGGTTTCGCCGGCATGACGGTGGATGAATTCGTCGCCCTCAATCCCGCGCACAACCGCCCCGTCATCGCGGCCAGCCGCAACAACCAGATCAAGCTGCCGGCCGACCGGCTCGACGAGTTCCTGGACGCTGTCGAACGTCACGGACAGGCCAACCGGGCCTTTGCAACCTGGCAGCCGCACACGATCGGCCCGGGCGAGACGCTCGAGACGCTGGCGCAGCGCGGCGGCGTGGCCCTGGCCGAGTTGCGCAGCGCCAACGACTTGCGCCTGGGGCAGCACATCCTGCCCGGGACACGCATCCTCGCTCCGCAAAGGCGCATCGAGGACGAGAGCCGCGTCGAAGACTTCGCTGCGCCGCGCGTGTACGAACTGGTGGAGCGGCCGGCCGTCTACCACAAGGTCGGGCGCCGCGAAACGCTGGCATCGATCGCACGCCGCTATGGCACCTCGGTCGCGCAATTGCGCGCCTGGAACAGGCTCGGCAAGGGCACCCACGCCGGCGCCACCCTGCTGGTGCGCCAGGCCAGCTCGCAGACCGTGCTGACCACCGAAAACGGCGATCGCCGCGTGGTGCGGCCGCAGACCGGAGAACCGCGCCTCATGCATGCGGTCCTGCGTCGCGAAGCGGCGCCTGCGCCGGTCGCCACCCCCGAAGCCGCGCGCCCCGCCGCACGCGCGGGCAAGCATCCCGCACGAGCAGCAAAATCCCGCTCACACGCCAGGTCGAAGGCCAGGACCGCCCAGGCGGCGCCCAAGGCGGCCCGGCAGGTTCACCGCACCAGCAAGGCTGCTGCAGCCAGCCCGGTCGCTGCGCCGCGCAGCCCGCAGCGAAGCGGCGCACTGCGGGCCGGGACGCCCGGGGCGCGACCCGGCAAGGCCGCCAAGCGCACCTGAGACGGCGCGCACCGGTCCGGGCCCGCAACCCGTGACTCAAGCGGCCGTGGGCAGCACCGCAGCCAGCAACTCGCGCGTATAGGCCTCGCGTGGGGCTGCAAACAGGGCCTCGGTCTCACCCGTCTCCACGATGCGCCCGTCCTTCATGACAACGACCTGGTGCGCCATCGCGCGAATCACCGCCAGGTCATGGGTGATGAACAGGTAGGCCAGGCCATGGCGACGCTGCAAGCCTGCCAGCAGTTGCAGCACCTGCTGCTGTACCGACACATCGAGCGCCGAGGTCGGCTCGTCGAGCACGATCAGCTCCGGCCGCAGCACCGCGGCGCGCGCGATCGAGATCCGCTGGCGCTGCCCACCCGAGAACTCGTGCGGATAGCGCTCCAGGATCGATGCGCCCAGCCCGACCTCCTCGAGCATTGCCACCACCGCGTCACGGCGCGCGCCGCTGGACATTCCGGGTTGGTGCAGGGCGAGCCCCTCCCCGACGATCTGCAGCACGGTACGCCGCGGCGACAGCGAGTTGTACGGATCCTGGAACACGATCTGCATGTGGCGGCGCAGCGGTCTCAGCGCGCGCTGGCGCAGCGTGTCGATGCGCCGGCCCCGGAAGCTGATCTCGCCTTCGGTCGCGCCCTGGCTCAGGCGCAGCAGGCTCAGCCCGAGCGTGCTCTTGCCCGATCCGGATTCGCCGACCAGCCCCAGGGTCTGTCCACGCACCAATTGCAGGTCGACATCGCGCACCGCATCGAAATGGCGCGTCGCGAACCAGCCGCGCGAAATCCGGAAAGTGCAGCGCACGGCACGCGCCGCGAGCAGCGGCTCGGCATCGCCGGCGGGCTGCAGCAGCGATCGGCTCGGCCGGCTCTCGATCAACAGGCGGGTGTAGTCGTCGCGCGGATCGGCGAACACCGCACCGGTGGCACCCTGCTCCACGATGCGTCCGTCCTTCATCACCGCCAGCCGATCGGCAAACGAGCGCACCAGGGGCAGGTCGTGCGTGATCAGCAACACCGACATTCCGGTCTCGCGCTGCAATTCGTCGAGCAGCTTGGCGATCTGGCGCTGGATGGTGACGTCGAGCGCGGTGGTGGGTTCGTCGGCAATCAGCAGCTTCGGCCTGCAGGCCAGCGCCATCGCGATCATCGCCCGTTGACGCTGCCCGCCCGAGAGCTGGTGCGGAAAGCTGCCGAAGCGCCGCTGCGGCTCGGGCACCTGCGTGCGCGAGAGCAACTCGACGGCGCGGCGTGCGGCCTGCGAGCGCGTCAGGCCCTCATGCAGTTCGATCGCCTCGCAGATCTGCACGCCGATCGGATACAGCGGATTGAGCGCCGTCATCGGCTCCTGGAAGATCATGGCGATCTCGCGCCCGCGCACGCCGCGCATCTCGCGCTCCGGGCAGGCCAGCAGGTCGCGGCCCGCGAACTCGATGCGCCCGCCGTAGCGGGCATCGGCATTCAGGCGCAGCAGCGACAAGGCGGTCACCGTCTTGCCCGACCCCGACTCGCCGACCAGGGCGAACTTCTCGCCGTGGCCGATCCGCAAGTCGATGCCGTCGACCACGCGCGCGCTGCCGCTGGCGGTGCTGAAGTCGACCGTCAGCGCATCGATTGCCAGCAGTGACGCGCCGCGCTCCTCGCCGTCGGGACGCGCGTCCATTCAGCCCCGCCTCGTATCGAGTGCGTCGCGCAGCGCCTCGCCGATGAAGATCAGCAGCATCAGCGTGCCGACCAGCACCCCGAAGGTGCCCAGCGAAATCCACCATGCGTCGAGATTGGACTTGCCCTGGGCCAGCAACTCGCCCAGGCTCGGCGTGGACGAGGGCACGCCGAGCCCCAGGAAATCGAGGCTGGTGAGCGCCACGATGGCCGCGCTCATGCGAAACGGCAGGAAGGCAATCACCGGGGTGAGCGAATTCGGCAGCACGTGGCGGCGGATGATCTGCAGGCTCGACAGGCCGAGCGCACGCGCGGCGGTTACGTATTCCAACTGGCGGTTGCGCAGGAACTCGGCGCGCACATAGTCGGACAGGCCGATCCACCCGAACACCGACAGGATCGCGAGCAGGATCCAGATGCTCGGTTCGAAGATCGAGGCGAGGATCAGCAGCAGGTACAACTCGGGAATCGAGCCCCACACCTCGATCAGGCGCTGGAACGCCAGGTCGATGCGCCCGCCGAAGTAGCCCTGGACGGCGCCGGCGGCAATGCCCGCAGCCACGCCAATGGAGGTGAGCGCCAGCCCGAACAGCACCGAGATGCGAAAGCCGTACAGCAGGCGCGCCAGCACGTCGCGGCCGCGATCGTCGGTGCCCAGCAGGTTGACGCGCGAAGGTGGCGCCGGGTTGGGGCTGGGAGCGAAATAGTTGATGGTGTCGAAGCGGTACGGATTCGGCGGATACAACACCCAGTTGGAACCCTTCGAGAGGCGCTCGCGGATGAACGGATCGAGATAGTCGGTGGCGGTGCGGAAATCGCCACCGAATGTGGTCTCCGGGTAGTAGCGCCACAGCGGCCAGTACCAGTGGTCCTCGTAGCGCACGACGATCGGCCGGTCATTGGACAGCACTTCGGCCAGCATGCTCACACCGAACACCGCCAGAAAGATCCACAGGCACCAGTAACCGCGGCGGTTGGCGCGAAAGCGCAACCAGGCGCGCCGCCCGGGGGACAGCGAGGCACGGGCAGCCATCAGCCGCTGGTCCCGAATTTCACGCGCGGATCGACCCAGGTGTAGGCGAGGTCGGTGACCAGTTTGGTGAGCAGGCCCAGCAGCGAGAAAACGTAGAGTGTGCCGAGCACCACCGGGTAGTCGCGCCGGATCACCGCCTCGTACGACAGCAGGCCGAGGCCGTCGAGCGAGAACAGCGTCTCGATGAGCAGCGATCCGGTGAAGAAGGCACCGACGAAGGCGGCCGGAAACGCGGTCACCAGCGGGATCATCGCGTTGCGGAACACGTGCCGGTAGAACACGCGTTGCTCGCTGGCGCCCTTGGCCCGCGCCGCAAGCACGTACTGCTTGCGGATCTCCTCGAGGAAGGTGTTCTTGGTCAGCATCGTGGTGACCGCGAAGCTGCCGACGGTCAGGCAGGCCAGCGGCATCGCCAGGTGCCAGAAGTAATCGAGCACCTTGCCGACCGGCGACAGCCCGGCGAAGTCGTCCGAGGTGAGCCCGCGCAAGGGGAAGACCTGCCAGAAACTGCCCCCGCCGAACAGCACCAGCAGCAGCACGCCGAGTACGAAGCCCGGGATCGCATAGCCGGCGAGGATCGCCATCGAGGTCCACAGGTCGAAGCGGCTGCCGTGGCGTACCGCCTTGGCAATGCCGAGCGGAATCGACACCAGGTAGACGATGAGGAAGCTCCAGATCCCGAGACTGATCGACACCGGCAGCTTCTCGAGCATCAGCGCCCAGACGCCCTTGTGATGCTGGTAGCTGCTGCCCAGGTCGAACACCGCGTAGCGGCGCAGCATTTCGAGGAAGCGTTCGGGCGCCGGCCGGTCGAAGCCGTACATCTTGCGGAATTCGGCGATCTGCTCGGGCTCGACACCCTGCGCGCCCCGATACACGCCACCGGTCGTGGCGACCTCGCCACCGAGTCCGCCGCCGCGCAACTCGCGCACCAGTTGCTCGACCGGCCCGCCCGGCACGAACTGGATGATGACGAAGGACACCAGCAGGATCCCGATCAGCGTCGGGATCATCAGCAGCAGGCGCTTGGCGACGTAAGCGGCCATCAGGGCTTCTCCCACCAGGTCTCGAGCAGCCAGGTTTCGGCTGCGTAGTACAGCGGCAGGTGCGCCGGATGCGCGAGGCGGCTGCGCCAGGCGACCCGGTGGGTCGGCGCATGGAAGTGCGGCACCAGGTACCAGCCGGCACGCAGGACGCGGTCGAGGGCACGCGCCGTCGCCACCAGTTCGGCTCGCGTGTGGCTGCGCAACAGCGTCTGCACCAGCGCATCGACTACCGGATCGCGCACGCCGGCCAGGTTGTCGGACCCATTGACGCCGGCGGCAGCCGAGGTGAAGCGTTCGAGCAACTCGTTGCCTGGCGTCTGGCTCGCCGCCAGCAACTGGACGGCCACGTCGAAGTCGAATTCGTCCATGCGCTTCTGGTACAGCGCCGGGTCGGTGACCCGCAGGCGCGCGGCGATGCCGAGTTTTTCGAGGTTGCGCACCCAGGGCACGGCAATGCGTTCCAGGCCGCTGGAATAGCTCAGGATCTCGAACTCGAAGGCACGCCCCGACGCGTCGCGCAGCACGCCTTCGCCATCGACGTTCCAGCCAGCCTGCGCAAGCAATTCGAGCGCGCGCCTGAGGTTCTGGCGCAGGCTCGACGGCGGATCGGTGCGCGGCGGCAGGATGGCCGGACCGAATACGAGCGGATCGAGCCGGGCGCGATACGGCTCGAGCAGCGCCAGTTCGGCCGGCGAGGGCAAGCCCCTCGCCTCCATCTCGCTGTTGGTGAAATAGCTCGGGCTGCGCACGTACTGCCCGTAGAACACCTGCCGGTTCATCCACTCGAAGTCCATCGCCAGGGCCAGCGCGTGGCGCACCCGCACATCGGTGAACAGCGCTCGCCGCGTGTTGAGCACGAAACCCTGCATGCCGGCGGAATTGGAGTGGGCGAACTGCTCCTTGACGATTTCGCCCGAGTCGTAGCGGCGCCCGACGTGGCCGCGCGCCCAGTTCTTCGCCGAGTTCTCGAGCACCCAGTCGAATTCGCCCGCCTTGAAACCCTCCAGGCGAGCCGTCTCGTCCTTGAAGTACTTGTAGACGACGCGATCGAAGTTGAACATGCCGCGGCGCACGTTCAGCTCGCGTGCCCAGTAGTGCGGATTGCGCCGGAACGAGATCGTCTTGCCCCAGTCGAAGCGCTCGATCCGGTACGGGCCGCTGGTGATCGGCTCGTCCTGCACCACGCGGTCGAATGCCTGCCCGGCGCCCCACTTGTGCGAGAACACCGGCAGTTGCAGTCCGATGATCATGTGCAGTTCGTGATTGCGGCGGCGAAACTCGAAGCGCACGGTGCCTGCGTCGACCACCACCACGCGCGCGACGTCGCCGAAATACTGGCGAAAGCGCGGGTGCGCCAGGCGTCCGGTGAGCGCCTCGAACGAAAACCTGACATCCTCGGCTGTGACCGGATCGCCGTTCCAGAAGCGCGCTGCCGGATTCAGGTGGAAGGTGATCGACAGGCCATCGGCCGCGAAGTCCATGTCGTCGGCCAGCAAGCCGTACATCGAAAACGGCTCATCCTCGCTGGCCACGGCAAGGGTCTCGAACATCAGCGTGGCCAGACCATCGGCGGCCATGCCGCGCAGCGTGAACGGATTGAGCTTGTCGAACGAACCGTAGCCTGGCAGGTTCAGCGTGCCGCCCCTGGGCGCATCGGGATTCACGTAGTCGAAATGGTCGAAGCCAGGCGGGTACTTCGGCGTATCGCCCCAGGCCAGGGCATACGCCGCCAGTGCCGGCGCCGGCCAGCACAGTGCGGCCGCTGCAGCCAGCAGCAGGGTAGCGGCGAGCAGCAGCGAAGCCACCATGCGCTGCGCGGGGTGCAAGCCTGGGTGGCGGCGTGTCGGGGGCTGTCCGGAGGCAGGCTCCCGCTGCGACGCGCATGCGACAATGTTCATCGTCGAAGATTCTAGCGGAGACCCCGAATGGGCTTCCTGGCCGGCAAGCGCATCCTGATCACCGGGCTGTTATCGAACCGCTCGATCGCCTTTGGCATCGCGAAAGCCTGTCGCGAGCAAGGCGCCGAACTCGCCTTCACGTTCCAGAACGAGCGCTTCCTGGATCGTGTCACCGAAATGGCTGCAGGATTCGATTCATCGCTGGTGTTTCCCTGCGACGTCTCCGAGGATGCGCAGATCGAAGCGCTGTTCGCCTCGCTCGGCCGGAAGTGGGATCACCTCGACGGAATGGTGCACGCCATCGCCTACGCGCCCAGGGAGGCGATCGCCGGCGAATTCCTCGACGGCGCCAGTCGCGAGGCGTTCCGGATCGCCCATGACGTCTCGGCCTACAGTTTCGTCGCACTGGCCAAGGCCGCCGAACCGCTGATGCGCGGGCGCGCCGCCGCCATGCTCACCCTCACCTATCTCGGCGCGGTGCGCGTCGTACCGCACTACAACACCATGGGCCTGGCAAAGGCCAGCCTGGAAGCGGCAGTGCGCTACCTTGCCGACGACCTCGGTCCGCGCGGGATCCGCGTCAACGGCATCTCGGCCGGACCGATCCGCACGCTTGCGGCCAGCGGCATCAAGGATTTCTCGAAGATCCTCGACTACGTGTCGAACAACGCGCCGCTGCGGCGCAACGTCACCATCGAGGACGTCGGCAACGTGGCGGCGTTCCTGCTGTCGAGCCTCGCGGCCGGGATCACCGCCGAGATCACCTATGTGGACGCCGGTTTCAGCCAGGTCACGGGCGGAATCCTGACCGCGCGCCCATGAGCGCCCCGGACCTGGCCGCGACACCGCGGCTGACATCGTTTTCGCACGGGGGTGGTTGCGGCTGCAAGATCGCACCTGGCGTCCTGTCCGAACTCATGCGGCGCACGTCGAGCCTGCCCGTGCCGCCCCAGTTGCTGGTCGGCATCGAAACGGCCGACGATGCCGCGGTCTGGAAGATCGACGACGAGCACGCACTGGTCGCCACCACCGATTTCTTCATGCCGATCGTCGACGATCCCTTCGACTTCGGCCGTATCGCCGCCACCAACGCGCTGTCCGATGTCTACGCGATGGGCGCGCGTCCGATCATGGCGCTGGCGCTGGTCGCGATGCCTGTCGAGCGCCTGCCGCTGGCAACGATCCGCGCAATCCTCGAAGGCGGGGAGTCCGTGTGCGCCTCCGCCGGCATTCCGATCGCCGGCGGCCACACCATCGATTCGGTGGAGCCGATCTACGGCCTGGTCGCGATCGGCCTGGCGCGCCCCGATCACATCAAGCGCAATTCGGGTGCACGCCCGGGCGATCGCCTGGTGCTGGGCAAGCCGCTCGGCGTGGGGATCATGTCGTCGGCACTGAAGAAGCAGCAACTGCCGGACGCGGGCTATGCCGCGATGATCGCCACCACCACGCGCCTGAACACTCCGGGGATCGCCCTGTCTGCCCTCGACGGCGTACATGCCCTCACCGACGTCACCGGCTTCGGCCTGCTCGGGCATCTGCTCGAGATGTGCCGTGGCGCGCGTGTCGCCGCGCGCGTGTCGGCGGCGGCCGTGCCGCGCATGGACGGCGTCGACGAGTTGATCGCGCGCGGCTTCGTCACCGGCGCCTCGGCGCGCAACTGGGCCGCCTACGGGCAGGCGGTGCACCTGGTCGAGGCCAGCGACGGTGCACAGCGGGCGCTGCTGACCGATCCGCAGACTTCCGGGGGCCTGCTGGTGGCCTGCGCGCCCGAGGCGCTCGAGGAAGTCCTGCAGGCGTTTCAGCGCGACGGCTTCGACGAGGCCTGCGAGATCGGCGAGCTGGTGAGCGGCGAACCGGGCATCGAAGTGCGGCCCTGACGCCGCGGGCGAGCCGGTAACAGGCCATCGATGCCCGGCCCGATCGCCACCGATCCCGGCATCGACTCGGGCGCCCCTGCCGCGATCGAGTTGCGCGCGGTGGACAAGGCCTTCGCGGGGCGGGTCGTGCTGGCCGGGGTATCGATGCGCGTCGGGCGCGGCGAACGCGTCGCACTGCTGGGCGAATCCGGCAGCGGCAAGTCGACCCTGCTCAATCTCGTCGCGGGGCTCGAACCGGTCGATGCCGGAACGGTGCACGTCGCCGGCATCGAAGTCTCCGCCCTGGGCCCCGACGATGCGGCGCTGTTCCGACGCACGAATGTCGGCTTCGTGTTCCAGGCCTTCCACCTGCTGCCGCATCTGGACGCGGTGAGCAACGTCGCCGTGCCGCTGCTGCTCCAGGGGGTGCCGGCAGCCCAGGCCCTGGCGCGTGCCGCCGCGATGCTTGCGCGCGTCGGGCTCGGCGAGCGCGGCCGCGCCTGGCCGCGCTCGCTGTCGGGCGGTGAACAGCAAAGGGTGGCGCTGGCGCGCGCGCTGGTCCACGCGCCCGCGCTGGTGCTGGCCGACGAGCCCACCGGCAACCTCGATCCGGCCACCGCTGACGGCGCGCTGACGCTGATCGCCGCGATGGTCGAAGCCAGCGGGGCCACGCTGCTGATGGCGACACACTCCGGGCAGGCAGCCGCCATCGCGCATCGGCGCCTGCGGCTCGAACATTGCCGCCTGGTGGCACAACCCGGGACGAGCCGGTGACGGGCGCACCGTCCGGCACCAGCGTCGAGGCGCAGCGGCGCCGATGCGCCTGGCATGCCGATGGCCGCATTGCGCTGCTCGGGTGGTTGTGGCGCGCGCAATGGCGCGCGCAACGTCCACGCGCCTTGACGGCAGTGGTCGCGATTGCGATCGGCGTGGCACTCGCGCTGGCGATCCAGCTGGTCAACCACAGTGCACTCGCCGAGTTCACTACCGCCTTGAGCGTCATCAACGGCGAGGCACAGGCGCAGGTGCGGGCGCGCGCCAATGACTTCGATGAGCGCCTGTACGCGCGGCTGGCGGCCGACCCGGACATCATTGCGAGTCCCGTGATCGAGGCCGAATTCGCGCTGGCCGACCCCGGCGCCGACGCTGGCGCCTTGCGCATCATCGGTCTCGATGTCCTGCGCGCTGCGCTGGTCACGCCGGCGCTGGTACCGGCGGTCGACGGTGCCGACGCAGGCGGATCGGCATCCGCGCTGTTCGGCGACGACACCATCTTCCTGTCCAACGCCGCGCTGCTTGCACTGTCGCGCTCGGTGGGCGATGAGTTGCGCGTGCGCGCAGGCGCGCAGGTAGTGACCCTGCACATCGCGGGCCGCCTGCCCGGCGTGGCCTCAGGCCAGCGCCTGGCGGTCATGGACATCGCCACCCTGCAGTGGCGCCTGGGCTGGCTCGGGCGCCTGTCGCGCATCGACTTGCGCTTCGCCGACGGCGCCGACGCGGAGCGCGTGCGCATGCGCTGGTCCGACGCCCTGCCGCCCGATGTCGTGTGGGCGGGCCCGAGTTCATCACGCCAACGCATGTCCAACCTGTCGCGAGCCTACCGCGTGAACCTGAACGTGCTGGCCCTGGTGGCGCTGTTCACCGGTGGCTACATCGTCCATGCAACGCTGGCACTGGCAGTCGCGCGCCAACAGCGCGAACTTGCACTGCTGGGCGTGCTCGGCGGTGGCGCGCGACTGGCCGTCCTGCAGGTGCTCGGCCAGGCGCTGGTGCTCGGCGTGGCTGGTGCCGCGCTCGGGGCAATCGGCGGCGTCGCCCTGGCCGCCGCCTTGCTGGCCTGGTCGGGTGGCGACCTGGGCGGCGGTTACTTCGCCGGCAGCAAGCCGACGCTGGACCTCGACCTGCTCGCCATCGCCGGACTGGCCGCAGCCGGTGTCATCACCGCGCTCGCCGGCAGCATCGCACCGGCGCGCGCAGCGCATCGCTTGCCGGCCGCACGCGCGCTGCGCGCCGGCAGCATCGAGGAGACCTTGCGCGTGCGCACCGGGCCGAGGCGGCTCGCCTGGCCGCTGGCCTGCTTCGCGGGGGGTGCGATCCTGCTGGCCATGCCGCCGGTGGACGGCCTGCCGTGGCCGTCCTACGTCGCCATCGCGGCCTGGCTGGCCGGTGGCATCGCGCTGGTGCCGCACCTGGTGTACGCGAGCCGGCGCGGCCTGGCACGCCTGGCCCTGCGCCTGGCACGCCATCCGATCGCGTGGCTGGCCGTGAACCGGCTCGCCGGTGCGCCCGGCAGCGCCGCAGCGGCCATGTCGGGCGTCGTGGCCAGCTTTGCGCTGGCCGCCGCGATGGCGATCATGGTGACCAGCTTTCGCGATTCGGTGGAGCACTGGCTGCAGATCGTGCTGCCGGCGCAGGCCTACGGGCGCATCGCCTCCGGCGCGGCTGGCGCGGCCATCGATGCCGGACTGCGCCAGCGCCTGGCAGCCGTGCCGGGCGTGAAACGGCTGGAATTCCTGCGCACCCTGGCACTCACCCTCGACGCCGCGCAACCGCCGGTCACCCTGCTCGCACGCAGCATCGATGCACAGCAACCGCAGGAGCGCCTGCCGATCACCGGCGCATTGCACAAGGCGCCCGCCGGCACCATTGCGATCTATGTGAGCGAAGCGATGGTCGACCTGTATGGTTTCGAGCCGGGCATGCTCATCAGCCTGCCGCTGCCGCATATCGGCGCCGGGTCGGGCCGGCCATTCTTCGTCGCCGGCGTATGGCGCGACTACGCGCGCCAGCACGGCGCGATCGCGCTATCGATCGATGACTATCGCGCCTTCACCGGCGACCGCTCGACCAGCGACGTCGCGCTGTGGTTCGACCCGTCGCTGTCGCCCGAACTCGGCGTGCTTGCGGTTCGGCGCGCGCTGTCCGACGTGCCGGGACTGGAGTTGCGTACCACCGGACAGCTGCGCGAGCGCTCGCTGCGCATCTTCGATCGCAGCTTCGCGGTCACCTATGCGCTGGAGGCAATCGCCATTCTGGTGGCGCTGTTCGGCGTCGCGTCGAGTTGGGCTGCCGAAGGGCTGGCACGCGCGCACGAGTTCGGCGTGCTGCGCCACCTGGGCCTGCGCCGGCACGACATCGCGCTGTTGTTCGCTGGCGAGGCGGCGCTGCAGATCACCGCCGCCGTCGCCTGGGGCGCACTGCTGGGGACGATGCTGGCGCTGGTGCTGGTCTACCGGGTCAACCCCCAGTCGTTTCACTGGACCATGCAATTGTCCTGGCCACTCGGGTTGTTGGGCGCCAGCGCAACTGCACTGCTCGCGCTGGGCGTGGGCAGTGCGCTGCTGGCGTCACGCTACGCCAGTTCCGAGGCGCCGCTGCGCTCGATCCGGGAGGACTGGTGAGCAAGTTGTCGCGCCGCCGCTTCATCGCCCGCGCCAGCCTCGGCGCGGCTTTGCCCTCGTCGTGGGCGCCGGTCGCCGGCGCGAGCGACGAGTCGTTCTATCCGTCGGTGCGGCGCGGCGTGCCGATCGTGTTTCCGCATGATCACGGTGCCCATGCACTGTATCGCACCGAGTGGTGGTACCTGACCGGCTGGCTGAAACGACTGGCTGGCGCTCATCGGGACGAACCGGCTGGCGTGCAGGTCACCTTCTTTCGCGCGCGCACGCGCCACGATCCGGCCGATCCCAGCCGCTTCGCTCCGACCCAGCTGCTGTTCGCCCATGCGGCACTGGCGCTGCCCGAGCGCACGCGCCTGGTGCATGCGCAGCGTGCGGCGCGCAGCGGCTTCGGGCTCGCCGAGGCATCGAGCGTCGACACGGCGATCTCGATCGGCAACTGGTCGCTTGCGCGCCAGCCCGACGATCACTACCGCACCAGCCTGGCCGATGTGCAACTGGCGCTCGATCTCGCGTTCACGCCGGCAAGTGCGCCGGTGCTGCAAGGCGAAGCCGGCTTCTCGCGCAAGGGTCCGCTGGTCCAGCAGGCGAGCTACTACTACAGCCGGCCGCAACTGCGCGTCTCGGGCCGGATTGCGAGCGGCTCGCTCGAGGCACCCGTGGCAGGCATCGCCTGGCTCGATCACGAGTGGTCCAGCGAGATCCTCGATCGCCACGCCGAGGGCTGGGACTGGGTCGGCTTGAATTTCGACGACGGGTCGGCGCTGATGGCGTTTCGCATCCGGCACGGCGATGCCGGCGCACCATGGGCGCAGGCGCGCTGGATCGACCGCCAGGGTCGTATGCCGGTACCCGATCCGACGCCGCTGTTCACGCCGCTGCGCTTCTGGCGCTCCGCGCGCAGCGGCGCGCGCTATCCGGTCTCGATGCGCCTGCAGGTGGGCGTGCGCACGCTCGAACTCGAGCCGCTGTTCGATGACCAGGAGCTGGATGCTCGCGCCAGCGTCGGCACGATCTACTGGGAGGGCGCGGTGAGCGTGCACGAAGCCGGCCGTCGGGTCGGACGCGGCTACCTCGAATTGACCGGCTACGCCGGCGCCGTGCGATTCTAGCTTCGGGAAGGGGTCGCGTTCGATCCGGGACTCGCCTCGACCGCCGCCACCTGCGCCCCCGACCAGGCCAGCACGGCGGCGGCCAGCAGGCACGCCAGGCCGCTCACATAGCCAACCACGGCGAAGCCCCAGCCCTGGTACAGGGTGACGGCCAGCGGCGAAAACAAGGTCACTCCGAGATAGGTCGAGCCGCTCAGCATGGCTGTCACCACGCCGCGCAAGCCGGGAATCTGCTCGGTCGCCAGCGCCGTGATGGCGGTGAAGAAGGCCCCCTGCACGAATCCCCACAGCACCATGCCTGCAACCAGCCACATCGGCGTGGCCAGCAACCACGGCAATCCGCCGAGCACTGCGCACAGGGCGCACAGCGCACCGATCGCGCTGCGCGTCTTGCCGATCCGGTCGATCAGGCGGCCGTTGAGCGTGACGAACAGCAGGCCCACGCCGTATGCGGCAATCATCAGGCCGGCCGGCGCCGCGCCCCAGTCGTTGACGCGGCGCAATTCGCTGCCGATGAAGGCATAGACCGCGTAGAACGCGCCCATGTCGATGCAATTGACGGCGAGCACGATCAGCGTCGGACGGTGCGAGAGCACGCGCCGCAGGCTGGGTCCGACCGGCAGCCTGGCCTCCGCCTGGTCGGACAACTCGTGCGCCGGGCGCGGCGCCAGTGCCAGCACCAGCGCGGCAAGCAGCGCCGCAACGGCCAGGCCGGCGAAGGCACGTTGCCAGCCGATCGCCTGCGAGGCCAGCGCCATCAGCGGCACCACCAGCAGGATCGCCACCGACCAGCCGCTGACAATGCGGCCCATCATGCGCCCGCGATCGCTGAACGAGGAAAGGTCGCCCGCGTAGGCATAGGTCGCCGGCACCACCGCACCGGTGGCGGCGCCGGCCAGCAGCGTGAGCACCAGCAGCACCGGGAAGCGCTGCGCGGCGCCGGCGGCCAGCCAGACCATCGCAAACAGCAGCAAGCCTGCAACGATCACCCACACCCGCGGCACACGGCGCGAAAAGAGGCCAACCGCCGGCGCGACCACCGCCATGGCCAGGCCGTAGGCACCGATCAGGCTGCCTGCCTGCGCCGGTGCAATGGCAAAGCTCGCTGCGATATCCGCGAGCAGCGGCGAGATCGCGAAGATCGTCGCCCCGACCGTCGCGATGCCGGCGGCCAGGGCGACGACCAGCAGCGAATACGGCCCGCCGCCGACGGCGCGCACGCGCGCCACGTCAGCGTACCAGCTGATTGATTTCGATGATCGGCAGCATCACGGCCAGCACGATCACCAGCACCACGGCGCCCATCAGCAGGATCAGCAGCGGTTCGAGCAAGCCGGTGAGCATGAGCGCGCGCCGTTCGGTTTCCTGCGACAGCGTGACGGCGGTGCGCTCGAGCATGGCCGGCAGTTCTCCGGTCGCCTCGCCGCTGGCGATCATGTGGATCATCATCGGCGGGAAGCGACCACCGGCCTTGAGTGCACGCGACAGCGGCGCGCCTTCCCGCACGCGCGAGATCGCATCGTGCACGTTTTGCTTCATGGCTTCGTTCGACAGCGTGCGGGCGCCCGCCTCCAGCGCGCGGATCAGCGGCACGCCGCTGGTGGTGAGGATGCCCAGCGTCGAAGCGAAGCGGGTGGTGTTCAGGCCGCGGATCAGGCGCCCCACGATCGGCAGCGCGAGCATGCGCTGATCCCACGACAGGCGAAAGCTGGGCGAGCGCAGCATGAGGCGAAACGCCGCCAGGCCGGCCAGCGCGGCCGCAAGCACCCACAGGCCCCAATTGCGCGCGAAATCCGAACTTGCGATCAGCATCACGGTAAGCAGGGGCAAGGCCTGGCGCGTCTGCGTGAACACGCCGACCACCTGCGGCACCACATAGGTGAGCAAGGCGATGATCACCAGCGAGGCCACCGCAGTGACGATGGCGGGATAGGTGAACGCCAGCATGATCCGCTGCGACAGCGCCGTGCGCGATTCGACGTAATCGGCGAGCCGGCTCATCACCAGTGCGAGGTCGCCCGATTGTTCACCGGCCGACACCAGCGCCCGATAGACGTCGGGAAAGTCACGCGGGAACTTCGCCAGCGCCTGCGCCAGCGTCTGGCCGCCGATCACCTCGCTGCGTACCGCCGCGAAGCGGTCGCGCACCGCCTGGCGATCGGCCTGTTCGACCACCGCGTTCAGCGCCTGCTCGATCGGCAGTCGCGCCGACAGCAGGCTGGCCAGCTGGCGCGTGGCCAGCGCAAGTTCGGCGGCACCGATGCGGCCGGCGAAGCTGCGTCGGCTCGCGCCTGCCGCTCCGCTGGCCTGCACCGGATCGACTTCGAGCGGAGTCAGGCCGCGATCACGCAGCAGGTGGCGCGCGTGGCGCGGGGAATCCGCATCGACGACGCCGCGCGCGAGCTGACCGGCAAGGTCGGCAGCTTCGTAACGATAGGCCGGCACGGCTTGGCTCAGTCGCGCGTGACGCGCACCACTTCGTCGGCCGCGGTCACGCCGGCGTCGATCCAGCGTTGTCCATCGTCGCGCATGGTGCGCATGCCGGTGCGCAGCGCGGCGGCGCGGATCTCGCCTTCGGCAGCATTGCGATGGATCAGGCCACGGCAGGCATCGTCGACCACGAACAGTTCGTAGATGCCGGTGCGCCCCTGGAAGCCGGTACGGTTGCAGGCCAGGCAGCCGACCGCACGCCAGCCGCCGGTGAGCGGATCGGGCTGTCGGCACTGCAGGCACAGCTTGCGCACCAGGCGCTGGGCGAGCACGCCCAGCAGCGACGAGGACAGCAGGAACGGCTCGATGCCCATGTCGATCAGCCGCGTGACCGCCGAGACCGCGTCGTTGGTGTGCAGCGTGGCCAGCACCAGGTGTCCGGTGAGCGAAGCCTGCACCGCGATCTGCGCCGTTTCGAGATCGCGGATCTCGCCGATCATGACCACGTCCGGGTCCTGGCGCAGGATCGAGCGCAGCGCCTTGGCGAAGCTCATGTCGATGCGCGCATTGACCTGCGTCTGGCCGATGCCATCGAGATCGTATTCGATCGGGTCTTCGACGGTGAGGATGTTGGTGGTGGTCGAGTCGAGCCGCCCCAGCGCGGCGTACAGCGTCGTGGTCTTGCCCGAGCCGGTGGGCCCGGTGACGAGCACGATGCCGTGCGGCTGGCGCACCAGGCGATCGAAGGCAGCCAGCGAATCGGCGCTCAGCCCGAGCTTCGTCAGGTCGAGGCGGCCCGCCTCCTTGTCGAGCAGGCGCAACACCACCCGCTCGCCGTGCCCGGTGGGCAAGGTCGAGACCCGCACGTCCATCGGACGCCCGCCGATGCGCAGGGTGATGCGTCCATCCTGCGGCAGCCGCTTCTCGGCAATGTCGAGCTGCGCCATGATCTTGATGCGCGACACCAGCGCCGCATGCAGTTCGCGGCGCGGACGCACCACGTCGCGCAGCGTGCCGTCGATCCGGAAGCGCACCAGCGACGAACTCTCGAAGGGTTCGACGTGGATGTCGGAGGCACCGTCGCGGCTCGCCTGCGTGAGCAGCGCATTGATCATGCGGATGATCGGCGCATCGTCCTCGGCTTCCAGCAGGTCCTCGATCTTCGGGATGTCCTGCAGCAGGCGCGACAGATCGAGATCGCTTTCGACCTCGTCGACCACCGACGCTGCCGAGCCTTCCTGCTGCGAGTACGCGCGCGAGATCGCCGTGCCCAGTTCGGCCTCGGGCTTGTGCACGGTGATCAGTCGCAACGGCAGGATTCGCGAGATCTCGGCCAGCGCCTGGCGCGGCGTGCGATCGCAGATCCACACCTCCACTGCGTCACCGGAGACGCCCGCCACCAGCACCTGGTGGGTACGCGCAAAGCCGTACGGAACGTAGCGTGCCGGCGAGACGATGGCCATGTCGGGCGGGTTCAGTCGGCAGCCGGCTGCACGAGGGAGGTGCCCGGGCGCAGCGGCACCACCACCTCGTTCGGCGCGGTCTGGATCACCGTGCTCGGGCGCGAGTTCGACACCGGTGCCGGCGGCTGGGATGCTGGCGCCGGCGCCCCGGACGGCGACCCCGCCAGCCCCGGCACGGCGGGCGCCGGCGCGTCGCCGCGCGAACTCGCGGGCGGCGTTCCCGCACCTGCGCCCTGCCGCAGTGGCGCCGACATCTCCGGCAGCGGCGTCGCCTTGAAGTCCGGCAAGGCCCAGTGCGGCGGCAGCGCCGCATCGCCACGCACCGCCCGGATGTAGTCGTAGCGATCGGCGGTGATGCCGCGCGCATCGGCTCCGTCGCGAACGATCACCGGGCGCAGGAACACCAGCAGGTTCGTCTTGGTGCGCTTGCGCGAGTCGTAGCGGAACAACTGGCCGAACACCGGCACGTCGCCCAGGCCGGGCACCTTGTCGACGCTGCCCTCGATGCGATCCTCGATCAGTCCGCCGAGCACGATGATCTGGCCGTCGTCGACCAGCACGTTGGATTCGATGGCGCGCCGGTTGGTGATGATCCCCGCCGCCAGCGTGGTGTTCTGCACGCTGGAGACCTCCTGGAAGATCTGCAGCTTGACCGTGCCCGACTCGGAGACCTGCGGCTTGACGCGCAGCGTCGTGCCGACGTCCTTGCGCTCGATGGTCTGGAACGCGTTGAGCGAGGCGCCAGTGGTCGCGTTCGTCGAGTACTGCCCGGTGATGAAGGGCACGTTCTGGCCGATGATGATGCGCGCCTCCTCGTTGTCCAGCGTAAGCAGGTTGGGCGTGGCGAGAATGTTGGCGTTGGCGTCGCTTTCGAGTGCGCGCGCGAGAAAACCCAGGTTCAGGATCTCGCCCACGCCAGGCACCTTGATCGTGCCGCGTACCACGCCCAGGTTCAGGCCGGGACCGACCGAAGCCGGGTTGGCTGCCACGTCGAGGATGTTGGCGCCGCTGCCGCGCGCCGACAGGTTGGTGCCGCCGAAGCCGCGGGTGGTGCCTTGCGGGGAGCCGAGGAACTGCCACTGCACGCCGAGTTCGGCGGCCCTGTCGGCACTGATCTCGACGATCAGCGACTCGATGTACACCTGCGCGCGCCGCGCATCCAGCTTGTCGATGACGGCGCGCAGGTTCCGGTATACCGGTTCGGGTGCGGTGATGATCAGCGAATTGGTCGACGGATCGGCAGCGATGATCGCTCCGCCCGCCTGGACGGTGACGGGCGCGTTGCTCGATGCCTGCAGCGGCGTGGCGGCGGCACTCTGCATCTGCGCACCGCCGGGGGCGCCCGGTTGCAGCGCCGAGCCCTGCGGAGCCTGACCGGGCGGCGTTTGCGCGCTGCCCAGGGGCTCTGCCGCGCCGCCGAAACCGCCCTGGCCGCCGAGCACGCCGCGCAGCGTTTGCGCCAGCTTCACGGCCTCGGCATTGCGCAGATACACCACGTTGATGTTGCCCGGACGCGCACTGGGCACATCGAGCCGCGCAATCAGGCTCTTGGCCAGGTTCAGGCGAGCCGGACTGGACGCGCGCACGAGAATCGAATTGATGCGCGGATCGGCCATCACGCTCACCCGCTGGCCGGCATCGACCTGCGCGCCGGGTCCGCCGCGCGACGGGTCCTCGAGGATGCGCGCCACGGCCACCGCGATGTCGGTCGCCACGGCATTTTCCACCGGAATCACCTCGACTTCGCCGGTGGAGGGGCTGTCGAGCGTCGCGATGATGCGTGCGATGCGCTGCAGGTTGGCCGCGTAGTCGGTCACCACCAGCGAGTTGTTGTTGGGGTACGCCACGATGGTGTTGTTGGGTGAAATCAGCGGCCGCAGCACCGGGACGAGGTTGGTCGCCGATTCGTAGTTGAGCCGGAAGATCTGCGTCACCACCTGGTCGCCGGCCGCCGACGGCGAGCGCCCGGCCGTCACCGGCGTGGCCTGCAGCTTGGCGTCGGCCTCGGGCACTACCTTGATCAAGGTGCCGGTCTCCACTACCGCGAAGCCCTGCGCGCGCAGGGCCGCCTGCAGCAACTGCCAGGCCTGTGCGCGCGTGACCGGTCGCGGCGTCTCCAGCGTCATCTTGCCGCGCACGCGCGGATCGATCACGAAGGTGCGATCGAGCAGGTGTCCGAAAGCGCCCACCACCGAGTCGATGTCGGCATCGCGGAAGTTCAGCGTGATCGTGTCAGTGCCCGGCGACGCCGCGGCACCACGCGCCGCGCCCGTTTGCGCAGGCGCCGTCGTGCCGGCCAGCACCAGTGCGATCGCCATCGCCGCGAGCAGGCCGCGATGCACGCAGCGTCGCATCGGGTTGCGGATCGCGCGCCACAGCCTTCGCCCGCGCGCTGTTCGCTGGTCCGATCCCGGCGCAGGCCCTGGCCTGTGATCGCTTGGCACCATTACGCCCCTATCTTGATGATCGTCCGCTCGCCGTCACGTCGCCCGATCAGGCCCAGGAACGACTGCAGGCGCGCCCGCTCCGCTGCCTCGGCGCTCGCCTCGGCCGTGAAGCGCAGCCCGCCCTGTGCACTGAAGCTGCCGCTGCCCTGCAAGCGTAGCGGTCCGGCCAGCGTCAGGATGCTCAGTTCGGCCTGGCGGCCCTGGCCGACCACCTCGACGCGGTAGCTGCCCAGCGGACGCACCGGCGTCATCGCCGAGGCAGCGTCGCGCAGCTCGATCTGTGCGCGGCCCTCGATTGCGCCGAGCTTCAGGACGAGGTTTTCCCAACGCAGGCCGAGCGCACCCGAGGGACGGATGGTATTCCATGGCGACCCCAGCCGTCCGAGATCGACCGACGGCAGTGTCAGCGAGCCGCCGCTGACGCGCAACTCGCCATAGCCGCCGCGCACGCGCACCGGTTGCGCCATGCCCTCGACGTGGATGGCGGCGTCGACCTGGCCAAGCAGCAACGGCCAGGTGTGCAGGTTCCAGCTGATGCGCCCGGGAATGGCAACGCCGGCAATCGAACGCTGCTGATCGATCTGCGCGCCGACATCGACCAGCACCAGGCGGCCCGATCCGTTCCAGATCGATCCCTGCGCCTCGGCCAGGCGCACACGCCCGGCACTGGCATCGGCAAGCCCGCGGTCCACGAAGCTGGCCGGCGCAGCCACCAGCACCGCGAGCGCGGCCCCGACCAGTCCGGCCAGCAGGTACCACAGCGATCGCGCCGCAGCCTTCCTCATCAGGGTCTCCGGGCGGCTCGCTCGTGCGGCAACTCGAGGGCAAGGCGGGCCGACACGATGCCGACTCCCGCCTCGCGCGTGACCGCTGCATCGACCACGCGCAGTCGCGTCTCGCGCACGGCCGAATCCAGCCAGGCAAGCCAGGCGGCGTAAGGCACGCTCTTGAACTGCAGGTCGAACAGGCCGCTGCCATGCGAGAGCTTGGCCAGCCCCTGGGCGAGTCCGGCGCTGGCAATCGATTGCTGCAATTGTTCCTGGATCGCCTGCGCCGAATCACTGCCGACCGGCACCGCACCGAGTTGGCGCGCCTCGCTGCCGAGTTGCTCCATCTGTGCCAGCTGGCTGCGCAGCTCCGGCAGTTCGGCGCGCAAGCGCTGGCGCCCTGCCGAGGCGGGTTCGAACAACAACAGCCACACCAGCACGGCGGACAGCAGCGCCACCCCCCCGATCAGGATGCGGCGCTCGCGCGCACTGAGCATTCGCCAGCGAATCAGCAGAGTCTCGATCATCGCTCAGTGCGCCAGTGCCACGGTGGCGGTCGGCTCGCGCTCGCTGTCGAATTTCACCGACAGCCCCAACCGTTGTCCCGCGCTGACCAGCAGGTCACGAACCGAGCGCGCTTCGTAGAACCCCGGCTGGAAACGCACACGCAGCTTGCCCTCCCGAAACTCGACCCCGCCCAGCGAGTCGTTGACCTGGCCACCCAGCGCCTGGGCAAAGCGCGCCAGCAGGGGCACGAAGTCGTCGGGGCCGGCCTGTCCGGCGCTGGTGCGCAAGCCGGCGACCTGGCGGCGCATCTGCAACAGCGGGTCGACCAGTGCCTGGTTGCCGGGAAAGGCCTGCCGGTAAGTGCCGGCGATCTGCGCCTTCAACTGGTCGCGTTCCTGGGCCAGCATGCCCCAGTGCAGGTTCAGCCCGAGCAGCGCCACCGCAACGCTGGCGGCCGCCAGGCCGGCCGGCCGGCGCCAGGCATACCAGTCGACGTCGGCAAACCAGCGCTGTGCGGCACTGCCCTGGCGCGCTGCCAGCAAGTCCAGTGGCGCCGGCAGCGGAAACGGCAGCGCGCGGATGTCGGCCTCGAAACCGGCGCGTGCAGCCGCCTTCAGTACCGGCGCCTGCCACGAGGCATCCTCGACGAACACCGCCAGTCGCCGGCGCAGGCGCGGCGATTCGGCAGGCAGCTCACGCGCCGCCAGGCCGCTCGAAGCCTGGCCCTTGCCGGCACTGACGGCCAGCGGCGCGGGGGCCTCGACCAGTTCGGTTGGCGCGGGCAAGCGACCGGCGTTGGCCATCAAGGCGACGATCGCTTCGGTGCGCCCGTCGGGATCCGCCGACGCGCTCCAGCCGATCCCTTCGAGCAGGCCGCTGCGCAGCGCCAGGCCGTCATGGATGCACGCTAGCGCGGTGCGATTGGCGCCCACCGGCAAGGCGAGTTGCGCCGGCCAGGCCGCCTGCACGCGAACGCCGCGCCGCTCGAACGCACCGACCACGAACTCGAGCCAGGCGCGGTCGATCGCCGCGATCAGCCTGGCATCGCCACCCACCCGTGGGCCGAGCGCAAAGGCGCAACTGTTCGCATCCTGCAACAGGAGTTCTTCGACGACGTTCGGCAGCGCCTGTTGCAGGCGTGCACCCGACAGCGGCGGCACCACTGCCTGCAGCAGGTTGACGTCGCGCGCATCGAACACCAGGGTGGCGCTGCTCAGGGCTGGCAGTGCGTCGAGGCTTACCCGGACGTAGCGCGCGGTGCTGGCACTGCCGAATACCGTCACCGGCACACCGCCGGGATTGGCGCCGCCGCCGACTTTTTCCGACACTGTCAGGGGCAGCATCGCGAGCAGCGACGGCTCGGTGGCAAAGGCCCGTTCGCCGATCGCGCGCGGCGGCACCCAGACGATCGCCTGGCCTTTCCTCAGTATCTGTGTTGCCATATGAGTTCTACGCGATTGGCGCCGCGATATAGCAGGGCTTCGCTGTGCGATTCGACCCGGTCGAAGCGTACCACCCCCTTCACGAAGAAGAAGTCCGATCCGACAGACAGCAGGTTGACCGGAAGCTCCGGCGAGCCGTCGAAGCGCGAACGCGCGACATCGAGGCTGGCAAAGAAGGTGCGGCGACGCGCGCCCTCGACGAACCGACGGGCGGTCTGCAGGTCGATGGTGGCAATCGCCGCTGCCAGCACCTCGGGCGGAGCCGTATTCAGGTTGATCTTCGAATTCTCGGTGCCGACCTCGACCGATCCGCTCCGTACGCGCTTGGGCAGGAAGGCGACGAACGGTTCCAGCAGGGAAATGGTGGTCTCGTCGAATCCCGGCACGGTGCGCAAGTCGGCCAGCTTCAGCAGGGGCAGCGCCGAGGCAGTGGCGCGGCGCCCGCCCAGCAGCGGCGGATAGGCGCGCAGCAGCCTCGCCTGCAATTGCGCCGCCAGGCTCTCCGGACGCCCCAGGATGGCAAGCAGTCGCTCGAACACCTCGCGATGGGTGCCCGACGGCAAGCCGTCGAGCACCAGGTTGTTCAGGTTCAGGCGGGCCTGCGCATCGAACACCTGCCCGGCCAGGCGCGCCTCGTTGGCGCTGTCGGACAGGCGCGCGCCCCCGGTCACCGTCTCGTCGAGCACCGTTTCCGCCACCGGCGTGGCCCACAACTCCGACAGGTGATCGACCGCACCGGTGCTGGCCTGGTCGACTCTCAGTACCACCGAGGCCCAGTCCAGCACGGCTGTCTCGATCCAGCGCACCTGCGCGAGGGCGAGTCGATTCTGCACCGAGCGCACGGTGACGTGCTCGCGCCAGAACAGGCCACTGACGACCAGCGTGGCCAGCGTGACGACCAGCAGCACGCTGATGATCGCCACCCCCGATTGCCTCGCTGCGGGCCGGGTGCGCATCATCAGTCGGTCACTGCGAACACGCGCACGATGCGCTCGCCGTGACGCACCAGCGTCACTTCGATGCCGGTGATTGCCGGCAAGACCGTGCGCGGTGTGTCGGCGGCGGCCGCGCCCACACCTCCCGCCGTCGGGGCGCGCAGCGCTGCCTGCCCACCGGCGGCCTGCGCTGCGGCATTGACCTGCGACAGGGTGCTGGCAGGCATCCAGCCGCGCCCCTGCAGCCAGCCCCGAAACTGTACCGATTGCACCTGTGGCAGCAGCGGCTGCCAGGTGAACGGCGTGGGCGGCACCTGGCTGGCGCCGTCGGGCGAGGGGGCCGCCCAGACGCTGAAGCCGCGCTCGAACACCCCGTCGCGCAGGCGATACACCACGCGCTGGACCTGCACTGCATCGGCGCCACGCATCTCGCGCAGCAAGGCCATTGCCGGCGGATCGCGATCGCTGCCGGGTGAAAACGCGATCGGTGCATCCGGCAGCCCGAGCAGCCGGATCGGCCAGGAACGGCGCAGGTCCTCTTCCATCTGCGCCAGTGTCACCGTCATCGCGCGCAGGTCGTCGGAGACCGACACGATGCGCTCTCGCCCCTGCAACACCGAGTCCATGCCGCGCCAACTGAGCACGGCGAGCACCGCGAGCAGCGCCGACGCCACCAGCAGTTCGAGCAGCGTGAAGCCGCGCGCGCGACGCGGGACGCTCAAGGCAGCCTCGTGGAAAATCCGACCAGGCGCGCCAGGCGGAAGCTGCCGTCTTCCACGAACACGCCGATCTCGACCCGGCGAAACAGCGGATTCGGCGTCTGGAACACATCTTCGCGGCAAAGCAGCGCCACGTTGGCCTGGCTGCAATCGAACTGCCGGCGTCCGGCATCCGGCCACTCACGCGCAATGCGGATCTGCGCCAAGCGGTTCTCGGCGCTCCATTGCGCCAGCGTCCGGCTGCGCAGGTCGACGGCGTTCACCGCCAGCGAGGTGGTGGCCCGGATCGCAGCCATCAGCGCTACCGCTGCGATGGTCATGGCAACCAGCACCTCGATCAGCGTGAAGCCGCGTGCATCATCGCGGCAGCCCTGCGTGCGACGCATCATTGCACCTCGAACGTGCCGAGCCCGTTGGCAACGATCGCGGCATCGGCCTGGTCGCGGTGCAAGCGCAGAACGAACGGCGTATCGACCTGGTCACGGCCGAACTCGATCTCGCTGCGACCGTCGGCGCGCTGGACTTGCAGGCGCGTCGGGCCTGACCACGGTCGTTCGCGCAGGTCGCGGTCATCGAGCAGGGGCTGCCAGCGCTGTTGGCGCCAGATGAAGAACGCGAAGCGATCGGCATCGGCCTCGAAACGGATCGGTGCGCCGCGCACCTGTGCCTCTTCGCGCGCGAGCGAGAGAAGTTGGGCCAGGCGCTCGGTTTCGAACCGCAGGCTGCGATCGAAGCCGCCGATCGACAGCGACACGATGCTCACCAGCACGCCCGCGATCACCATCGCGACCAGCAGTTCGAGCAGCGTGAAGCCTGCCTGGTGTGTGGGAGTCGCGCCGTTCACCCGATCCACTCCTGCCTGTCCCGCCAGGCGGCGCGCGCTGGCGCGCCCGCCCCGCTTCAACGGTTCAGGGACCAGTTGCCGATGTCGGCGGCGACACCCTCGCCGCCCGGTTGGCCATCGGCGCCGAGACTGAAGACATCGATCTCGCCGCGCACGCCCGGGTTCAGGTACTGGTACGGCTTGCCCCAGGGATCGAGCGGCGCCTGCTTCAGGTAGGCTTTCCAGTTGGCCGGCACGGGATCCAGCGTCGGACGCTGCGCCAGCGCCGCCAGGCCCTGGTCGGTCGTGGGATAGCGCTGGTTGTCGAGGCGATAGAGATCCAGCGCCTGCAGGATCTGCGCAATCTCGGTTTGTGCCGCCTTCGCCCTGGCCTCATCGGGCTTGCTCATGATTCGTGGCACTGCAATCGCTGCCAGCACGCCGAGAATCACGAT
>CAZXLV010000002.1:28688-35418 GCA_964641405.1 uncultured Limnobacter sp. | reverse complement strand
CCGGCCATGTACCACTTGTGCGGGTCGTCGTATTGCTCGAAGAACTTGCGCACGTTCGAGATGTCCTGGCGCCCCTGGCGCGTGGCGCCATTGCCGGTGCCGTCGAACGCAAACAGGATCAGCCCGAGCGGATCGGCGGCCACCAGCGGGTTGCCATCGGCGTAGGCGAACGGGTCCAGTCCCGCGACCAGGCCGAGCGGATCGGGTTCGAGGTAGCGTCCGGCGTCCGGATCGTAGGTGCGCAACAGGTTGTCGTGCAGGCCGGTCGCGGGGTCGCGGTACTGGCCCGGCAGGCGCAGCGGTTGCTCGAACTCGCCTTGCTCGTGCGCAAGCCTGCCGAAGGCATCCGCGTCACCCTGCCACACCGTGCGGCCGGCTTCGTCGCTTGCCGCCACCGGCGTGCCGAGGTGATCGCCATGCAACCAGGTCAGCGTCGGCGGGCGCTCACCGCGCGGATCGTGATCGAGGATGGCGATCACCCGTTCGTCCCAGTACAGGTACTGCCGCAGCAAGCGACCCTCGCCATCGGTCTCGCCAACCAGGCGGTGGTCGTGATGGAGGAAGCCCTTGCTGCCGACCTGATCGGAGCGGCTTGCGCGCTGGCCGAACGCATCGTAGCGGTAGCGCACCGCGACGCGCGCGGCGCGCGCCTCGACCAGGCGCTGCTGCGCGCCATAGCGCAAGGCAAAGCTGCCGTGGCGCAGCGGACGGCCCTGCAGGTCATGCGCCGCGTGCGGGTCTGCATCGGAGCGCCAGTCGCTGCCATCGCGCCGGCGCACGGCCAGGCGCCGCCCGGCCGGATCGAGGGCGAAATACTCGACGTGCCCAGGCACGCTCACGGCAGCGCCGGCAAGGCCATGGCGCTCGCGCGCGATCAGGCGGCCGAAGCGGTCGTAGGCGTAGCGATCCTCGCCGAACTCGTGTGACACCGACACCGGCAAGCCGCTCGCATGCCAGCGCAGGCGGCGAAACGGCAGCGTGGACGATGCGGCCGAGCCGGATTGCCACGACAGCGAGAGCGGCCGGCCGGATGGGTCGTCGCGTCGCTCGAAGCGGATGCCGTTGCCAAGCCGCAGCGTGGTGAGGCGCGCGACGCCATGATCGACCTGGTCCACCAGCCAGCGCGTTGCGCCAGCGGCGCCCAGGACCAGTCCGAGGCGCACCGGGCGCCCCTGCGCATCGTATTGGTAGAGGAGGCGCGAGCCGTCGGCCAGTCGGTGGCCGGACAGGCGCCCGGCCGCATCGTATTCGAAGGCCTGCCGGTAGCTGTGCGTGCCGCGCTCGTGCACCAGTTCGGCCAGGCGCCCGGCTTCGTCGTAGCGTGCAAACGATCCCTGCTCGGGGTGCTCGATGCTGACCAGCCGGGCCTGCTGGTAGCCGAATCGGGTCTCGATGCGTTCATCGCCCGCGACCTGCTCGCGGCGCACGATGCGGCCCACCGTGTCGTGCTCGCGCAGGTCGCGACTGCCGTCCGCATACTCGATGGCGCTCAAGCGCCCGAGTCCGTCGTACCGCTGGCGGCGTATGCCGGCGTGCGCCGAGCGGATCTCGACCACGCGCCCGAAATCATCGCGCAGGAACTCACTGCCCTGTCCCATCGCATCGACCAGCACTTGCCGGCCGAAGTGCGCTCGCGCCACGGCGACCGGCAGCGCAAGCCGGCGCTCGCGCGAACCGGCCGCGCTCGTGGTGGACGCCTGGGCGCCCGGTACGACGCGCTGTCGCCAGCCATGGTTCGAGGCGATCTCGAGCGCCCCGGGCAGGAGCGTGATCGACCAGCGCTCGCCGTCCGACCAGTCCAGCGTGCTGGGGCGCCCGGCAGCGTCGTATTCGAAGCGCACCGTGCGCCCGTGCGCGCTGCTCGATGCCAGCCGCCACGCGGCATCGAAGCGGCGCGTGCGCAGCACCCCATCGGGCAATTGTTCCGACACCGCCCGGCCCAGGGCATCGCGCTCGATCCGGTGCAGCAACTGCGCACCGTTGCCGACCAGCACCAGGCGGCGCTGCGGGTCGTAGACGAAGGTGCTGCGCATCCCCGCACCCGCGCTGGCTTCGCGCATCAGCGACACCAGGCGACCGGCCGCCGGACCCGTGCCGGCGTACTGGAAGCTCATGGCCGCGCTGATCGCCTCCGCACCCTGCGCACCGGGCGCAAAGCCGGTGGCAGCGATGCGCGCCAGGCGCCCGGCGGGCGTATAGCGCAGCGACAACTGCAGGGTTCGCCCCGGCACGACGCTGTCACGCTCGATGGCCACCGGCTTCGACAGGGGCGCGACATCGCCGTAGCGCAGGCGCTCGCTCCACTGCGTGCGCCCGTTCGCATCGACGATGCGCCGCTCGCGCACTCGCCCCTCGGCGTCATAGTCGAGCCGCATGCTGCCCAACTCGACGCGACGCCCGTGCCGATCGAGCCGCACGCGCAGTCCGATCGGCGGGCACTGCGCGCAGCCAGCGCCCTCTGCGTCCAGCAACGCCGCTCCCGTGTCGTTGCGTGCCTGGAGCCAGCGGAAGCGGCTTGCGCGCCCGGCCACGGTGATCGTGGTCAGGCCCACCTGCCCCGCCTTGCGCGGCAGCCTGTAGGCGAAGTGCAAGGCCTGGTCGGCGCCCTGGCCGATGCCGCGCGAAAGCCTGACGCGCAGCGCCTCGTCATACTCGTGGTGGCTGCGCCGCCCGTCGCTGTCGGTGATGCCGGTGAGCAGGTGGAAGGCACGCGGGTCCTCGTAGTGATAGCGCTGCGTGCGCCCGTCCGGATAGCGCACCAGCGCCAACTGGCCGTGGCTGTCGTATTCGTAGACCAGTTGCTGGCCATCGGGCAATTGCAGCGCGCGCAGGCGTGAGCCTTCGTATCGAAAGCCGAAGCTGCGGCCGGCCGCATCGATCGCTTCGAGCAGGCGGCCGGATGCGTCGCGGCGCAAGCGGATCGTGTCGAGGTCGGCCGCGACGATCGAGGCCAGGCGCCCGTCGGCATCGAACACGATGCGGCGCCCGCCCGGCCAGCGCCAACTGAAGCGCGCCGCGACATCGTCGGGATGCTCCTCGATCAGGCCATCGGCCAGTTGGCTGCCCGCATAGCTGTGTACCGACGCGCCAGCCAGGCTGCGCTCACGAAACACCAGGCGGCGCCCGTCGGCCTGCACGACCTGAAGCTCGACGCGCCCGCCTCGCAGGATGCGCGCCAGCCGGGTCTCGAAGCTGTGGCTCCAGCCGCGCCCCAGCGACAGCGCGAAGTCACTGCGGCTGTTGTAGTGCCGCGCAAACAGCATCACCATGGAATCGTCCGACGGCAGTCCGAAGGCGGCCGCGAGTCCGGCTGGCGACAGCGTGCTCGATTCGAGATGCGGCAGGACCACGTCGAGCTGGCGCTGGTACTTGTTGCCGCTGGCCACGTCGACCGGATTGCCGGCCAATCGATCGACGCCGGCCTCGGCCAGGCTCGCTGGTTCGCCATGCGGCGCATCGGCCGCCGCGAAGGCCAGCGGCGCAAGGGCGCCCGGTGCCGTCGCATCCTCGCACGGCGATCGCGACACCGGTGGCGAGCCACCGGCAAACTGCGCGACGAACGCATCGACGCCGCTGCCGCCGACGCCCGCGCCGATCGCTCCCCCGATCGACAACTCGATGCGCGCCGGCGAGCCCGGCGCGCCTCCCGCCGGCGTGCACATGCCGGGTACATCGGCACGCGCAGGCAGCGGCGAGGCCGCCGCGCAGGCGAGAGCGGCCGGCAGCACGATTGCGGACAGCGCGCGGCACGCCACGCGCAGTGCGCTGAATGAGCATGGATTCGTCGCATCGAACATGCCGACACGCTAGCGACGCGCCCGCGCAGCGACAATCGAACCGACGGCCGATAAACGCCTGGCCGAGCACCGATGATCGAGCACCGATGACCGAGGAGTCGGTCGGGCGGCCTCCTGTACGAACGCGCTATGCTTGGTGCATGTCGCACCGCCTGACGGCCCGTTACCGCATCGAATGCCCGGCGCAGTCGATCGAGGCGCGTGCCCGCGCGCTGGCCATCGAGCAGTCGATCGAGATGCCGGCCGACGCGGTGCGCGATGCGCGGGTGCGCGCCGAAGTGCTCGGGCAGGTGGCTGCGATCGAGCCGGCTGACGGCCTGGCGGGCCGCTTCGAGGTGACGCTGTCGCTGGCCGCGGAGACGGTCGGCGACGAGCCGGGGCAGTTGATGAACATGTTGTTCGGCAACTGCTCGCTGCAGGGCGATGTCGAGTTGCTCGACGTGAGCCTGCCGGCGCCGATGCTCGCGGCCCTGCCCGGCCCGAGTTTCGGCATCGCGGGCTGGCGTGCTGCCATCGGCGAAGGTGCCGCCCGGCGAGCGCTCAGTTGCACCGCGCTCAAGCCGCTGGGCATGCCGGTTGCGGCGCTGGCCGAACTCGCCTACCTGTTCGCCCGCGCCGGCATCGACGTGATCAAGGACGATCACGGCATCGCCGACCAGGCTGCCGCGCCGTTCGCGCAGCGCGTGCCGGCGGTGCAGCGTGCCATCGAGCGGGCCAATCGCGAAAAAGCCGATGCAGACTCGACGCTGGCCGGTCACCGTTCACTGTATGCGCCGAACCTCACCGGCGGGCCGCGTCGCCTGGCGCGGCAACTGCAGGTCCTGCGCGACGAAGGCGTTGCCGCCGCGCTGGCCTGCCCGATGATCATCGGGGTGCCCGCCTTCGCCGAGTTGCTGCGAGCGCAGGCCGGCGTGCCGCTGCTGGCGCACCCGGCGCTGGCCGGCCAGCAGCGCATCGCCGCGCCACTGCTGCTGGGCAAGTTGTTCCGCCTGTTCGGCGCCGATGCGAGCATCTTTCCCAATCCGGGCGGCCGCTTCAGCTTCCCGCGCACCCGGTGCCTGGCGATCGCCGAACGCGCGCGCGGCGCGCTGGGTGCGCATGCGCCGATGCTGCCGGTCCCGGCAGGCGGCATGGACATCGGCCGCATCGACGACATGCTGGCAGACTACGGCCGCGACACCATGTTGCTGATCGGCGGCGACCTGCTCGCCGCGGGTGATGCGATGGCCGCGCGTGCCGCTGCGTTTGCCGCCCGCATGATGCAGCGTTGCGAAACCAGCCATGGATGAATCCCCGATCCGCAAGGCCGCCCCCGGCTTCCGCTGGGAGCGGGTCGATCCGATGCGCTACAAGGAGGAGGGCAGCGCGCCGTTTCGCGACGTCTCGCGCCAGGTGCTGTTCCAGGACGCCGAACTGCACTGCGAATGGCGTTATTTCGAAATCTCGCCCGACGGCTACTCGAGCCTGGAGCGCCACCGTCACGCGCACGCGGTGATGATCCTGCGCGGGCGCGGCCGCTGCCTGGTGGGCGAGACGGTGCACGACGTCGCCGCGCACGACCTGGTCACCGTGCCGCCGATGACCTGGCACCAGTTTCGCGCCGATGCGGCCTCACCGCTGGGCTTCCTGTGCATGGTCAATCGCGAGCGCGATCGCCCGCAACTGCCGGACGCCGGCGCACTCGCCGCGCTGCGGCGCAGTCCGGCCGTGGCCGCCTTCATCCGCACCGGCGATGCCTGATCGCCTTGCCGCGGCTTCCCGCCGCAGTGCGCTGCGCGCACTGACGCTGCTGCCTGTGCTGGCCGCCGCTGCGGGTCGCAGCACCCCGGCATGCGCGCAGCCGCAGGCTGCGGCGCCCGCAAGCGGTGACGCCGATGCGCGCCTGCGAGTCACCGTGGTGGCACAAGGCCTCGAACATCCCTGGTCGCTGTGCTTCCTGCCCGATGGCCGCATGCTGGTCACCGAGCGGCCCGGGCGACTGCGCATCGTGACCCCCGAGGGGCGCCTGTCGGCACCGCTGGCCGGGGTGCCCGAGGTGTATGCACGTGGCCAGGGCGGCCTGCTCGACGTCGCCCTCGGCCCCGACTTCGCGCGCGATCGCAGCGTGTTCCTGTCGTTCGCCCAGCCCGTCGAGGGCCGGGCGCGCACAGCGGTCGCGCGCGCCCGACTCGTCGAGAGCACCGCACCCGCGTTGCGCGACGTTTCGGTGATTTTCGCGCAACAGGACGCGGCGTCCGGCGGCAACCACTTCGGCTCGCGCCTGGTGTTCGGGCGCGACGGCTCGCTGTTCGTCACCCTGGGTGATCGCTACAGCCATCGCGATCGCGCACAGTCACTCGACAATCACTACGGCAAGATCGTGCGCATCCGGGCCGACGGAAGCGTGCCGCCGGACAACCCCTTCGTCGGACGCAGCGGGGCGCTGGAGACGATCCACAGCTATGGCCATCGCAACGTGCAGGGCGCCTGCCTGCATCCGCTGACCGGCGAACTGTGGACCGACGAGCACGGCCCGCAGGGCGGCGACGAGGTCAACATCGAACGCGCCGGCGGCAACTACGGTTGGCCGGTCATCACCTTCGGACGCGAATACGTCACCGGCCTGAAGATCGGCGAGGGCACCGAGCGCGCCGACGTGGTGCCGCCGCTGTGGCAATGGACCCCCTCGATCGCACCCTCCGGGCTGGCTTTCTGCGCCAGCGAGCGCTACCCCGGCTGGCGCGGCAGCCTGTTCGTCGGCTCGCTCAAGTTCCGCTTGCTCGCGCGCCTCGAGACGGACGGCCGTCGCATCGTGCGTGAAGAGCGCCTGCTCACCGGCCTGGGCCAGCGGGTGCGCGATGTACGCCAGGGCCCCGACGGCCTGTTGTACCTGCTGACCGACGAGTCCAGCGGCCAGCTGCTGCGGCTCGACCCGGCCTGAACCCCGGCTCGAG
>CAZXLV010000002.1:4874-28678 GCA_964641405.1 uncultured Limnobacter sp. | reverse complement strand
GCCCTACTTTAGCGAGCGTGCGACATGAACCAGGCAGCCAGGCAGGACCCCATCCAGCATGAGGAGTCGGCGACCAGCGGCGTCTTCTACTTCGCGCACGCTGGCGCCCGCGCGGCCGAACTGACCTACCGTCGCCACGCGAACATCGCCACCATCGACTTCGTCTGGGTCGACGACGCGCTGCGCGGCAGCGGTTCCGGCCGGCGACTGATCGATGCGGCAGTGGCATGGGCGCGCACCGAACACCTGAAGATCGTGCCGGCGTGTTCGTTTGCGCGCGCGGTACTGACCCGCGTCCCGGAGTACGCCGACGTGCTGTAGGCCCCGCGCGGCGGTCGCGCTTCAGGAAGGCGCCGCGCGCCGGAATCGATAGATCGCCTGCGTCGAGCGCAAGCCCGGGAGCCGACGCACCGGCCGGCCGTCGTTCAGGAATGCGCGCCCGGTGATGGTGAGTCCGAGGTGCGCCAGGAAGTCCTCGAAGTCCTTGACCGTGGACAGGTGCAGGTTGGGCGTGTCGTACCAGGTGTAGGGCATCTCGCGCGACACCGGCATGCGCCCGCGCAGGATCGACCAGGCGTGGTACCAGTGGCCGAAGTTGGGAAACGACACGATACCCTCGCGGCCGACCTCGCTCATTTCACGCAGCACGCGCTCGGTCTGGTGCGTGGCCTGGATCGCCATCGACAGCACCACCACGTCGAAGGACACGGCATGAAACATGCCCAGGCCGGCCTCGATGTCCTGCTGGATCACGTCGACATCGTGGCGCAGGCAAGCCAGCACCTGTTCGTCGTTGATCTCGACACCGTAACCGCGGCAGCCCTTCGCCGACTGCAGCCACGCCATCAGCGCGCCATCGCCGCAGCCCAGGTCGAGCACCCGAGCACCGGGGTCGATCCAGTCGGCGATCACGGCATGATCGGCGCGCAGCCCGTTGACGCGCGCGCCGCTGGCGCGAAGCTGTCCGCCGGCGCGCCGTGGCGCGCCTGCTGCGCCAGGTGCGGGAGCGCGCTGCGGCGGCGCCTTCATGGCCGTACCCGCGCCGCTTGCCGGGCTTCGAGTCCGGCGCGCGCCGCAGGGCCAGTGCCGGCCCGGATCCGTGCATCGATGCGTTCGAACCAGCTGCGCACCAGCGCCAGGTACTGCGGATCCTCGAGCAGGAACGCGTCGTGGCCGTGCGGCGCATCGACTTCGGCGTAGGACACGCGCCGGCCGTTGGCCAGCAAGGCCTCCACGATCTCGCGGCTGCGCTGCGGGGCGAAGCGCCAGTCGGTGGTGAACGACACCACCAGGAACTCCGCCTGCGCAGGGGCCAGCGCGCGCGTCAGGTCTTCATCGAAGGCAAGCGCAGGATCGAAATAATCGAGCGCGCGGGTGATCAACAGATAGGTGTTGGCATCGAAATACTTCGAGAACTTCTCGCCCTGGTAGCGCAGGTACGACTCGATCTCGAACTCGACATCGAAGGTGAAGCGGTAGTCGCTGCGCAGCACCGCCTCGTCGACGCGCCGGCGCAGGGCGCGCCCGAATTTCTCGGCCATCACGTCGTCCGACAGGTAGGTGATATGACCGATCATGCGCGCCACCTGCAGGCCGCGTTCGGGCACCACGCCGAAATCGTAGAAACGCCCGCCGTGGAAGTCGGGATCGGTGATGATCGCGCGTCGCGCCACTTCGTTGAACGCGATGTTCTGCGCCGACAGTTTCGGGGCGGTCGCCACCGCGAGGCAGTGCGCGATGCGCGCCGGATACAGGTAGGTCCACGCCAGCGCCTGCATGCCGCCCAGGCTGCCGCCCATCACCGCGGCGAAGCACTCGATACCCAGCGCATCCGCGAGCCGGGCCTGCGCGTGCACCCAGTCCTCCACGGTGACCACCGGGAAGTCGGGGCCGTAGGGCTTACCGGTGAGCGGATCCGGACTCATCGGCCCGGTCGAACCGAAGCAGCTGCCCAGATTGTTGACTCCGATCACGAAGAAGCGATCGGTGTCCACCGGCTTGCCCGGACCCACCATGCTGTCCCACCAGCCGATATCGTCAGGCCGATCGGCGTAGTAGCCCGCCACGTGATGGCCGGCGTTCAGTGCGTGGCACACCAGCACGGCGTTGCTGCGCGCGGCATCGAGCGTGCCATAGGTCTCGTAGACGAGTTCGTAACCGGCAATCGAGGCGCCGCTGCGCAGCGCCAGCGGCGCCTCGAAGCGCATGCGCTGTGGCGTGACCACTCCCACGGAGCCGGCACGCGCTGTCGGCGCGGACGGGAGTGACAAGACCGGCATCGAATCGAACTGGTTCACTCGAGCAACTGGGCGACTCCGGGAACCCGACCGGTTCCTGGTCGCACAAATGAAAAAGCCGACCGGCTTGCTGGCGGGTCGGGCTCGATCGGGCATGAACCAGGCCGCTTTAGCCGTACTTGTAACGCGCCCGCAAGCTGATCCTCAAATCGGCGCGACCTGACCCCGGAAAGGTACGCCGGCACACCGATAAGTGTCAAATTCAGGCCGGCTTCAGGGGCGCGAGTCCGCTGCGCGCCCGTGTCACGCGCCCCAGGATGAAGGTGAGGACGAGCGTCGGCAGCGCCGAGCCCAGTTGCGTCGAGAACTGCGGCAGGAGATGGAACAGCGCGACACCGAGCAGCCAGATCACCACTGCGCCCAGGTTGTTCCGGCTCGCGCCGACCAGCGCGGCGACATCGCTGCGCCCGCCCAGGCGGCCCAGGATCACGCCGTACAGCGGCACGAAGACCGAACTGAGCGCCAGCAGGAAGGGCTCGAGGCTGTGCATCGGCAACACCAGCGCGAAGGCCGTGCACGCAAGCGCCAGCGACACGCCCCAGCGCCGGATGCTCCAGCGCGGCAGCAGGCTGTGGCCGGCCACCGAGCCGGAATACAGGTCGCCGTAGGCGTTGTCGACCTCATCGACGAGGATCAGCCCGAGCGCGATCAGGCCGCCTTGTGCGAGCAGCAAGGCCGCCACCAGGTCGGTGGACGGCGTGGTCAGTGCGACCAGCACGCCGAGCGCGTAGCACCAGATATTGGCCACCGCGTAACCCAGCCAGGTGCCGCGCAAGGCGCTGGCGCCATCGCGGCCATGGCGCGCGAAGTCGGCCACCAGCGGCAGCCAGGAGATCGGCATGGCAATCACCAGGTCGAGCGCCGACAGGGTGCTCATGCCGCCATCGCCGGGCCGGTTCCACAAGCCCGTCCAGCCGATCGCCTGCGCCTTGCCGAGGAACTGCCACGACAGCCAGGCCAGCGACAGGATCACCAGCGGCAGCCCGAAGCGGCCGATGAACTTGCGCACCAGCGCCACCATCGATCCAGCCAGCAGCGCCAGCAGCAAGGCACCCAGCGCCAGGGTGGCCAGCAGCGCCGGCAAAGAGGGAGCCGCGACCAACGATGGCGCGCTGCTGCCGCCGGCGCTGGCGCCAGCCGCGAGCGATGACGTGGCGGCGACCAGTTCGCCCTGGCTGGCGATCGCGACCAGGCCGTCGCGCATGATCACCAGTTCGAAGGTCGTCCAGCCGATCAACTGAACGATATTCAGCAGCACCGGCAGCCGCGCAAAACTGCTGCCATAGGTCGCGTGCATCAGCCCGGCGCTGGACAGGCCGCTGTCGCAGCCGATCCTGGCGGTCCAGGCAAGCAGGCCGGCGCCGATCACCGATCCACCCACGATCGCTGCCAGGGCCGCACGCGTGCCCAGGGCCGGCACCAGGTAGGCGCCCACCTGCATCACCAACAGGCCGACGCCCAGGCTCAACCAGAGGGCTGCGTGATCGCGCCAGCCAAACAGGCGGTCGGCGGCGGCAATCGGGATGAGGGCAGTATTGCGGGCGATCGTGCTCATGGCGGCTTCCCTGCGCAGGCATTACCCCGTTCAGGTTCGAAGGGTTTGGTCTCAGCTGCGCCACCGCTTGGCTGCGGCGCGGCACCCCCAGCAACGACATCCCGGTGCAGTCGGCGCCGGGATGTGCGTGTTCATTGTACGGCCAACCGCCAGGACGTCGGCATGCCGGCTGGAATTGCGGACATTTGGCACATGAGTCGACCTCGGCGATGTTGTATGCTGCAGAGGCACGAGCCCTTTGGCCAACGCAGCAAGGAGCAAGGTGCAGTCATGAACCCCTCGAGCAGGCACGAACACCCGGAAATCAGTTCGGCCACCGGCATGGCGCCGGCGCTGCCGACGGGCCGTCGCGCCTTGCTGCGCGGGGCGGCAGCGGCCGTGCCGACCATCCTCACCTTGCACAGCGGTGCCGCACTGGCTCGCTCGAGCAACCTGCTGCATGTGGCCGACGGCGCACCCACCGATGCAAAGGGGCGCAATCTGTGCGTCGACGAGTCATCGGTGAAGGTCGATTCGCGCGTCCCCAGGGTCTACGACCTGAACGAGCCCGCCCACGCACAAGTCACTGCCATCAAGTCGCAGCGCACCTACTATCGCGCCACCGGGCCAGACGCGCCACGCGTGACACCCCAGGAAATGTGCCGTAGCGGCGGCGACTTCTACTACAAGGGCAGTCCCACGCTCGATTCACTCGATATCCCGGGCGCAGACCGCGACAGCGACAGCGACGGGTTCGGCGTTCGGACGTCTGCCGGGTGGCAGAAGAAGAACCAGGGCTGGAACAAGGTCAATGTTCCTCGCGGTGGCCTGGTGTCGGCAACTGCGCTCAACTCCTTCGCAGGGCGCGTCAACGTCCGGGAAATTTGAGCGACCCGGGTCATCCGGTTCGTTGGCGCGCAGCGCCTCCGGAAGCGTACGCCTGGGCCGGTGAGCAAGTCGCGCCGGTGCTCTACCATCGGCAATCGGGCCAGACCCACTTCATCAACCCGGCCACCGCCTTGCTGCTGCAACACATCCTGCGCGAACCGCAGGATGCGGCCAGCGCCACCCATGCGCTGGCCGAAGCGCACGGCACGCCGGCCGATACCGATCTGCAGCGGGAGGTCGAGGCAAGCCTGTTGCGCCTCGAGGAACTCGGCCTGGTCGAACGGGTGCGCGAATGACGCAAACCGTTGCCTCCCTGTCGCTAGCATCCTTCGGCGCCCGACTCGCGGCCGACGGGATCGGTGTGCGCATCGGGCCGTTCGACTTTCACCTGCGTGCGCGCGTGCGCGGATTGGCTGCCCCAATGCACCGGCTGTATGGCGACTACCGCCTGCTCGAGGGCGATCGGGTTTTCAGCGCTCACGCCACGCTGGACGAGACGGCGCGCTGGCTGCCTGCGCGTGCGCGGCGCGTCCGCTTCATGGTCGATGGCCGCAGCCCCCACGCAGACATGCCTGCCGCACAGTCACTGGCGGTCCTGGAGTGGGGACTCAACCTGGTCGTGGCGCTGCGCTTCCAGTGCTTCCTGATGCTGCACGCCGCCGCCCTGGAGCGCCAGGGTCGGGCCCTGCTGCTGCCGGCGTCACCCGGCCACGGCAAGACCACGCTGTGCGCGGCGCTGGCACACCGCGGCTGGCGCCTGCTGTCGGACGAGTTCGGCCTGTTGCGACCGGGCTCGCTCGAGGTGCTGCCCTTGCCCCGGCCGATGCCACTGAAGAACGAGTCGATCGCCGTGCTGCGGGCCTTCGCACCGGATGCGGAACTCGGCCCATCCATCCCCGGCACGATCAAGGGAACGGTGGCCCACGTGCGTGCACCAGCGAGCAGCGTGGCGCGCGACGCCGAGACGGCCTCGATCGGCTGGGTGGTATTCCCGCGCTGGGTCGCCGGCGCGGCCGTGTGCATCGAGCCGATCGACCCGGCCGAGGCGTTCATGTCGATCGCGACCAACGCCTTCAACTACGAGGTGCTGGGTGAAACGGCGTTCGACACCGTACGCCGGATCACCACGCAGGCTCGATGCTTCCGACTCGTGTACTCCGACCTGGCACAGGCGATCGAGGCCATCGATGCGCTGCTCTAGTACTTGGCTGCTCACGCAGGCCTTGCGCGCGCCGCGCGCAATGGTCGCGCTGCCACCCGCAGAACTGGACCTCACGCTGCGATTGCTGCGGCGCGCCGGCCTGCTCGGGCGCCTCGCCTGGCAACTGCGTGCGGAGGGTTTGCTGACCGACCTGCCGCGTGTCGCAAGCGATCAATTGCTCAGTGCACTGGTCTCGGCCGATGCGTGCCAGCGCACCGCACGCTGGGAACTGGATCGCCTCGCCTGGGCACTGGAAGACCTGCCGGCACGGACACTCGTGGCGCTCAAGGGATGTGGGTACTTGCTCGCCAATCTACCCAATGCAGCCGGCCGAAGTTTTGCCGACGTCGACCTGCTGGTGACGAAGCAGGCTCTGCCGGCCATCGAGCAGCGACTGCATGAGCGCGGCTGGCAGGCCAGCGAACAGCTATCGAGCTACGACGAACGCTATTACCGGCGCTGGGCACACGAACTGCCGCCGCTGACCCACCGCGAGCGCGAGATCGAGGTCGACCTGCACCACAATCTGCTGATGACCACGGCGCGGCTGAAGCCCGCAGCCGCCTTGTTGCTGGCCGAGGCGCGTGTCGTGCCGGGTTCGCGCTACCGGGTGCTGGCGCCGGTCGACATGGTGCTGCATGCGATGACCCACCTCTTCTTCGGCGACGACCTGACCGACGGACTACGCGAACTGGCCGACATCGATGCGCTGCTGCGCCACTTCGGCGAGCATGAAACGGGCTTCTGGACGCACTTCTGGCCCCGGGCCGGGCAACTCGACCTGGCGCGGCCCGCCTTCTATGGCCTGCGCTATGCCAGCGTGCTGCTGGGCACTCCGGTGCCATCCAGCGTGGCTGCCGCCTCGCGCTCGGCGGCGCCACCCGCACCGGTACTGGCCCTGATGGATCGCCTGGTGCCGCATGCCCTGTTTCCGGTCCATCCGGACCACCCGTTGCACCGTAGCGAGTTCGCACGCACCCTGCTCTACCTGCGCTCGCACTGGATTCGCATGCCGGCGCCGATGCTGGCGCGCCATCTGGGCAACAAGTTGTACCAGCGCCTGCGCCAGCCACGGGCCGCCCGGACGTCGGCAAGGCAAGGCGGATAGCCGCCGCCCTCAGGCGAATCGCCAACTGCAGATCGCCACCGCCGCAACCACCGCGACCATGTCGGCCGCCAGTGCCGCTGCCAGCGCGTGCCGCACGCGCCGTACCTGCACCGCGCCGAAGTAAACCGCCAGCACGTAGAAGGTCGTCTCGCTCGATCCCTGCAGCGTGCTCACCAGGTAGCCGGTGTAGCTGTCGGGACCGATAGCCGGATCGGCGATGATCGCCGCCATCACCCCATAGGCGCCGGAACCCGAGAGCGGGCGCAGCAGGGCCATCGGCAGCGCCTCGGCGGGCAGGCCCACTTGCGCGGTGTATGCCCCGAGCAGGCTCACCAGGGCATCGAGCGCGCCGCTGGCACGCAACATGCCTACCGCAACCAGGATGGCCACCAGATACGGAATGATGCGCACGGCGACCTGGAAGCCCTCCTGCGCGCCCTGCACGAAACTCTCGTAGACACGCACCCCGCGCAGGGCGCCGAAGAGCAGGAAGCCGAGCATCAGGGCGGGCACGATCCACGGCGAAAGGGCGCGCCCCCAATAGAGCGTGACCGGGACCAGTGCCGCCAGGCTGCCCAGGGCCAGCACCGATACCCACAGTGGATAAGCGCTCACGTCGAGCGCCTGTTCGTTGCGCTCAGGTGCCTCGGCAACCCAGGGGCGCTCCAGCTTCGGATCGTCGTTGCCGGCCAGGCCGGGCGGAAACAGGCGCGCCAGGCACAGTGCGGCAAGCACTGCCGCAAACGTGCCGCAGATCGAGGCGAACAGCGTCGTGGGGAGAATGCCGGCCGCATCCGTCGAGCCCGCCGCGGCGCGCAGGGCAATCACACTGGTCGGCAGCAGCGTGATGCTGGAGGTGTTGATCGCCAGGAACAGCGCCATCGAGTTGGTGGCGGTACCGGGCCTCGTATTGAGCTTGTCGAGTTCCTGCATGGCGCGGATCCCGAACGGCGTGGCGGCATTGCCCAGGCCCAGCGCATTGGCCGACAGGTTGAGGATCATCGCGCCCATGGCCGGATGTCCGGGCGGGACCTCGGGGAAGAGGCGGGTCATCAGGGGACGGATCAGGCGCGCAATGATGGCGAGCATGCCGCCGGCCTCGGCGACTTTCATCAATCCCAGGAACAGCGCCATCACGCCGACCAGCCCGATCGCGAGTTCGACCGCACCGCCCGCCGACGAAATCATCCCGGCCGACAGCGCCTCCATTGGCGAGGACACCCCCACGGCGGGGACGAAGTCGACTTGCCGCCAGGCGGCGGCACCGAATGCAAGCAGGACGATGCCGACGAAGATCCAGTTCATTCACGCCCTGACCGTAACGTAATCGGGGCCTGGTGCCCGTGCAGGCTTGCGAAGCGCTGCCCCGCACCGCACACTACCAGCACGCGCCGGCACGGCGATCAAAAGCCGATGCGGTGGCTCAGCGAGGGCGCGAAACAGGCCACAGAGCCTTCACCCCGGGGGAACGACCGTGCGTACCGTCGCCAGCATCATCCATCTGAAACAGGACAAGACGATCCACTCCATCGCGTCCGGCGCCATGATGCGCGAGGCGCTCGAATCGATGGCGCGCCACAATGTCGGCGCGCTGCTGGTCATCGACGAGGGGAATATCGTGGGTATCGTCAGTGAGCGTGACTATGCCCGCAAGGGAGTCCTGCTGGGCCACCTGTCCGGCGACACTCCGGTGAGCGCATTCATGACCACGGCGGTCATGTACGTGAGCCCCGAAGAGACCAGTGACCATTGCATGGCACTGATGACCAGCAACCGCCTGCGCCACCTGCCGGTGCTGGACGAGGGCCGGCTGGTCGGCCTCGTTTCGATCGGCGACCTGGTCAAGGACATCATCTCCCATCAGCAGTTCGTGATCGAGCAACTGCAACACTACATCCAGGGCGGCTCCAGCCCGGGCTAGGAAGCTGCGCTGCGCAACTCCTTGCCCACCGCAAGCAGGAAGCGCAAGGTGTCCTGGGAGTCGGGATCCCGCATCAGTTGCCAGAGCCCGCCCACGCCGCCGCGCGACGGTGGCAGGCGGCGCGTGGCGGTGGCAGCCGTCTCGATGGCCCCGAGCATGTCCTGCATCCGGGCAAGTCGCTCGGTGAGCCTGGGCAGGGTGTCGGAGAATTGCTGCAATGCGCCGGACCGATCCAGGCTCTCGAGGATGCCGATCACACGATCGGCGCCGCCACGCGCAAAACGATCGAGCAGCGACAGGCCGTTGCCGACCGTCTCGGTCAGTCGCCCGACCATCTCGTCGGTGAGCGCGTCTTCAGCCGAGCCGTAGACGCGCGCAAGCTTGACCAGGCGCTGCAGGTCGTCGTTGTTCAGCATCTCGGCCAGGGCCGGAATCGCGCGCTCGAGGCCGGCACGGCTGATCTGGTCCATGAGCGCCATGCCGTCGCCGATGGTGGCCGACAGGCGACCCACCATCTCGTCGGTAAGCGCATCCTGTGCCGCCGCGACCAGGCCTTCGATCTCGCCGTCGGGGTTGCGCGGTGCTGTCGTTTGCGTATCCATGTCCGGTTTCTCCCTGCGGCTACAGCAGGCCGCGCGCCGATGTCCAGTACAGCTTGTTGTAGGCCATCTTGAACCAGTGGATGGCCTTCGTCGGCGGCTTCGGATCGGGCGGGTTGAGGTAGTCGAACATGGCATAGGTGGCGCGATCCTTGCCGGCTTCGATGAAGCAGAAGACCTTGCCGTCGTAATCGCGTACCGGCGCGCCCAGCTTGACGATCGCGGCGATGTTCTCGCCCAGCGCCTCGGCCTGGAAGTGCGCGGTCGACCCCGCCTTGCTGATCGGCAGGTTGGTGGTGTCGCCCAGCACGTAGACGTTGCTGCGCCCTTCCATGTTGAGCTGGTGGCGATGGGTCGGGATGAAGCCACCGGTGCCGAGCGCGTTCTTCTCGATCACTTCCATGCCGCGGTGCGCGGGGATCGACACCAGCAGGTCGAAGGGTGCCTCGGTGCCTTCCTCGCTGCGCACGACCCTGGCCGCAGCATCGACCTCCTTGATGTTGAACAGCGTCTCGTAGGTGATTCCGAGACGCGTCATCTCGGGGGCCGCCCACTTGGCGACGTTCTCCAGGCTGTGCACGCGCCCGATCGGATACGTGTAGTGCAGCTTCACCTTGTCGAGCAGGCCGCGATCCTTGAAATAGTCATGCAGCATGAAGGTGATCTCGAGCGGCGCCATCGGGCACTTGTGTGGTACGCCGACCGCGACCACCACGCGCCCGCCCTGGAACTCGCGCAGCCGCTTGAACATCCTGAGTGCCGTTTCCTCGGTGTAGAAGGTCTCCGAGTTCTCGACCAGGCCCGGTATCAGTTCAGGCACCGGCCGTGATCCGGTGGCGATCACCAGGATGTCGTAGTCGAAGCTGCGCCCGCCCCGGGTCTTGACCTGGTTCTGGTCGAGGAGGACTTGCTCGGCTGGATCGACCAGGAATTCGATGCCGGGTTCGAGCAGGCTTGCCTGGTCGCGATAGAGCTCGTCGGGAGTGACGCGCCCGAAGGCCAGGTAGAGCAGCCCGGGCTGGTAGAAGTGTCTCTCCGACGCGGACAACATCGTGATCTTCGCCTTGCCCGCGGCGATTTCGCCCGACAGCCGCCGCGCAAGGTTGTTGGCCAGGATGGTGCCGCCCATGCCGCCACCGATGATCAGGATCCGCATCGCATCTCCTCCCCTGACTGAGTCAGGCGTGATTGAACTGCCGATTCAACTCACCTCACTTCACCTTCTTGACCGTGATGTGCCACACGCCCGCTTCCTCGCTGGTGCCGAGGAATTCGTGGCCGACCTTGCGGATCCATTCCGGAATGTCGTTGGCCGAACCCTTGTCGCTGGACAGCACTTCGAGTTCGTCGCCGACCTGCGCCATCTTCATGGCGGCGATCAGTTCCATCAGCGGGCCCGGGCAGAAACTGCCCCGGGCATCGATCAACTTCCTTTCCGTCATGGTGTCTCCAGCGCCATCCAGAACGTCGTTCAGAACGACCATACCTGTGCATCGGCCGCGTCGTCGAGGAAGCGGGTGAGGCCGAGCGGTTCGGCCAGCCAGGGCTCCAGCGCTGCCGGCTCGAGGCCCAGCACGTCCATGGCCATCGAGCAAGGATGAACCTTCGCATCCCCCAGCGAGACTGCCTGCTCGAACATGCCCCTGAACGAGGGGGCCTTTTTCTCTTCCAGCAACTTGCCGAACGGGCCTTCGGCCGGAGCGGGCGCCTCACTGTGCCGAACGAAGTAGGCGAGCGCGTTCATCGACAGGAACACCGTGACGGCATTGCCGCTGACGGCTCCGACCGCAGCCACCATTCCGGCCATCTGCAGACGCTCGCGCGTACCCGAGACGACGATGATGCTGATCGGCTTGCCTGCCATGCCCGCCTCCCGGTGCGCGAAGCCCGTGCCTGTCTCCTGGTTGTGGCCTCGCATGGCCGTTCGCCAAGATCGCTTTCAAATGAGCGTTTGATTATGAAATTTTGCGCCGCGCCCTGCAATCATTCATTTGCCCTTTATAGCCGTACCAGCAGCACGGGCACCGGTGAGGTGCGCACCACCTGTTCCGCGTCGCTGCCCAGCAGCATGCGCTCGACGCCGCGGCGACCGTGAGTGCCCAGCACGAGCAGGTCGGCGCCCCAGGCACGGGCCTGGTCGACGATGATCGTCGACACGCGCTCGCTGATGTTTTCGATCACCATCGTCTCGACCTTGACGCGATCGCCGGCGATGCTCGCGCGCGCCCTGGCCAGCAGGTCTTCACCGGCCGCGAGCAGGGCCGGGCGAATCTCGTGCGCGTACGTGTCCGGCCGCTCGAAGCCGCTGACGTGAGTGATCGGGTCGACGACGTGGATCAGGCGCAGGGACGCTGCGCACAGCCTGGCCAGTCGCACCGCTTCGAGCAGGGCGCGCTCGGAGGTTGGGCTGCCATCGAAGGGAACCAGGATCTTGTCGTACATGGTCGAGCTCCACCGGGCGTCGCGGGACGGCCGGGCGCGGCCTCCTCGCAAGCCGTGAATGGTAGCGCAGCGCCATATCCGGCGGCTGACTGTGCCAACATACGCGCAGCGTATCCGCGCCGCCCACAATAGAGCAGGGCCACGACACGGCGGCCGCGGCGAGGATGAGGAGACGTTCATGAAGTGCGTGACTTTCGACACGGTCATGCAGCCGCACTCGACCGGCGTCGATTATTGGCGGGAGGCCACGCGGCGCTTCTTCGGCCCGCTCGACACCACCAGCCTGTCCGAGGGCGAACTCGAAGCGCAGATGCAGGTGTATCGGGTCGGTCCGCTGCGGCTCTACACGATCCACGCCGGCGCGCACCGCGTGGTTCGCGACCATGCCGAGCTGGGAGATGCCGCCGACAGCTACAAGCTGTTGCTGCAACTCTACGGGGAGAGCGAGATCGAGCAGCGCAACGACTGCTTCACCCTGAAGCCGGGCGACTGGAGCCTGTATGACCCGCGGGTGCCGTATGCGATCACCTCGCGCGAGTCGCTCGGGCACATGGTGGTGCAGGTTCCGCGCGAGCGGCTGCGCTGCCTCGAGGTGCCCGCGCTGCACACCTGCGAGCCGGCCAGCCCGGAAATCGAGGGCATGTACGGGGTGCTGTCCACTTTCCTGTCATCGTTCTCGGGCCAGCTGGCAAGCCTGCCCGACACGGTGGGCACGACGCTGAGCGAGGCGACGCTGGCGCTGCTGGCGTCGACGCTGCTGGCGCGGCGCGGCAAGCTGCACGAGTCGCGCGCGCTGCCCGAAGTGCTGCGCATGCGGGTGCGGCAGTACATCGAGTCGCACCTGAGCGAACCCGACCTCGGCGTCGAGCGCATCGCGCGCGACCTGCGCTGCTCCAAGCGCTACCTGCACCGCGTCTTCGAAGGCGAAGACACGACCATCGAGCGCTACATCTGGCGCGCCCGCCTGCTGCGCTGCAAGCATGCGCTCGAAACCGGCACCGCCGCATCGGCCTCGATCTCGGCCACCGCCTTCCACTGGGGATTCAACAGCACGGCGCACTTCTGCCGGCTGTTCAAGCTGCAATTCGGCATGACGCCATCGCAGTTCGTGCGCGTGCGCCGGCACTGAGCAGGTGCGAGCCGGGACGGCTGCGCCGCCCCGGCTCGGGTGCTGCTACCGCTTGTCCCAGGGCGGAGCCAGCTTGAGCTGCCAGCCGCCGGGCGCCGGCGGATAGATCAGCATGAGGCGGCCGTTCCACCACTGGTTGGCGGTGCTGCTGACCAGCGACAGGCCCGCCTTGTCGAACTTCACGTCGCCCTCGACGGTGCCCTTGAACTCGTGGCCGGCGACGGCGTCACGCACCACCTTCGGGTCGAGCGAACCGGTGTTCTCGATCGCCTTGAGCATCACCTGCGCATTGGCGTAGAACATGCCGACCGTGACCGAGCCCTTGTTGCGGTCCTTCATGTAGCGCTCGCCGAGTTCCTTGGCGCCCGGGTAAGGCAGGTCCATCGACCAGAAGCCGTCGGCGATGACGTAGTTGGAGTCGTTGCCCAGGGCCTCGCGGAACTCGCCCGTCCAGGTGCCCTTCCAGCCGTGCAGGTAGGGCACGCTGAAGTTCTGCTCCTTCATCTGGCGCACCAGGGTGATGGCGTCGGTCGGGTTGCCGAACAGCAGGATGGCGTCGGCACCCTTGGCCTTCATCTTGAGGATGTAGGAGGAGTAGTCCTTGGCTCCCATCGCCCAGGGTTCGTCCATCGCGAAGGTGTAGCCATATTTCTTCGCCCAGTTGCGGAACGCCCCGGCGAAGCCCTGCCCGTCGGGCGAGTCCTCCATCACCAGCGCCGGATGCTTCGGCCGCTCGTTCTCCGGCAGCGACTGCCAGATCTTGAACGGCACTTCGGCTCCGCCCCCGGCATCGTAGAACAGCAGCGCCGAGTGCTTGAACTTCTTGGGCGCCCACATGTGCGGCCACATGGTGGTGATCATGTAGAACTTCTTGTATTTCTCCGACGCCAGCGCCCCGGCCATGTTCAGGTCGCCACCGTGGGTCGACAGGATCAGATTCGCCTTCTCGATCTTGATCAGGCGCTCCATCGCGTCGGTGACCTTGGCCGGGTCGCTCTGGTCGTCGGCGATGACCAGCTTCACCGGCAGCTTCTTGCCCGCCTCCTTGATGAAGATTCCCCCGCGGGCGTTCACATCGGCGACCGCCTGCTCGTAGGCCCACTTCTGGTCCAGGCCGTCCGGGGCAAGCAGGCCGGTCATCGAGATCGGCGCACCGATCAGGATCTGGCTGGGCGCCGCGACCCCCGTCTGCAAGGCCGCGGCCGTGATTGCGGCTGCGGCCAACTTGAATACGCTGCTGGTTTTCATTGCCTCATCTCCGTTGGTGATGCCCTCCATCGGGCCGTTTCGAGTCAGGTGCTGCCTGTCTTGCCGTGCGCCTCCTTTCCATGGGTTAGCCTGCGCGCCGCCCGCATCCGCAGGATGCCGTTCGGCATGAAGATCATCACGACGATGATCATTGCACCCGACAGGACCGGGTGCGCACTGGGCAGCCAGACCGTTGCCGCCGAGAACACGGCGGTCATCAGAAAGGCACCGATCACCGGGCCGAGCACCGTACCGCTGCTGCCCATCACGCACATCAGGATCGGGTACAGCGTCCAGTTCAGGTTGAGGAATCCGGCCGGGCTCACCGCAAACACGTAAAAGGCGTACAGGCTGCCGGCCAGGCCCGCGAAGAAGGCCCCGAGCGCGAACGCGAACACCTTGAACAGGAGCACGTCCACGCCGTTGGCAGCCGCCGCCAGCGGGTCTTCGCGGATCGCCATCAGGGCCAGCCCGGGGCGCGAACGCGCCACGGCGTACACCGCCGCAGTGGCCGCCACCGCCAGGCCGAGGCCGACCCAGTAGTGCGGCGCGAGCGTGTCGAATACATCCGGCGGCATCGAGATGCCGAAGGAGCCGCCCGTCAGGGGGCCGCCCTTGACCAGCACCACGCGTACGATCTCGCCGAAACCAAGGGTACCCAGGGCGAAGTAGTCGCCGGCCAGTCGCGAGAGCAGCGGCACGCCGATCGCCACCGCGAACAAGGCGGCCACCGCACCGCCGGCCAGCATCGCGAACGGATTGAAGTAGAAGTCGCCGCCCTCGAGGATGGTGGTCGCGACGATCGCGGTGGTATAGCCGCCGATGCCGAAGAAGGCGTGTTGTGCCAGGCTGACCTGCCCGGCATAGCCGGCCACCAGGTTCCAGCTCTGCGCCAGCGCCGTGTGCACGAACACCAGGAACAGGAAGAACAGCAGGTAGCTGTCGAGTGCACCCGGGATCAGCGGCGCGCCGGCGAGCGCGACCAGCAGCACGATCGCGATGGTGGCCGAGGTGGCCCGGGTGTTGCGCGCCATCGCTTCAGGCCTTCTTCACCGAGCGCACGAACAATCCCTCCGGCCGGAACATGAGCACCAGCAGAAAGACCAGGTAGCTGACCGCATCGGCCCATCCGGGCAGGAAGAACGATGCGCCGCTCTCGATCACGCCCAGCACGAGCCCGCCGGCCAGCGCCCCGCCGACATTGCCCAGTCCGCCCAGGGCGAGCGCAATCAACGCCTTCAGGCTGAACAGGAAGCCGAAATAGGGGTCGATGGCGTAGGTCGTGGCCAGGATGCAGCCGGCCACGCCGGCCAGGGCGATTCCCACCGCGAAAGCCACCATGTTGACCCGGTGCGGCGCGATGCCCACCAGCGCCGCGGCGGTCATGTTCTCCGACACCGCGCGCACGGCCTTGCCGACCAGCGTCTTCTTCAGGAACAGGGTGACTCCCAGGGTGGCCACGATCGCGATGCCGAAGCCGACCGAGCGCGTGAAGGAGACGCGCATGCCGATGAAATTGAAGCCGGTGGCGGTATAGCTGGTGGTGATCGAGCGCGGATCAGGGCTCCAGGCCAGCGACATCAGGCTCTCGACCACGAACATCAGGCCGACCGCGATCAGCAGCGAGGTGTTCTTGTCCTCGAGCGCGGCCGCCCGGCGAAACATCAGCTGGTAGATCGCCGCGCCCACCAGCAGCGACAGCGGGATCAGCGCGAACATGGTCAGGTAGGGATCGACGCCCAGCAACTGGAATGCCCAGTAGGCTGCGTATCCGGCCAGCACGATCATGGCGCCCTGCGCCAGGAAAATGATGCGCATGGTGCCGAAGATCAGGCTCAGGCCGATCGCGGCCACGCCGTACATGGCGCCGAACAGCAGGCCGTTGAGGAACAGGTCGGCGAGCAGGCTGAAGGACAGGATGTCGAGCATGGTCAGTGCGCGGCTGCGCCCAGGCTGCCGACGTAGGCGGTGCGGATCGCCGGGTCGGCCAGCAGTTCGCGTCCCGCTCCCTGCATGACGATGCGCCCGGTCTGCAGCACGAAGGCGTACTGCGAAACCTGCAGCGCCTGGTGGATGTTCTGCTCCACCAGCAGGATGGTCACCCCCTGGCGGTTCAGCGTCTGCACCAGCTCGAACATCGCCTTGACGATCAGCGGACTGAGCCCGAGCGAGGGCTCGTCGAGCAGAAGCAGCGCCGGGCGGGCCATCACCGCGCGCGCGATGGCGAGCATCTGCTGTTCGCCGCCGCTCAGCGAGCCGGCCTTCTGGCGGCTGCGCTCGCGCAGGCGCGGAAACAGGCCGAAGGCGTACTCCAGCGATTCGCGCAGGCGCGCGCGCACGCTGGACGGGTAGGCGCCCAGCTCGAGGTTCTCCAGTACCGTCATCTGCGTGAACAGGCCGCGGCCCTCGGGGACGTGCGAGATGCCGATGGACACGATCGCCTGCGGCGCGTCGCCGCAAATCGAGCGACCCCGAAAGATGATCTCTCCACCCTGCGGACGAAGCAGGCCGGACACCGCCTTGAGCAGCGTCGACTTGCCCGCGCCATTGGCGCCGACCAGCGACACGATCGCCCCTTCCTCGACGTGCAGGCAGACGTCCCAGAGGACGCGCGCGTCACCGTAGCTCACGTCCAGGTCGCGGACCTCAAGCAAGCGGTTCGCCAAGATAGGCCTCGATGACTCGGGGGTTCACCACCACGGAAGCGGGCGGGCCGTCGGCAATCTTGTCTCCGCCATCGAGCACCACGACGCGTTCGCAGGCGGCCATGATCGCGTCGACCTTGTGCTCGACCCACAACACCGCCACGCCGCGCTCGTCACGGATGCGGCGGATCAGGCCCAGCAGTTGCTCGATCTCGGCCGCGTTGAGCCCGGCCATCGGTTCGTCGAGCAACACCACCAGCGGGTGCGTCGCCAGGGCGCGGGCAATCTCCAGCAGGCGCCGGTCCGAGAGCGTCATGTGCGCGGCGAGGCGGCTGCTTTGCCCGGCCAGGCCGACCAGGGCCATTGCATCGAGCGCGACGCGCTCGGCGGGCGCCGACCGGTCGCGACGCCCGTACACCGCACCGACCATCACGTTCTGCAGCGCGCTCATGCGCTGGAAGGTGCGCACCAGCTGGAAGGTGCGGGCGATGCCGTGCCGGCAGATGCGGTCGGAGCGCATGCCGTTGATGCGCTGGCCGTCGAGGACGACATCGCCCTGGTCGGGGCTGTAGATGGAGGTGATCACGTTGAAGCAGGTGGACTTGCCGGCTCCGTTCGGGCCGATGAGCCCGACGATCTCGCCACGCGCGACGTCGAAGCCGACGTCGTGCAGGACCCGCAGCCCGCCGAAGGACTTGTAGATGCCGTCGAGCCGCAGCACGGTCCCGGCGCTCATGCGCTGGCGCCCTCCATCGTCTTGCCGTGCAGCGCGCCGCCGGCACCGGACGCGCCGTCGGCTTCGAGCAGGAATGCCGCGCAGCGCTCGGCGATCATGATCACCGGCGCATTGGTGTTGCCGCCGGTGATGGTCGGCATGACCGACGCATCGCAGATGCGCAGGCCGGCGATGCCATGCACCCGCAAGCGCGCATCGACCACGGCGCGCTCGTCGCTGCCCATGCGGCAGGTGCCCGACGGGTGGTAGACGGTCTTCGCACGCTCGCGCACGTAGGCCTCGAGCGCATCGTCATCGATTTCCTCGGCGGCGCCCGGCTCCAGTTCGGCGCTCACCAGGCGGCGCATCGCCGGCGCACGCAGGATCCTGCGTGCCAGCCGCACGCCACGCATCAGCGTATGCACGTCTTCCTCGGCGCTCAGGTAGCCGCCGTCGAAGCGGCTCGGCACCGCCGGGTCGGCGCTGGCCAGCCCTACCCGGCCGCGCGATGCCGGATGCAGGAAGCACGGGTTGATCGTCACGCCGTGCCCCTCGTGGGGCGCGCGCTCGACGTCTCCCACCAGCACCGGCAGCACGTGGAACTGCACGTCGGGCCGCCCGCCACCACTGGTGTCGACGAAGCCGCCGCACTCGACCACGTTGGAAGTCAGCAGGCCGCTGTGCGAGGCCCACCAGCGCAGGCCGTGCCAGAGCGCGCGGGCGCCGCGATCCTGTCCGGCCAGGCTGATCGGGGCGCGTGCGCGACCGTAGACGCCGACCTCGAGATGATCCTGGAAATTCTCGCCCACGCCGGGCAGGTCGCGCACCACCGCGATGCCGAGCGCCTGCAGCGCGGCACCCGGGCCGATCCCCGAGAGCTGCAGGATCCTGGGCGTGGCCAGCGCGCCGGCCGTCAGCACCACCTCGGCGCGCGCCAGCGCGCTGCGCTCGGGCTCGCCTTCGCGGCGCCAGGCCACGCCGCGCGCGCGGCCGTTCTCGCACTGCACGCGCAGCACTTGCGCGCCGGTGCGCACGGTCAGTCCGGGCATCCGGCGCGCGGCGGCCAGGAAACTCGCGGCGGTGCTGTCGCGCCGGCCATTGAAGGTGGTGGTCTGGTAGAAGCCGACGCCTTCACGCTGCGCGCCGTTGAAGTCGTCGACGCCCGCCAGGCCGAGCTCCCGTGCACCGGCAACGAAGGCCTGGCACAGCGGATGGCGATGACGTGCATCGCTCACGTGCAGCAGGCCCTCGGTGCCGTGCCAGGGCGAGCCCAGGCGCTCGTTGCGCTCGGAGCGGATGAACCAGGGCAGCACGTCCTCCCAGCCCCAACCGGCGCAGCCGGCGTCACGCCAGCCGTCGTAGTCGGCGGGTTCGCCGCGCATGTAGACCATTGCATTCACCGAACTGCCGCCGCCCAGCGTGCGGCCCTGCGGAACGTGCAGCGTGCGCCCGGCGGCGTGGGGCTGCGGCTCGGTGCGGTACATCCAGGTGCGCTCGGTGCCGATGACCCTCACGAAGGTGGCCGGCATGCGGATGAACAGCGAGTCGTCGGGCGGGCCCGCCTCGAGCAGCAGCACCGACCTGCCGGCCAGGGCAAGCCGGCTCGCGACGACGCAGCCGGCGCTGCCGCCACCGATGACGATGAAGTCGTGGCTTTCCATGTCCTATACCGCCATGCAGACGCTCTTGGTCTCGGTGAAGCTCTCGACCGCCGCGCGCCCGAGGTCGCGCCCGATGCCCGATTGCTTGTAGCCGCCCAGCGGCAAGGCATTGTCCAGCACATTGTGCGCGTTGACCCAGACGGTACCGGCCTGCAGGCGTGCGACGATGCGATGCGCCAGCGACAGGTTGTTGGTCCAGACGCTCGCGGCCAGGCCGTACGGACTGTCATTGGCCAGGCGTACCGCCTCGTGCACCTCGTCGAAAGGCGTCGCCACCAGCACCGGGCCGAACACCTCCTCACGCATCAGTGCCGCCTGCGGCGGCACATCGGCGAAGATGGTGGGTTCGACGAACCAGCCACCTTCCAGCGCGCGCCGTCCACCGGTGACGAGGGTGGCTCCATCGGCGCGGGCTGCCTCGATGCAGCCCATCACGCGCTCGAAGTGGCGGTGCGACACCAGCGGCCCCAGCTGGGTTTGCGGGTCGAAACCGGAGCCGATGCGCATCGAGCAGGCCGCCTGCGCTAGCCGATCGAGCAGCTTCCCGTAGATGCGTCGCTGCACCAGCAGGCGCGAGCTGGCCGTGCAGACCTGCCCCTGATGGAAGAAGATGCCCATGCAGATGCCTTGCGCGACCTGCTCCAGATCGGCGTCTTCGAGCACGATCGCCGGCGACTTGCCACCCAGCTCGAGCGTGAAACGGGTCATGTTCTCCACCGCCGCGTGTCCGACGCGCTTGCCGGTCGGCGTGGATCCGGTGAAGGAAAGCCTGGCGACGCCCGGGTGCGCGGCCAGCGCTGCGCCCGCCCCCGTTCCGCTGCCGGTGACCACGTTGACCGAACCCGGCGGGAAGCCCGCCTCCATCACCAGCTCGGCCAGGCGCAAGGCGGTGAGCGGCGTTTCCTGCGCCGGCTTGAGCACCACCGTGCAGCCGGCGGCGAGCGCCGGCGCGATCTTCCACAAGGCGATGGCAAGCGGGAAATTCCACGGCACGATCGCCGCCGACACGCCGACCGGCTCGCGGCGCGTCCAGGTGATCCATTGCCGGTCCGGGATCGGGATCGAGTTGTCCAGCGTCTGGCCTTCCAGCTTGGTGGCCCAGCCCGCCATGTAGCGCACCAGCTCGGCGCCGGCGCCTACCTCGACGCGGCGCGCCACCTCGCGCAGCTTGCCGCCCTGCAAGGTCTCGAGCGCGCTCAACTCGTCGCCGTGCGCGACCAGCAGCTCCGACAGGCGGTACAGCATGGCCTCGCGGTCAGCCGGGCGCAGGCTCGTCCAGGCGCCGCCTTCGAAGGTGGTGCGCGCCGAGGACACCGCCGCATCGACATCGGCGGCATCGCCGTCGGCTGCGTCGGCGATGCGCAGTTCGGTAGCCGGATCGATCACCGGAAGGTAGCTGCCGCCTGCCGGCTCGCACACGCGGCCAGCGATGAAATGACCCAGGCGCCGGCGCGACAGGAACGCAATCCTGTCCAGTTGCTCGCGGGAGGCCTCCAGGATGCTCATGATGTCCGCATCGCTCCGTGTGCTCGTGTGCACCCGCCCAGACTGTAGGGTGGGCGCCCGGCACACGCTTGCCCGACAGCGCAATGCCTGTTGCACGTGCGCGCTCGGCGCGCAGTCAGTACGCTTTCAGGCAAGTCTGGCGCTCCACCCCTTCGTAGACTGTGCGCAAGGGGATGCACCGGAGCGAGCGCGATGCCCGAGTTCAGTGACAAGGTTGCCTTCATCACCGGCGGCGGCACCGGCATCGGCGCAGCGGTCGCGCGCGAGTTCGCAGCGCGCGGCGGCAAGGTGGCGCTGATGGGGCGCCGGCGCGCGCCGCTCGAAGAGGTGGCCGCGCCACTGGGCGGCCTGGTCCTGGAGGGCGACGCCGCCGACACGCAATCGGTGCGCGCGGCGGTGACCGAAATCACCCGGCAACTGGGCGGCATCGACGTGCTGGTGGCCAACGCCGGCGGCCATGGCGTGGGCAGCCTGCTCGACACCGATGATGCCGCATGGTCGCTGTCGACGCGGTTGAACCTCGACACCGCCTTCGTGTGCGCGCGTGAATGCATGCCGGGCCTGCTCGCGCGCCAGGGCAACATCGTGATCCTCTCCTCGCTGGCCGGTCACTTCGCCGGACCCGAGGTGGTCGGCTACGTCACCATGAAGCACGCGCTGATCGGCCTCACCCGCTCGCTTGCGCGCGACTTCGGCCGCCGTGGCGTGCGCGCCAACGCCGTGTGCCCCGGCTGGGTCACCACCGAGATGGCCGACCAGCAGATGGCCGCGCTGGTCGACAAGCTCGGGCTGCCCGGCGTAGCGGACGCCTATCGCCTGGTCACCCGCGACGTGCCCCTCGGACGCCCGGCCGAACCCGGCGAAGTCGCCGACGCAGTGCTGTTTCTCGCCTCGCCACGCGCGCGCATGATCACCGGTACCACGCTGATGGTCGACGGCGGCGCCTCGGCGGTCGACCTGCCCACCATCGCCTTCGCCGCTGAACGCCGAGAAAGCTGAACAGGAGAATTGCCGTCATGGACGCCGCTCGCCCCGCCGACTGGAAGAACTACGAGGATTTCGCTGCCGGCATCGCGACCAATCGCCTGCCGTGCACCGATGCCTGGGTCGGCAAGTCGCTCGTGCTGCGCCTGGCCGGCGAGACGCTCGAATTGCACCCGCAGGCCGTCCACTCGACCACCTGGAAGGACGACCAGGGCGAGGGCGTCGACTGGTATGAAGCGATCGAGCTCGCCGCCGATCTGTATTTTTTCGACCTGACCTTCAAGAGCCGTCCCGGCACCGCCCTCACCGTCGTGTTCAACATGCGCACGCTGTGCGCGCTGGGCGTCCGCACGCGCGTGCGCGAGGCCGGCGAAGCGCCCGGCGAGCCGCGTCCGCTGCAGACCTTCCTCCCCGACACCGTCGGCGAGGACGCTGCGCGCGCCAGCGGACCGATGCCCGCGCCCACGCGCGATCTCATCGGCCTGCGCACGCACCAGACCTACAGCCCGCAGCACACCTACGAACACACCTACCTGAACAGCCAGCGCTATGCCTGGCAATGCCTGGTCGGCGTGCAGCGCGGCCAGGGCGACGTCGACCTGGCCAGCTACTACAAGTTCGACGACCAGCAGTACGTCTTCACCTTCCGCGAGTTCCTGATTCCGGTCGCCTCGGTGTTCTTCTTCGATTTCGGGTGCATGCGCTCGACCGGCAAGTTCCTCGGCATCACCGGCAGCGGCGAGGTCGCCAACAATCCGGCCGGCGCCTTCATGCGCAAGGTCTCGATGACGTTCTACCCGCCGGAGGCAGAACCGGTCTGAGCGCCCCGCCATTTCGAACAGGAGCCTCCTCTCATGCGAACTGCACATGAAGTCGTGCAGGCCCACTACGATGCTGCGGCCGCGCACGACCTCGCCGGCATGCTGGCCGATCTCGCACCCGACGCGCGCTGGACCGAGATGGCCGGCTCACCGTACGCCGGCACCTGGGTGGGCGCGGCGCAGATCATCGAAAAGGTGTTCGAGCCGATCGGCATCGAATGGGAAGGCTTTCGCTTCGAGCTGGAGCAGCTGCTCGATGCCGGCCAGCACGCTGTCGCCATCGGCAGCTATCACGGCACCCATCGCAAGACCGGCAAGGCAATGCAGGCGCGCGTCGCGCACGTCTGGGAGGTGAGCGGCGGCAAGATCGTGCGCTTCGAGCAGTTTGCCGACACGCAGCGGCTGGCACTGGCGATGCGTTAGCCGCGCTGATCAAGGTACCCGGGTACCCGTTTACGCGCTATCCTGAGCGCCTGCACCCGTCGGTCGGGGGCCTTGTCCTGAGCGCCTGCGCCCATCGGTCGGGAGCCTTGGTCTGCGGCGAAGCCCGCAGGGAGGGAACGGTCATGAGCTTCAGCATCGAGAAGCACGGCATCGAACTCCTGGTCCGCATCGAGCATGCGAGCGCCGACAAGGTCTTCGAGACCTTGTGCAGTTGCCGCTCGCAAAGCTGGTGGTCCTGTCCGTCGGGCGAGTGCGTGCACATCGGCGCCGGCGACACCCGCCACGAAGGCACGGCAACGGTGCTCGCCCTCACGCCCCGTCCGGGCGAGACGCTCTCCGTGACCGGAATCCAGGAGTGCCTGCGCTACGTGCTGCTCGAGTCAGCCAGCGAGCGGGCTGGAAATTAGGGTCTGTTCACACGCACTCCCGCCCGGCGAAGCGCGTGATGCATTGCGCCAGGCTGTCACGCGGCGAGCCCTGGATCTCGCGCAGCAGCGCGTGCGTGACTGCCGTCGGGTGGAAGCGCTGCACCAGTTCCTCCTCGAGACGCACCAGCAGGCTCGCGGCCATCTCGGCGTCTGCCAGGGCGCGGTGATAGCGACCGGCCACCGGCAATTGCGCGAACTCCACCAGGGTGCCCAGCTTGTGGTTCGGCGCCTGT
>CAZXLV010000002.1:0-4864 GCA_964641405.1 uncultured Limnobacter sp. | reverse complement strand
TTTTCGGGGCCGCCCACCGGCACGGGCCCTAACCCCCCCTGGGGCCCGTGGTTGTGGTTGGGCGCGTGGGCAACCCGGCCCCGCGCCAGCAACATGGTGCAGGCGAACTCCTGCACGCGCGAGCGGTGCACGTGCTGCAGTTCCGCGTCCCAGAAGCGGCGATCGAACGACGCATTGTGGGCCACCAGCGGATGCGTGCCCACGAAATCGGCCGCTTCGCGCATCACCTCGCGCGCCGGCGGCGCGGCGCGCACCATCTGGTTGCTGATGCCGGTGAGCGCCTCGATGAAGGGCGGCACCCACACGCCCGCGTTCATCAGGCTCTGGTAGCGCCCGACGATACGGCCGTGGCGCAGCAGCACGACACCGATCTCGGTGGCTCGGGCGCCCGCCTCCGGCGACATGCCGGTGGTCTCGAAGTCGATGACGGCGACGGTGTCCATGCGCCATCGATGATACCGGGCGCGCCTGCGCTGAGCGCGCCGAAAGCGGGCGAAAAGGCGATCAGGCTGAGGAGGATTTGACGACCGGGCTCTTCGGCTTGGCCCTGCGTCCGGGCGCCGCCGGCGGCATGTAGCCGGCGACGCGGTACAGGAAGCCGTCGATGCGCCCGCCTTTCTCGAAGCGGGTCACGCTGCAGGTAATGAGCGCCCCGGCCGAGGCCAGGTCGGCAGCGCGCTCGCGGACAACGGCCAGCGCAACGCCGATCTCCTCGGCAATCTCCGTATCGAGTCGTTCACCGTATTTCTCGAGGCACCGCAAAACACCGCTCACGTTTGCTCCGTTTGCTTCGGCTTGCCGAATTCCCGGTCAGCCACCCCGACACTATAGTCGCTTGGCGATGGGCGTGTGGCGGCAATCGGCGGGACGGTCGATGACGCGGTACGGCTGACGATCGCCGCCAGGGCCGGGGAGGCCGCGCCGGATTCGCGTCGCGTGCGCTACCCTTTGGACTCCATCTCCGAAGACCCGACATGACCGACCTCTCCGAATTCCCGATCACGAAGAAGTGGCCTGCCAGGCATCCCGAGCGCATCCAGCTCTATTCGTGGCCTACACCGAACGGCGTGAAGGCTTCGATCATGCTCGAGGAGACCGGCCTGCCGTACGAACCGCATGCCGTGAGCTTCCAGTCGAACGACCAGCTCTCGCCGGAATTCCTGTCGCTGAATCCGAACAACAAGATCCCGGCGATCATCGATCCGGACGGTCCCGACGGCAAGCCCCTGGCGCTGTTCGAATCGGGGGCGATCCTGATCTACCTGTCCGACAAATGCGCGCGCAGCGGACGCGAGGCGTTCGTGCCCAGCGGCGCCGTTGCGCGTTACGAAACCATCCAGTGGCTGATGTTCCAGATGGGCGGCATCGGCCCGATGTTCGGCCAGGTCGGCTTCTTCAACAAGTTCGCCGGCAAGGACTTCGAGGACAAGCGGCCGCGCGACCGCTATGTCGCCGAAAGCCGGCGCCTGCTGTCGGTGCTCGAGCAGCGCCTGGGCACTCGCCAGTGGATCATGGGCGATCGATACACCATCGCCGACATCGCCACTTTTCCCTGGGTACGCAACCTGGTCGGCTTCTACGAGGCCGCCGACCTGGTGGGCTTCGACGACTTCCCGCACGTCGCACGCGCGCTGGCGACGTTCGTGAAGCGCCCGGCAGTGGCGAAAGGGCTGACGATTCCGGGCTGATCAGAACCGGTAGGTCGCCGCCAGCCCGGTGGTCACCGGCATGCGTTCGGCCGGCACGATGACCACTTCGCCGCCGGTGCGCAGCACCTGCTCGCCGATGTCGTCGAACAGATCGTCGACGCGCGGATTGTCGAGTTCGCCCGGCACGATCGAGCCGGTTTCGCGAACCAGGCGTCCGGCCATCTGACGGTCGGCTTCGAGCAGCAGGCAGGCGATGCGTCCGGCGACCGCCGCGCGCGCCGCATCGGGAAGCTGGTCGGTGGCCTGCCCCCTGGCATGTGCCGCATGATAGGCGTCGACCAGCCCCGCCAGGCGCTGCAGGTAGCGCGGCTGCACCAGTTGCCAGGCCCGCTCGCGCAGTTGCTCGACGCTGAGCGCCTCGGGGTTGAGGGGAATGCCTTCCGCCAGCAGGTCGGCATTGGCGCTGAGCTTGCGAAAGCGCGCCTGATGGTCGGGCAGCGCCGCCAGGATGAGGGGCAAGCCGCTGGGGCGCGAATGGTGCTCGATCACCGCGCGATCCACGGCACGGAAGAACGCGTCGGCATCCGCGTCGATGTTGTCCTGCCTGACGTCGGTACCCTGGCGCACCGCCGACGCCGTGTTGGCCTTGCCGTAGGTGCGGGTCGCGCGCTCGCGTTCGATGTCACGCTCCAGCGCCTCGTCGATGGTCCCCGGCACTCCGGCGGCCAGTGACAACTCACCCATGCCGTCGCGATTGCCCTCGAACAGTCGTGCCCGATGGCGATCGATGCCGAGCACCTGGTAGCGGTCGGCCGATTGCACGATGCGCATCAGCGGCTTGGTGTGGAAGCTGTCCGCCACCACCGCCAGCTCGGCCACCGGGCGCTGCAGTCGATAGGCCCGAAACAGCCCGCCGGCACCGAGCACGGCCAGGCCGTCGCCGGAGTGATTCCAGAATTCGGCGTCGTCGGCAAGGCGATGAAAGGGCGCCAGCAGGGGCGCGATGTCGCGGCCGGGATACTTCTGTTGCAAGGATTTCTCGACCACTTTCACCAGGTTGCGGAAGCGGATCGGATCCTGCTGGCGGTCGGGAAAGGAGCGGTGAGTCGGCTGGTACAGCGACAGGCAAGGGCCCTCGCGCTCCGACAGGAGCAGGCCGGGATAGTCGTTGGCAAGCAAATCCATGAGTTCGATCCTCCGGAACAGTGATGTCTGCAGCAGTTGGCCACTGCGTGGCCAGCGCCTGCGCTGGGGCAATCATCGCCCGAAGTCGGGCGGTTGACGTTGGTTCAAGTCAACAAGCACGCGCGCCCGCGCCGTGGGCAGGCAAGCGGCGGCCCGACTCATGACGAGCGCAAGCGCACCACCAGGCTCTGCGTCGCGCGCCCGATCAGGCCACGTACATCATAGAGCGCCGATTCCGCGAGGCCACCGCCTTGCGCTCCCCACTCGGTGCGCGCATCGAGGCAGATCCACTCGCCGACGGGCCGCCGCAGCAGGTTGATGGTGAGGTCGGAATTGACGAAGGTGTAGCGTTCGATGTCGAGCACCGCACTGATGCCGTTGCCGGAGTCGGCGGCGACGGCCACCCGCTGGTAGGGGCTGGGCGCCTCGCCTTCGAGCAGCGGATGGCGCATGCGGAACCACACCGCGCAAGGGCCGCGCCAGAACTCGCCTTGCGCCAGCCGCGCCTCGACCAGGTCGGCATAGCCGATCGCCTGGCCCGCGAAGGGGAAGTGCGCCGGCGGCGATGCCTCGGGCGCACGCGGCGCCATCGGCAGCGGATGCCCGGCAAGATCGTCGGGAAGCGCGACGGGCGACTCGCGTTGCGCGAGCAGCGTGAAGCGGGCCACGTCCTTGCCGCCCGCCATCAAGAGCGCGGAGAAGTGCGCGGCGTTGCGGCCGGCGTAATCGGTCATCACCTCGATCGCCAGGTCGCCGATCGGCACCGGGCGCAGCAGGTTCGCCGTCAGGCGCGCGATGTGGGCAAGCCCGTGTTCGCGCGCCACCTGCTCCACGGCCCGGCACACCAATGCGATCGGCGGGCCGGCGTGCTGGTGCGTCGGGTCCCAGGGGCCGCGGGTGAGGACGCTGGAGTGGAAGCCGCGCGCGTCGCGGGCGGTGTAGGCGGCGGTGGCGGCAGAGCCTGGCTGGGAGGTGCTCATGACGAGGATCCGGGCATGGTGCGACCCGATTATGCCGGCGCAGGCGGGCAGAGGTGCACGCGACATCGCCCTAAGAAATTCTTAAGAAGCGCGGAGCAAGTTTTTACGAACGCGCTGCATGCATCCTCCCTAGACTTGATTCAGCCGTCCAGCCACCGGCTGGAAGCCATGCGATGCACAGGCGCTCGCAGTCCATGCCCAGGGAGTTGCTCGATGAATCAATCCGTTTTCGATGTCGTGGCCGCACCGGCGATCGACGCCGGGCGGCCGCACCTGTACCTCAACGTTCACAAGGCGCTGCGCATGTGCATGAGCGAGGCGCTCGTGCGCGTCGGCAGCACCGACCCCGGCGACGCGGTCGAGGTGGCCGCAACCCTGGCGGCAGCGCGCGGGATGCTCGATTTCTTCGCGCTGCACCTGGAGGATGAAAACCGCTTCGTGCACCCGGCGCTCTCGGCCCGCCGCCCGGGCAGTGCCGACCGGACGACCGATGATCACCGCGACCACGAGCAGGCGATTGCCTTGCTGCGCAAGCAGGCCGACGCGGTGCAGTTCGCGCGCGGCGCGCCGATCCGGGCGGCACTCGAAGCCCTGTACCGCGGACTGGCGCAGTTCGCGCACGAGAACCTCGAGCACATGGCCTACGAGGAGAGCCACAACATGGAGGTGCTGTGGTCGACGCACAGTGACGAGGAGATCATGGCGATCGAGCATGCCATCGTGGCTTCGATTCCGCCGGCGGCAATGGCAGCCGCCCTGCGCTGGTTCCTGCCGGCACTGCCGCACCCGGAACGCGTGCAGATGCTCGCCGGCATGCGCGCGGCGGCGCCTCCGGGCGCCTTCGAGGGAGCCGCAGCCATTGCGCGCGAGCAGCTGGCCGAACGCGACTGGGAAAAGCTGGCCGATGCACTCGGGCTGGCGCGACGGGGCCAGGCCCGGGGCGGGCTCGCCGAAGCGGCCTAGACACCATGGTCGCCCGCGCATTGGCGGGCGACCATGGTGTCTAGGAGGCTGTCGGGCTTTGGGAAGGGGTCGCGCGATACACGCCAG
>CAZXLV010000001.1:20316-38502 GCA_964641405.1 uncultured Limnobacter sp. | reverse complement strand
GCGCCCACCAGCGTGAACGGCTGCAGGTCGAGCTTGATCGAGCGGGCCGCCGGCCCCTCGCCGATCATGATGTCGATCTGGAAGTCTTCCAGCGCCGGATACAGGATCTCCTCGACTACCGGTGAGAGCCGGTGGATCTCGTCGATGAACAGCACGTCGTGCCGCTCGAGGTTGGTGAGGATGGCCGCGAGATCGCCGGGTCGCTCGAGGACCGGGCCCGAGGTCTGGCGCAGGTTCACGCCCATCTCGGCGGCCACGATGTGCGCCAGGGTGGTCTTGCCCAGGCCCGGCGGGCCGAACAGGAGCAGGTGATCGAGCGCTTCGGCGCGCCGACGTGCTGCGGTGATGAAGATCTCGAGTTGTTCGCGGATCCTGGCCTGCCCGACGTACTCGGCAAGGCGTCGCGGGCGCAGCGCGCGCTCGACCACTTCCTCGGCGGGCGAAGCCGGTGCGGCAGCAATCAGGCGGTCGTGCTCGATCATGATTTCGCCAGCAGCTTGAGTGCCTGCCTGATGGCTTCGGCAACCGTGACACCCGTGGGCAACTGGCGGATCGCCGCGGTGGCCTCGCGCTCGGAGTAGCCCAGTGCGAGCAGGGCGTGCAGTACATCGATGCCCGTATCACCCGCTGCCGCCTGCCCGCCGGCGCCGATTGCCGGGGCAAGCTTGCCTTTCAGTTCGAGCAACAGGCGCTCGGCCGTTTTCTTGCCGATGCCCGGCACCTTCTGGAGACGCCCCGACTCCTGCATCGCGACCGACTGTGCCAGGTCGGCGACCGACATGCCCGACAGCACCGCCAGCGCGGTGCGCGGGCCAACGCCCGCGATGCGGATCAGCATGCGGAAGGCCTCGCGCTCGTCGCTGCCGAGAAAGCCGTACAGCAACTGTGCATCTTCGCGCACGACCTGGTGCGTGAGCAGGGTGACCCGCTCGCCGAGTGCCGGCAGGTCGTAGTAGGTGCTCATCGGTACGTCGACTTCGTAACCGACGCCGGCGACATCGACGAGCAGGCTCGGCGGATGCTTGTCGAGCAGGGTTCCGCTGAGGCGACCGATCATGCCCGGATCTTACCGGAGCCGTCCGCGCCGCAGGCCCGACGTGCGCCGGCCACCGCGCAGCGCGCCTGCGGCGCCGCCCAGCGCGGCTTGCGTCATCGCGTTCGCGTGCGCGTGGCAGATCGCGCAGGCCAGCGCATCGGCCGCGTCGGTCGATGGGACCCCGGGCAGGCGCAGCAGGCGCTGGACCATCTCCTGGATCTGCGCCTTGGCTGCGCGGCCGTAGCCGACGACCGCCTGCTTGACCTGCAGCGCGGTGTATTCGTGGACATCGAGTCCGTGCGCGACCAGGGTCGTGATCGCCGCGCCGCGCGCCTGGCCGAGCAGCAGCGTCGAGCGGGGATTGACGTTGACGAAGACGATCTCGGCCACCGCGAGCATCGGACGGTATTGCCCGATCACTTCGCTGATGCCGAGGTGGATCGACTTCAGGCGCGGCCCCAGGGCGCCCGGCGGCACGCGGATCACCCCGCTGGCGACATAACGCAGATTGTGGCCGCCCTGGGCGTCGATGATGCCGAAGCCGGTGACGCGCAGCCCCGGATCGATGCCGAGGATGCGGATTGCGCCGGGCGCCGGTGCCTCGCCGCGCACCGCGTCAGTGGCGGAAATGCCGCACGCCGGTGAACACCATTGCCACGCCGCGCTCGTCGGCGGCGGCGATCACTTCCTCGTCGCGCACCGAGCCGCCCGGCTGGATGACCGCCGTTGCGCCGGCATCGGCGACCACGTCGAGCCCGTCGCGAAACGGAAAAAACGCATCGGATGCAACGACCGAGCCCGCCAGATCCAGCCCGGCATTGGCCGCCTTGATGGCAGCGATGCGTGCCGAATCGATGCGGCTCATCTGGCCGGCGCCCACGCCCACGGTGGCGCCGTCGCGGCAGAACACGATGGCGTTGGACTTGACGTACTTGGCCACGCGCCAGGCGAACAGCAGGTCGCGCCGCTGCTCCTCGGTGGGCGCGCGCCGCGTCACCACTTTCAGCTCGGCCAGCGTCAGCTCGCGATTGTCGGCGCTCTGGATGAGCAGGCCCGAGCCGATGCGCTTCGAATCGTGCGCATTGCGTCCGCGCTGCCAATCGGTGGCGCCATCGCGCCGGACGGCGTCGAGGGCGATCTCCAGCACCCGGATATTGGCCTTGCCTGCCAGGATCGTGCGCGCTTCGTCGGAACAGGCGGGTGCGAGCAGCACCTCGACGAACTGCGCAGTCAGCGCCCGCGCGGCCTCGCCATCGACGGGACAGTTGAACGCGATGATGCCGCCGAAGGCGGAGGTGGGGTCGGTGCGCAGCGCGCGCGCGTAGGCGTCGGCCGCATCGACACCAAGCGCCACGCCGCAGGGATTGGCGTGCTTGACGATGACGCAGGCCGGCGTGTCGAAGCTCTTGACGCATTCCCAGGCTGCGTCGGCGTCGGCGATGTTGTTGTAGGAGAGTTCCTTGCCCTGCTGCTGGCGCGCGGTGACCAGCGAGCCCGGGGCGGGATGCAGGTCACGGTAGAAGGCGGCGCGCTGGTGCGGATTCTCGCCGTAGCGCAGATCCTGCAGCTTGACGAAGCGCGCATTGGACTGCGCCGGGAACTCGCTGCGCGTGCCGTCGGGTTGCAGGGAGGAAAGGAAGTCGGAGATGGCGCCGTCGTAGCTCGACACCGCATCGAAGGCGGCGACCGCCAGCGAGAAGCGGCTTGCGTCGGACAGCCCACCGCTGCTGCGCAGTTCGGCCAGTACGCTGGAATACTGCGCGGGGCTGGTGAGCACGCCCACGCCGCGCCAGTTCTTGGCGCCGGAGCGCACCATGGCCGGCCCGCCGATGTCGATGTTTTCGATGGCGTCTTCGAGCGTGCAGTCGGGCCTTGCGACGGTTGCCTCGAACGGATAGAGGTTGACCACCAGCAGGTCGATCGGACCGATGCCCTGGGCGGCGATCGCCTGCATGTGTGCCACGACCTCCCGCCGCGCCAGCAGGCCGCCGTGGATGGCCGGGTGCAGGGTCTTGACGCGGCCGTCCAGCATCTCGGGGAATCCGGTGTGATCGGAGACTTCGGTGACCGCGATCCCGTGCTGCGCGAGCAGCCTGGCCGTGCCCCCGGTGGACAGCAGTTCGACCTGGAGTTGTGCCAGCGCACGTGCCAGCTCGACCACTCCGGTCTTGTCGGAGACGCTGATCAGGGCACGTCGGACGGTAACGGTCATGTCAGAGCATCCCGTGCTGCTGCAGCTTCTTGCGCAGCGTGTTGCGGTTGATCCCGAGCATCTCGCTGGCGCGCAACTGGTTGCCGTGCGCCTCGCGCATGACCACCTCCAGCATCGGCCGTTCGACCGCCTGGATCACCATTTCGTAGATGGAGCAGGGTTGCGTGCCTTCGAGATCGCGAAAGTAGCGCTCGAGACTGAGCACGACGGCGTCATCGATCGTGGACTTTCTGCTCATGCTGCATCGCTTCGCCGGAACTGCCGATCGTTGGCGGCACCGCCGGCGCGCTGGAAGTAGCGCTCGATGGCAAGCAGTTGCGCCTCGGCCGATTCGAGGGTGTGGAAGTGTGCCAGGAACGCTCGTGCATCGAGGCGGCGCGCGAGGTACCAGCCGACGTGCTTGCGCGCGCTGCGCACCCCGACGGCTTCGCCGTTGAACGTGTAGTGATCGAGCAGGTGATCGCGCAGCACCGCGGCCAGTTCCGCATCATCGGGTTCGGCCAGCAGCGAACCGGTCGCGAGATAGTGGGCGATCTCGCGAAAGATCCAGGGCCGGCCTTGCGCGGCGCGACCGATCATGACCGCATCGGCGCCGGTCGAACGCAGCACCTCGAGCGCGGCCTGCGGTGAATCGATGTCGCCGTTGGCCACCACCGGGATCGCAACCGCGGCCTTGACCTCGGCGATCGTCGCGTACTCGGCACGCCCGCCGTAGCCGCAGGCGCGTGTGCGCCCGTGCACCGCGAGCATTGCGGCCCCGGCGCGCTCGAAATCGCGCGCCAGTTGCACCGCATTGCGTCGCGCCGGCGTCGGGCCGGTGCGCAGCTTGACGGTGACCGGCACATCGACCGCGCGGGCGACCGCATCGACGATTGCCACTGCAAGGCGCTGGTCGGACATGAGCGCCGAGCCCGCGGCAACATTGCACACCTTCCTGGCCGGGCAGCCCATGTTGATGTCGATGACCTGCGCGCCGCGCCCGACGTTGTAGCGCGCAGCCTCGGCCATCATCGATGGATCGGCACCGGCGATCTGCACCGCCCTGGGCTCCGCCTCGCCGGCGTGGTCGATGCGCCGCGCGGTCTTCACGCTGTCGCGCAGGCGCGTGCTCGAGGCAGCCATTTCGGAGACCGCGTATCCGGCGCCGAGTCGCTTGCACAGCTGACGGAACGGTCGGTCGGTGACGCCGGCCATCGGCGCCACGAAGACGCGGTTGCGCAAGGCGTGGGGGCCGATCCGGAGCGCAGGCTCAATCAACGCAGGCAAGGCGGCAATCTTCGAGTGGGTCGTCTGCCTGACCGCGGCGACATTCGGCGCGATGCGACAGAGGGAGGCGATTCTATCGAAAATGCGGCTGCCTAAAAAGCGTGCAGCACGTCAAAGTCGAAAAAAAAGACGTTCGGACAATGATGCGCGACCAGGCGCGTCCGCGGCGCATGCGCACATCGGGCCTCAGCGCGAGCGCAAGCCGTACATCAGCGCGTCGGCGAGGCGATTTCGCGCCGGCGCAGCGAGGTCGAGCGCGCCCAGTGCGATCGACTCGAATGCGGCCAGCGAACGCACCGCGAAAACCCGCGCCAGCGTATCGGTCAGCGCGAGCGTCGCGCGCCGGTCGATGCGACGTGCACGACGAAACATCGTTGCTGCCAGCACCAGCGGGCGTCGCGAGGCATGCAGGTCGCCGATGATTCGCGCCAGTTCGAACGCATCGCGCAGGCCCAGGTTCAGGCCCTGCCCGGCCACCGGATGCAGGGATTGCGCAGCGTTGCCGATTGCAATGCGCCCGGGTTCGTGATCGCTCGCCCGCACGCGCCGCTGCAGCGGCGCGAGGATGCGCTCGCCGTCCGGTCGCAGTGCGCCCAGGGCATCACCGAAGTACGCGCGAAGCTCATCGGCCAGCGCCTCGGGCGCCAGCCCGGCGCGTCGCTCGGACTCGGCGGCGCGCGCGCACCAGACGAGCGCATGGCGGTGGGGCTCAGGCAGGGGCAGCAAGGCGAGGGGGCCCTGGTCAGTGAAGCGCTCGTAGGCCGTTCCCTGCCCGTCGTGCTCGGCAATCACTTCGCTGAGCAGCGCGGTCTGGGCAAAATCGTGAACGTGCGCGGACTTGCCCGGATCGCCGTCGGCCACGACCGAGAGCACGATCGGCCGAAGTGATGCCGCAGCCAATGCGCTGGCAGCCAGCGCGTCGGCCAGCGCACGATGCAGCGCACCGTAGCGCACCACGTAGCCGAGGGCCGGGGCGCCCAGGTCGCCGGCCCGGATGTGGGTGCGCCCGGCCTGTCCGTGCAGTGACACTTCGACGCGCGTGATCGGTGCCGCGCGCGGCAGGGCGATGATGCGCGACAGAAGCTGCCAGCTGCCCAGCGACAGGGCCAGCGAGCGTGCCGCGAGCCAGTCGGGAATCGCCGGCGCGGGCATGTCGATGTCGATCGACGCGGCGTCCAGGCCCTGCCGGGCCAGCAGCAGCGCCAGCGCCATGGCGACCGGGCCGCGACCCGCGATGCGCAAGGCCTCGGGATGGCTGGTCTCAGCCACGCATCAGCGCTTCGATGTCTTCGGCGCGCTTGGGCGCGTCGAGGCTCAGGATCTCGCACCCCGAGGCAGTGACCAGTGCGTCGTCTTCGATGCGGATGCCGATGTCGTGGAAAGCCTCCGGCACGTCGTCGGCCGCGGGCACGTAAATCCCGGGCTCGACCGTCAGCACCATGCCGGGTTGCAGGATGCGCCACGGTTTTTCGCCTTCGCCGCTGGCCGCCTCGCCCGGCTCGCGGTAGCTGCCGCAATCGTGCACGTCCATGCCGAGCCAGTGTCCGGTGCGGTGCATGTAGAAGCGACGATAGGCACCGGACTCGATGGCACCATCGAGCGAGCCCGCGAGCAGGCCGCAATCGATCATCCCCTGCGTCAGCACGCGCACGGCCGCCTCGTGTCCGGCGATGAAGCGCGTGCCCGCTCGTGTCGCGTCGATGGCCGCGCGCTGGGCTTCGAGCACGAGGTCGTACAGCGTGCGTTGCGCCGCACCGAAGCGCCCGTTCACCGGGAAGGTGCGTGTGATGTCGGAGGCATAGCCGTCGAGTTCGCAAGCGGCATCGATCAGCAGCAGTTCGCCGTCGGCCAGGCGCGCCCGGTTGTCGCGATAGTGCAGCACGCAGGCGTTGCGCCCGCCGGCGACAATCGAGCCGTAGGCGGGAGACTGCGAGCCGTTGCGGTGGAATTCGTGCAGCAGTTCGGCTTCGATCTCGTACTCGTGGCAGCCCGGGCGGGTGGTGCGCATGGCGCGGATGTGCGCGGCTGCGGAGATCCGCGCGGCGCGGCGCATGAGGTCGATTTCGTGTGCGTCCTTGACCAGGCGCATTTCGTCGAGCAGCACCGACAGGTCGAAGGCGCGCGCCGGCGCGGCCACGCCTGCGCGCGCCTGCGCGCGCACTGCCTCCAGCCATCGATTCAGGCGCGCATCCAGCGAGGCGTCGGCGCCCAGCGCGTACCACAGCGCGGGCCGGTCGGCCAGCAGGCCGGACATGGTTTCGTCGAGGCTGGTCCAGGGCAGGCCGCGATCGAAGCCGAAGCGTTCATGGGCGGCGTCAGGGCCGTGGCGAAAGCCGTCCCAGATCTCGCGCTCGGCGTTCTTCTCGCGACAGAACAGGATCGACTCCGTGCGTTGATCGTCGACGATCAGCACCAGTGCGGATTCCGGCTCGGGAAAGCCGCTCAGATAATAGAAGTAGCTGTCCCAGCGATACGGGTAGTCGCTGTCGCGGTTGCGCAGGCGCTCGGGCGCGGTGAAGGCGATGGCGACACCGCCGCCTTGCGCGCGCATTGCGTCGGCCAGCCGTGATCGGCGATCGGCGAATGGAGACATGGCGTTCCCTGGTGCGCAGTCGCTCATCGTGAAGTGCCGCTGACTTGGGCGGAAGTCAATTGTGCATCGAGCTCGGCCAGTCGCTGCGCAGTGCCCACGTCGGTCCAGCGACCTCCGAAGTACTCGGCACCGGCTCGCCCGGCGGCGGCCGCAGCGCGCAACAGCGGCGCGAGCGGGGCGCGCTGGCCGGCAACCAGGCCTTCGAACAGGGTGGCGCGGTAGACGCCGATGCCGCTGAAGGTGTGTCGCGGCCCATCGTCTTCGCGCAGCAGCCCGTCGTGCAAGGCAAAGTCGCCCGCGGGATGGTGGCCGGGATTGTCCACCAGCACGCACCACGCAGACAGCCCTGCCGCGCCCATCTGCGCGGCAATGGTGTGCGCGCGGGCCAGGTCGAAGTCGGTGAATACGTCGCCGGCCACGACCAGGAAGGGGCCCGCTCCGAGCAGTGGCAGCGCCTGCACGATGCCACCGGCCGTCTCGAGCGCGTGCGCTTCGCGCGAATAGCGGATGTGCACGCCCCAGTGGGCGCCGTCGCCGAGCCGGTCCTCGATCATCGCGCCGAGGTGTGCATGATTGACCACGATGTCGCGGATGCCCGCACGTCGCAACGCCAGCAGGTGCCACTCGATCAGCGCGTGGGCACCGACGCGCAGCAACGGCTTGGGGCAATCGTCGGTGAGCGGGCGCATGCGCTCGCCGCGGCCAGCCGCGAGGATCATGGCACGCATGGTCTGGTCGGCTTGCCGCCGGCCGCCTCGACACGCTCGATCAGTCTTGCCAATGGATGGAACTCGTCGTAGCGGCGCGCCACCTGCAACACGTAGCCGAGCACGCGAGGCATCTCGGGCAGGTAGCGATCCTTGCCGTCGCGGTGATGCAGGCGCGCGAAGATCCCCAGCACCTTGAGGTGCCGCTGCAGGCCCATCCATTCGAAATCGCGGTAGAAGGCGGCAAAATCGGCTGCGACCGGCAGTCCCTGCTGGCGCGCTGCGCCCCAGTAGCGCGCTGCCCAGTCGATCTGCTGCGCTTCCGGCCAGGCGACGTAGGCATCGCGCAGCAAGGACACCAGGTCGTAGGTCACCGGTCCGTAGACCGCATCCTGGAAGTCCAGGATGCCGGGATTCGCCGATCCTTCGAGCACCATCAGGTTGCGCGAGTGGTAGTCGCGGTGGACGTAGACGCGGCCCTGCGCGAGGTTGTTGGCGATCAGGCGTTCGAAGGCTTCGGCCAGCGTGCGTTGCGCCGCAGCGTCGGCTGCGATGCCGAGGTGTCGGGCCAGGTACCAGTCGGCATACAGGTCGAGTTCGCGCTGCAGCAGGGCGTGGTCGTAGTCGGGAAACACGCCCGGGCGACTGGCCGACTGAAGCCTTGCCAGGGCCGCGATGGCGTCGCGGTACAGCGCATCCTCGCCACTGCCCTCGCGCAACCGCGTCAGATAGGTCACGGAGCCGAAGTCGTCCAGCAGCAGGAAACCCCGATCGATATCGCTGGCCAGCACCCGCGGCACGCTCACGCCTGCGGCAGCGAAGACGCGAGCGGCGTGGACGAACGGGCGGCAGTCCTCCTGCGAGGGCGGCGCGTCCATGGCGATCAGCGAAGGCTCGCCGGCGCGCGTCGCGTCGATGCGGAAGTAGCGCCGGAAGCTCGCATCGTCGGAGGCCGCGCGCATCGTATCCGGCGCCACGGAGCAACTGCCTTCCAGCGACGCAAGCCAGCCGCGCAGTGCAGCCTGCCGGGAGTCTTCGACGATCGATGTCATGCGCAACAGGGCAGGGGGCAATGCGGGATCGGGCAATGGCGAACCGACCGTATAATAGATGAGCAGGACGCTTCCTTCCGGCCTCGGCTCCGTGCGGGCCTCCTTTCCCACTGAGATGCGCGACGAACACGCGCGGCGAATGCGCCGGCCCCGTACCCGCACGATCATCGCGCTGTCGTCGACTCTGCTGGCCTGCCTGGCCGCGCCAGCGAAGGTGCACGGCCAATCCCGGGACGGGTTCGTCCTCTCGCTCGATCCGCGCCTGGGCGAGCAGCGCGCCGAGTCGACCGAAGGCCGCCCGGCCTACGGGCGCGGCGATCGCCTGTCGGGCCGTACCGGGCGTGAAACCACCCTGGAGGGAAATGCCGAGGTGCGCAAGGCCGGCTCGGTGGTGGCCGGGGATCGTCTCACCTACTACGAAGCAGACGACGAACTGGTCGCGGTCGGCCATGTGCGGGTGGCGCGCTCCGGCAACGTCTTCACGGGCCCGCAATTGCAGTTGAAGCTCGATGCCAATGAAGGCTGGTTCGAGTCGCCCACTTACTACCTGGCCCAGCACGACGGGCGCGGCAAGGCGGCCCGCATCGAGTTTCTCGGCCCCGACGTGATGCGGCTCGACGAGGCGAGCTACACGACCTGCCCCCTGGACGACCCGGACTGGATCCTGCGCACGCGAACGCTGACCATCGACGAAAACCAGGACGAGGGCAGCGGTCGCTCGGCCAGCCTGTATTTCAAGGGCCTGAAGATCCTTGCTGCGCCAGTATTTGCCTTCCCGCTGGGTGACGAGCGACGCAGCGGATTCCTGGCGCCATCGCTGTCGATCAATTCCACCACCGGCGGCGACGTCGTGGTGCCGTACTACTGGAACATCGCGCCGAACCGGGACTTCACCTTCTATCCGCGCCTGAGCACGCGCCGCGGCGTGCAACTGGGCGGCGAGTTTCGCTATCTCGAGCCCACTTTCTTCGGCACTGCGAAGTTCGAACTGAACCCCCACGACCCCAGGACCGGTGAGCGGCGCTACTACTATGACCTGCAGAACGCGTTCACCAACTGGAGCGGGTGGGGCGGCAGCTGGCAGCTGCGCGGCGTCTCCGACGACGACTACTTCATCGACTATTCACGTTCGATCCTGACCAGTTCCGAACGCATCCTGCCGCGCAACGTCTACGCCACGCGCGCGCTCGGCCAGGACTGGACCGTGCTGCTGAGCGTACAGAAGTGGCAGGCCATCCTCGATGCTCGCCCGGGCCCCTATGAACGCGTGCCGCAGGTCCAGTTCCGCAACGTCCTGCGTGACGTGCACGGCTTCGATGCCGACACACTGATCGATGCCACCCAGTTCGTGGCGCCGCTTGCCGGCCAGGTACAGGGTTGGCGGTTGGTGGCCAACCCGCAGCTGAGCTATCCGATCGTGCGTCCGGGCTGGTCCGTGGTGCCGAAGGCGATGCTGCACATGACCAGTTACCAGCTCGATACCCCCGCCGGCTTCGGCAGCTCGGTGAGCAGCGTGGTGCCGACTTTTTCGGTCGATGGCGGGCTGGTGTTCGAGCGTCCGGCCAGCTTCTTCGGGCGCGATCTCACCCAGACCCTCGAGCCGCGGCTGTTCTATGCGCGCACGCCGTACCGCGATCAGTCGAAGCTGCCGGTGTTCGATACGACGGTGGCCGATTTCAACTTCGCGCAGCTGTTTTCCGAGAACACCTTCGTCGGCCACGACCGGATTGCCGACGTCGACCAGCTGACCGCGGCGGCGGTTTCACGCCTGATCGACCCGGCCACTGGCGCCGAGCAGTTCCGCCTGGCGCTCGGCCAGCGCATCTACTTCTCCCCGCAGCGGGTCGCCATTCCCGGCGTGGCGCCGCGCACCGACGACCGTTCCGACATCCTGCTGGCTGCTTCCGGCGAACTCGGGGACGGCAAGAGCTTCGACACCGGCCTGCAGTACAGTGTGCGCAATTCCAGCGTGCCGCGCTTCAGCGCCCTGTGGCGCTACCTGCCGCCCGATGGCCGGGTCCTGAACTTCGGCGTGCGCTACCAGCAGGACCTGCTCGGGCAACTGGACGGCTCCTGGAGCTGGCCCGTGGCGGCGCGCTGGAACATGCTCGGGCGCCTGAACTACTCGTTTCTGGCCACCGGGGTCGATCCGATCAGCGGCATACCCAACGAACGCGGCCTGATCGAATCGGTGTTCGGCTTCGAGTACCAGGCCTGCTGCTGGGGTACGCGCTTCGTGCTGCATCGCTTCCGGACCGCGCAAGGCACCTCGACCACCGCGTTCTTCATCCAGCTCGAATTGAAAGGTCTGGGGCGGCTTGGCTCCGATCCCTTTGATATATTGCGCCGGAACATTCCCGGTTACCGCCTGCCCGTCGATCGGCCCGAGTTGCCGTCGCGCTATTTCGGCTACGAATGATGCTTGCAGACCTGCTTCTCCGACTGCTGTCGGCGCTGTCCGTGATTGCCCTGATTGCACCCGCGTCGGCAAATGCCGCCGTGGCGCTGCCGCTCGACCGCATCGTTGCGGTGGTCAACAGCGAGGCCATCACCGCGGGCGAACTGTCACAGCGCGTGCAGGTTGCCGGGCAGCAACTGCGCCAGCAAGGCATCCAGGCGCCACCGGCCGACGTGCTCGAAAAGCAGGTTCTCGAGCGCATGATCATCGATCGTGCCCAGTTGCAACTGGCGCGCGACGATGGTATTCGCGCCGATGAGGCGCAGATCGATCGTGCGCTGTCGTCGATCGCGCAGGGAAACAACCTGACGCTGGCGGAATTGCGCGAGCGTGTCGAACGCGAGGGCACCAGCTTTGCGCACTTTCGCCAGGATATCCGTGACGAGATCGTTCGCCAGCGCCTGCGCGAGCGCGAGGTCGACAGCAAGATCCAGGTCAGCGACGCCGACATCGACGCCTACCTGTCGGCGCAGCCGAGCGGCGCGCCGGCAGCCGTCGAGTTGCAGATCGCACAGATCCTGCTGGCGCTTCCGGAGGGCGCCAGCAGCGAGCAGATCGAGCGCCAGCGCCTGCGCGGCGAGCAGATCATCGAACAGCTCCGGCGCGGAACCGACTTCGCACGGCTCGCGGCAGCGTTCTCCGATGCGCCTGATGCCATGAGCGGCGGCGCCATGGGCTGGCGCTCCGCCGATCGACTGCCGCAACTGTTCGTCGATGCGGTGGCACCGCTGCGCCCGGGTGAGGTGGCGGCGCTGCAGCGCAGCCCGGCCGGCTTCCACGTGCTCCAGCTGACCGGCCGGCGCGACGCGAGTGCTCCGCGGGTTGCCGTCGGGGTGCCGGTCACCCAGACACACGCCCGGCACATCCTGGTTCGACCCAACGAGATCCTCGGCGAAGACGAGGCGATGCGCCGACTGCGCGACATCCGGCAGCGCATCGAGGCGGGCACGGCCGATTTCGCCGAGATGGCGAAGCAGTATTCGGCCGACGGCAGCGCCGGGCGCGGCGGAGACCTCGGATGGATCTACCCCGGTGACACCGTGCCTGCGTTCGAGCGCGCCATGAACGCCTTGCAACCGGGCCAGATCAGCCAGCCGGTACGCACGCCGTTCGGCTTGCACCTGATCCAGGTCATCGAACGTCGGACCGATGAAGCCTCGCCCGACCGTGTTCGACAGATCGCCCGCCAGGCGCTGCGCGAGCGTCGCAGCGAGGAGAACTACCAGGACTGGTTGCGCCAGCTGCGCGATCGCACCTACGTCGAGTACAAGCTCGAATGAAGCGCGCGCGGCCGGTCTCCGGTCACGTTGCACGCAAGCGTTTCGGCCAGCATTTCCTGGCCGATGCGTCGGTGGTGGCGGCGATCGTCGAGGCGATCGACCCCCGCCCGATGCAGGCGCTGGTCGAGATCGGCCCCGGACTCGGCGCGCTCACGGCGGCATTGCTCGCCCGTGTCCCACACCTGCACGCGGTCGAGATCGATCGTGACCTGGCCGCGCGTTTGCGCCGTCGCTGGGACGCGCAGCGCCTGAGCCTGCACGTGGCCGACGCGCTGCGCTTCGACTTCGCCAGCCTGGCGGACGCGCCGGACGATCCGCATCGCCTGCGACTGGTCGGTAACCTGCCATACAACATCTCGAGCCCGCTGCTGGTCCATCTGCTCGACAGCCGCCGGCAGGTCGATGACCAGCATTTCATGCTGCAGCGTGAAGTCGTCGATCGCATCGCGGCTGAACCCGGCTCGGTCGAATTCAGCCGGCTGTCGGTGCTGATGCAGGCTTTCTACGAGGTCGAGGCGCTGTTCGTGGTGCCGCCGCAGGCTTTCGATCCGGCACCGAAAGTGGACTCCGCCGTGCTGCGCATGATGGTGCGTCGCGAGCGCGCGCAACTCGACCCCGTGCCCCTGCAACGCGTGCTGGCGGCCGGCTTCGGGCAACGGCGCAAGATGATCCGCAAGACGCTGCTGCCGTGGCTCGCTGCCCACGGCGTGGCGCATGCCGATCTCGATGCAACCGCGCGTCCCGAAGACGTGCCGGTCGCCGCCTGGCTCGAACTCGCCGCCCGCCTGGAGTCCACCGCGCAACGTTGACGCGTTCGATGATTCGGCGCAGAGTCGTTTCGGTCCGCGCCACCGGCAAGGCAATGACAATCCGGCAGCCGCGGCAGGCTCCCCCCTGGAGGCACCATGGGCGAGGTGATCGAGGCCGGCAGCAATCGATCGCCGGGGCGCGCAAGGCGCGGCCGGGTGCGCCTGCTGCAGGTGTCGTGCCTGCTCTCACTGCTGGCATGCATGGGTCTCCTGGCCGGAACGATCGCCTCCTTCCTCATGCGTGATCGCGTGCTGCTGCATGCGCTGCGCACCGGCTTGCTCGAGTCGGGCCTGCCGCTGCTGGCGATCACGCTGGCTGCAAGCGCGTTCGCGGCATCGCTGGTGTCGGTCAACGCCGAGTCCGGCGACCTGGTGCGCTTGCGCGAGCGCCTGTACTTCGTGCTGGTGGCATCGGTGCTGGTGCTGCTGCCGTCGGCGCTGCTGGGCCTGCGCTGGGCGGCAGCGACGCAGTCGGTGAGCGGCACGGGTGTGATGACCGCGGTCGAGGCGCTGGCCCAGGCGATGGTCGCGCTGCTGCTGGCCCGCAACGCGCGTGACGCCTTGCGCTTGCCGGTTGTCGGTGCGTCGTGAGACTTCCGGTACGGCAATCCTGCCCGGGGCGCCTGGCGCATCCGCAGCGGGCGGCGGTGTGCCGGCCGTTTGTGGCGCGGGCGATTTTCGGTATGATGCCGGCGTTGGTGCTCGCGTCGACCTCACGTCGATGCGGTTAAACGGGAAGCAGGACGAGTCGTTCCCTTCGGGAAAGCTCCAACCTGCGCTGCCCCCGCAACGGTAAGCGGACGAAGACTCCGGTCTTCGGCTCGTGTCATCGTCCACTGGACGCTCTAGCGTCTGGGAAGGAGACACGGGTCGGTCCGCCAGCCCGGATACCGGCCAACGGGCGACGTGCTGCCAGCAGCGCGTCATTGAGTGCGTTCCGGCGGGGAAGCTGGAATGCACGCCGACCCGTGCGAGATCTCCATGATTCCTGGTTCCACACAGCCCTGCCTGGCTGAACGCAAGGCGCGTGCCCATGCGCGCGCACGCATCCTGTCCGTCCTGTTCTCCTTCTCAGGCCTCGTTGGCGTTGCCGCCATGGCGCAACAGGCACCCCCGCGCGCCGAAGTGGCTTCGCTGCCGCCGGTGGCGGTCACCGCCAGTCGCATGCCGATGCGCGTGGACGAGACGCTCGCCGAAGTGACGGTGATCGATCGCGCCGACATCGAGCAGGCTTCCGGCCTCACGCTGCCGGAACTGCTGTCGCGCCAGCCCGGCGTGCAGTTCTCCTCCAACGGCGGCCTGGGCAAGAACTCCTCGGTATACCTGCGCGGCATGGAGGCGCGCCACACGCTGTTGCTGATCGACGGCGTGCGCTACAACTCGGCCACCACCGGCTCACCGGGTTGGGACAACATTCCGCTCGACCAGATCGAACGTATCGAGATCGTGCGCGGTCCGATGTCGGGCCTGTACGGCAGCGAGGCGGTCGGCGGGGTGGTGCAGATCTTCACCCGGCGCGGCGCCGAGGGCGTGCATGCCGATGCCAGCGTTGCGGCCGGATCGCATCGCTACGCCCAGCTGGGCGGCGGCCTGCGCTTCGGGCAGGGCATCGTCGATGGTGCAGTGCGCATCGATCGCACCGTGACGCGGGGTTTCTCGTCAACCAATCCGCGTGTGCCGTTCGGCAACTTCAATCCGGACGATGACGGGTTCTGGCAGACGGCGGCCAGCGCCAACCTGGGCGTGAAGCTGGGCGCGGCCTGGCGCGCCGATGTGAACCTGCTGCAGTCCGATGGCCTGACTCAGTACGATGACGGGCCGGGCGTGGACAGCCGGGCCAGGCTGCGCACTGCGGTGCAGACGGTGCGCTTCGCGGGCCCGCTCGCCGGTTCGTGGCACAGCTCGCTGCGCCTGGCGCATTCCGAAGACGTCTACGACACGCTGACTACTGCGTCGATGTTCGGCACCGGTGCGATCGCCACCACGCAGCAGCAGGTCACCTGGGAAAACCAGCTGGCGACCCCACTGGGGGCAGCAGTTCTGCTGCTCGAGAACCTCGAGCAGAAAGTGCGCCGGGCCGGAGCGCCGTACTCGGTGTCGGATCGCACCATCCATGCGCTCGCCCTGGGGCTCGATGGCCAGCATGGCCCGCATACCTGGCAGGCGAGCGTGCGCAACGACCGCAACTCGCAGTACGGCTCGCAGACCAACGGCAGCGTGGGCTACGGCTTCGACATCACGCCGGCGTGGCGACTCGGCGCCTCCTACGGCACCAGCTTCGTGGCGCCCAGCTTCAACCAGCTCTACTACCCGGGCTTCGGCAACCCGAATCTGCAGCCCGAGGAGGGCAAGCAGGGCGAAGTGAGCCTGCGCTGGAGCGGTGTCGGGCAGCAGTTGCGTGCGGCGTGGTTCGACAACCGCATCCGCGGCTACATCACCAGCGGCTTCACGCCGACCAACATCCCGCGCACCCGCATCGACGGCTTCAGCCTGTCGTACCAGGCGCTGTGGTCGGGCTGGACGGTAGCCGCTTCGTTCGATCACCTCGATCCGCGCAACGTGACCCCGGGCGCGTCCTACGACAAGCTGCTGCCGCGACGCGCCAGGGACGCGCTGAGGCTGGCCGCCGACACCGAACTGGGCGCCTGGCGCGTGGGCGGCAGCCTCAGCGCGTTCAGCCATCGCTTCGACGACGCCGCCAACACGCTGCGCCTGGGTGGCTACACCACGCTGGACCTGCGCGCCGATTGGCGCCTTGCCAGGCAGTGGCGGCTGGGCCTGCGCCTGAACAACGTCGGCGACAAGCGCTACGAGACCGTCTACGGCTTCGACCAGCCCGGGCGCGAGGTGTTCCTGACGCTGAACTGGCGCGGCATCTGAGACCGCAGTGACGATCGGAGTGTCGGTACCGTGCACGAGCTGATCCTCGGCGGCCAGAAGAGCGGCAAGTCGCGTTGCGCCGAGCAGCGTGCCGCGGCGTGGCTGGCTGCGCCCGGACACCGTGCCGTGCTGCTTGCGACGGCGCGCGAGGACGATGCCGAGATGAGCCAGCGCATCGCGCGTCACCGTAGCCAGCGGGCGGTCCGGGTGCCCGGGTTGGCCACCGTCGAGGTACCGCTCGAACTGGCTCGCGCCGTAGCCGAGCACTCGCGGCCCGAGTGCATGGTCGTCGTGGATTGCCTGCTGCTGTGGTTGGTCAACCTGATCATGCCGCTGGATGGCAGCGCGCCCGGCCCGCTCGATGCGCTGCCGGCATGCGAGGGATTGTGCGAGGTGCTGCGGACTGCGGCGGGGCCGGTGGTGCTGGTCTCCAACGAGATCGGCCTGGGCGTATCGCCAATGAGCTTCGAGGCACGCCATTTCGTCGACGTGCTGGGCGGCCTGCACCAGGCGCTTGCCGCACTGTGCGCCCGCGTTACGCTGATGGTGGCCGGGATCGAGGTGGTGGTAAAGCCGGTGACGGGAGCGGTGCGGTGAAGGTCGTGCTGCTGCTTGCGATGGCTGCCTGCCTGATCGCATCGGGAACACTGGCATCGGCCGGTGCGCAGATCGTGGTGCACGATGATCGCGGCGTAACGACGCACTTCGCTGCCGCGCCCGCGCGCATCGTCAGCCTGCTGCCCTCGCTCACCGAAGCGGTGTGCACCTTGGGCGCCTGCGCGAACCTGGTGGGCATCGATCGGTTCTCGAACTGGCCGGCCGAGGTGGCGAGGCTGCCCAGGGTCGGCAGCATGGAGGATGCGCAGGTCGAGCGCGTGGTGGCGCTGCGGCCAGACGTGGTACTGCTCGGGCCCTCGGTACGCGCAATCGATCGGCTCGAGATGCTGGGCCTGAAGGTCGTGGCGATCCAGTCGCAGAATCATGCCGACGTGCAGCGCATGCTGGAGACCATTGCGCGGCTGCTCGGCAGGCCCGGGGCGGCACAGCCTCTGTGGGCGGCCATCGAGGCTGATCTGAAGCGCGCTGCACAGCAGGTGCCGGCCGCCTTGCGCGGCCGGCATGTCTATTTCGAGATCACCGCCGCCCCTCATGCGGCCGGCGTCGGCTCGTTCATCGACGAGACGCTGCAGCGCCTGGGCATGGCCAACGCGGTTCCCGCCGCGCTGGGGCCCTTCCCACGGCTCAATCCGGAGTTCGTCGTGCGATTGCAGCCCGACATCGTCATGGCGACGCGGCGCGATCTGGCCGAGATGGCGCATCGCCCGGGCTGGGCCGGGCTGCGCGCGCTGCAACGAGCGCGCAGTTGCGGCTTTTCGATCGAGACCTACGATGTGCTGATCCGCCCGGGACCGCGCCTGGGCGAGGCGGCGCTCGAGCTTGCCCGATGCCTGTCCGAGCTGAATTCGCGCTCCTGATGCCGCAGGCCGACCGCGTGCGTCGCCGCAGGCTTTCGCTGCTGCTCGCGCTGACCGCGCTGTGCGCGATGCTGGCCGGCCTGGTTGCCGGCAGCGATGGCTGGTCGTGGCCAGTGCTGTCCGATGCGGACGCCGCGATGATCGTGGCGCAGATCCGCGCGCCGCGCACGCTCGGTGCCTGGCTCACCGGAGCGCTGCTCGGGCTGGCCGGGGCCGTGGCGCAGGGGCTGTTCCGCAATCCGCTGGCCGATCCCTACCTGCTGGGCTCCGCGGCCGGCGCCGCGCTGGCGGTGGTGCTGGTGCTGGCGGCCGGCGTGCTGGCCGGGCACGGCATCGGCCTGGCTACCGCCGGCCTGCTGGCCCGCATCGGGCTGGTTGCGGCGGCCTTCGCCGGCGCCCTCATCGGCGTGCTGCTCAC
>CAZXLV010000001.1:1998-20216 GCA_964641405.1 uncultured Limnobacter sp. | reverse complement strand
GTGCTGGTCGGAGTCGTGGCCCTGGCCACCGGCCTGGCCGTGTCGCAGTCCGGCCTGGTCGCCTTCGTCGGACTGGCGGCCCCGCATCTGGTGCGACGCTTTGCGCCCTCGGCGCACGGTTTCAATCTGGCGGCCAGCACGGCGATGGGCGGCACGCTGCTGCTGGCGAGCGACGTGCTGGCGCGCACCCTGATTGCGCCGCAGGAGTTGCCGGTCGGCGTACTCACCGCGGTGCTCGGCGGCGGCTACCTGCTGTGGCTGTTGCACGCACGCAGCCGGGTATGAGCCAGGCTCTGCTGTGCACGCGGGGCTTGCGGGTGCGCCTGGGCGGCGGCGAGGTACTGCACGGCGTGTCGCTCGACTTCGCCACCGGCTGGACGACGATCGTAGGCCCCAACGGTGCCGGCAAGTCGACCCTGCTGCGCGCCATGGCCGGGCTGCACGCGCCCGCGGCCGGAGAGGTCGAGCTGGCCGGCCGCGTGCTGCCGCGCTGGAGTGCGCGGGAGCGCGGGCGCCGGCTCGCCTGGATGTCGCAGAACGGCGAAGTGACCGGCGAGCTCACCGTGCGCGAAGTCGTCCACCTGGGCCGCCTGCCGCACCTGGGCTTGTTCGCCGCCCCCGGAGCCAGGGACGAGGCGGCGGTCGACGAAGCCCTTCGCGTCACCGGCTGCGGCGCCTGGCAACACCGCCGCCTGCGCGAACTCTCCGGCGGCGAACGCCAGCGAGTGCTGCTCGCCCGCGCCCTCGGCGCCGGCGCACCGGTGCTGCTGCTGGATGAGCCGACGACGCACCTCGATCCGCCGCACCAGGTGGCGATGGTACGCCTGCTGCGTGATCTCGGCCGAACGCACGTCGTGGTCAGCGTACTGCATGATCTGCCGCTGGCGCTGCAGGCCGACCGGCTGGTGGTGCTGCAGGACGGGCGCGTCCGGGCCGACGGCGCCCACGACTGCTGCGCACTGCACGCCGCACTGGTCGACACATTCGACGGCGCACTGCGTATCGAGCGCCTCGGCGCCGGCACGTGCCGCTACACCGCACTCCCCAACCTGGAGCCATGAGTCATGCAGATCGAGTCGCCTCCGACCGAGCGCCGCAGCGACAAGCCGCAGGGCGAGCGCCGCGGCCTGGTGATCATCCATACCGGCGACGGCAAGGGCAAGAGCACGGCGGCCTTCGGCCTGGCCCTGCGTGCCCACGGCCGTGGCAAGCCGGTGAAGATCTACCAGTTCATGAAGGTGCCGAGCGCACGCTTCGGCGAGCACCGCGCGTTCGAGCAACTCGGCGTGCCGATCGAGGGGCTGGGCGACGGGTTCAGCTGGAAGAGCCGCGACATCGAGCACTCGGCGCAGCTGGCGCGCGACGGATGGCAGCGTGCCGAGGCGACGATACGCGCCGGTGCGCACTTCCTGGTGGTGCTCGACGAGATCATGTACCCGCTGCGCTACGGCTGGTTGCCGCTCGAGCCGGTGCTGGCCTGCCTGCGCGAGCGTCCCGCCTCGGTGCACGTGCTGCTCACCGGCCGTGGCGCGCCGCGCGAGCTGATCGATCTCGCCGACACGGTTACCGAGATGACGCTGGTCAAGCACCACTTCAAGGCCGGCGTGCCGGCACAGCGCGGTATCGAGGATTGAGCAATGGGTACGCGTACGGTCATCAGCTGGAGCGGAGGCACGTCGCATGCCCTCGCGTCGCCCGAACTGGCGTTGCAGACGTTGATCCTGGAGGGAGGCGGGAGATGATGACAGCGGTCTTTTCGCCCGGCGTCGGTGTGGTCCTTGCGCTGGCCCTGGTGCTGGCATGGCTGGTGGACACCCGCTTCGGGGAACCGCCCGATGCCTGGCATCCGGTGGCGTGGCTGGGACGCCTGCTGGCCGCGCCAGGGCGCTGGCTGCGCCAGCTGCCGCCCGCGCTGGCGTTCGCTGGCGGCGCTGTGCTGTGGCTTGCCCTGGCTGGCGCACTGGTGGCCGCGGCGGCCGCGCTGCAGACGGCGCTGCTCGCCGTGCCGATACTGCTGGCTGCGCCGCTCCTCGCGCTGGCGCTCGCGCCGACGTTCGCCTGGCGCATGCTGCGCGACGAGGTCGCTGCGGTCGAAGCCTGCCTGAGCGAGTCGGTGTATGAGCCGCCGGTGGGCGCGGCTGCCGGCGGCCGCGCGGGGGATGGGCCGTGCGTCGCCGCGCCCGACCGGCTCGCCGCAGCACGCTGCCAGTTGGGCCGGCTGGTCAGCCGCGACGTGGCCGCAATGGACGAGCCGGCGCTGCGCGAGAGCGCGATCGAGACCCTCGCGGAGAACCTCAACGACTCGGTGGTCGCGCCGCTGTTCTGGTATGCGCTGGCTGGCCTGCCGGGGGCGGTGCTGTATCGCTTCGCAAACACGACCGATGCGATGTGGGGTTACCGCGGCCAATGGGAATGGGCCGGCAAGTGGGCGGCACGCGCCGATGATGTGCTGTCGTGGCTGCCGGCGCGCATCACCGCCGTGCTGCTGCTGCCCGGACCGCAGGCATGGCGCAAGCTGCGCGCGCAGGCAGCGAGCACGCCTTCGCCCAACGGCGGCTGGCCCATGGGCGCGATGGCCCTGCGCCTCGGCGTGTGCCTGGCCAAGCCGGGTGCCTACCGGCTCAACGAGGATGCGCCCGCGCCGCGTGCCGAGCATACCGTCCAGGCCCTGCGGCTGGCCGCGCGGGCTGCCTCGATCGGCGTGGCGCTGGCCGCGCTGGCCTGCCTGGCGAGGCCGGCGTGGGCATGATCGAGCACGGCGGCCCCGATGCCCTGGGGGTGCCGCGGTGGGATTTCTCCACCAACGCCAATGCCTGCGGCCCGGCGCCGGCGGTGCTGCGCGCGCTGCGCCGCTGCGACGCCGCGCGCTATCCCGATCCAGCCTACCGGGCACTGCGCGAATCGCTGGCTGCCTTGCACGGCGTGCGCCCCGAACGAATCGTGATCGCCGCCAGTGCCAGCGAGTTCATCGTGCGCATGACCGCGGCTGTCGCCCGGCGCTGGCCGTCGGCCACCGTGGGCACGCCGCGGCCGGGCTACGCCGACTACGCGGCCGCCGCGCGGGCGGCCGGGCTGGTCCTTGCTCGCCGCGACCAGGGTGTGCGCCTTGCCTGGCATGCCGAGCCGGCCAGTCCGGACGGCAACTCGGCGCCGATCGAGGCCTGCCGCGTGGGCACCGTGCAGGTGATCGATTGCGCCTATGCGCCGCTGCGCCTGGCCGGGGCCGTACCGGCATTGCCTGCCTCGGCGTGGCAACTGTGGACCCCCAACAAGGCGTTGGGCCTGCCTGGCGTGCGGGCGGCCTATGCGATCGCACCGGCGGGCAGTGAAGCGCTGCGCGAGCGGCTCGCCGCGCTGGCGCCCTCGTGGCCGCTCGGCGCGCACGGCGTGGCGCTGCTCGAGAGCTGGACGCAGGCTGCGACGCACGACTGGCTGCGCGCCAGCCTGGGGCGCCTGGCCGGGTGGAAGCGGCGCCAGGTCGAATGCCTGGGCGAAGCCGGCTGGCACTGCCGGCCGAGCGTCACGCCGTTCTTCGTCGCACGCTGGGACGAGGGTCTGCCGCTGTCCACGATGCTGGCGCGGCTGCGTGCGCACGGAATCAAGCTGCGCGATGCCGCTTCGCTCGGCCTGCCGGGCTGGGTGCGCCTGAGCGTGCAGCCGCCGTCGGCCCAGCGGGCGCTGCTGGATGCATGGCGCGCGGCGACGCGGCCGTGCGCCGGCGAGGCCTCGTTCGGCGGCTCGGCAGACCCCCGGTGTGGGGACGATGACGTGAACAGGCCCTACCCATGATGGCGCGCGCGGTGATGGTGCTGGGCGCCACCAGCGGCGCCGGCAAGAGCTGGCTTGCCACGGCGCTGTGCCGCTGGTATGCGCGCCAGGGACTGAAGGTCGCGCCCTTCAAGGCGCAGAACATGAGCAACAACGCGCGCGTGGTGCCTGGCCTGCATGGGAGCGCCGGCGAGATCGGCAGCGCGCAGTACTTCCAGGCGCTGGCAGCGCGCGCGCATCCCGACGTCCGCATGAACCCGGTGCTGCTCAAGCCCGAGGCCGATACGGCCAGCCAGGTGGTGGTGCTCGGGCAGGTGCGCGAAGACCTGGCCGGTGTGCCGTGGCGGATGCGCAGCGAGCGCCTGTGGCCCCACGCGCGCGAGGCGCTGCACGAGCTGCTGGCCGGGCACGACGTGGTGGTCATCGAAGGTGCCGGTTCGCCGGCCGAGATCAATCTGCACGACAGCGACTACGTCAACATGCGCACCGCGCTCGAGGCTCGCGCGGCCTGCCTGCTGGTGGTCGACATCGATCGCGGCGGTGCGTTCGCGCACCTCTACGGCACCCACCAGTTGTTGCCGCTGGCGGAACGGGCGCTGCTGCGCGGCTTCGTGCTCAACCGCTTCCGCGGCGACGCCAGCCTGCTCGAGCCGGGTCCGCAGCGCTTGTGCGAGCTGACCGGCGTGCCGACGCTCGCCGTGCTGCCGATGTGGCGTGGCCACGGCCTGCCGGAGGAGGACGGCGTGTTCGACGCCACGCCCAGCGGCGACGGCAGCGGGCGGCGCATCGCCATCGTGGCGCCGCCGCGCATCAGCAACCTCGACGAGTTCCAGCCGCTGCGCACGCTGGCCGGCGTGAGCCTGCACTGGGCGCGCACGCCGGCCGAGCTCGAGGCTGCGCACTGGATCGTGCTGCCCGGCTCCAAACATACCAGCAGCGATCTCGCCTGGCTGAGGGCGCAAGGGCTGGACACGGCGATCGCCCGCCATGCCGCGCGCGGCGGCGCAGTGCTCGGCGTATGCGGCGGCCTGCAGATGCTCGGCGAGACGCTGCTCGACCCCCATGGCGTGGACGGCAGCGCCGCCGGCCTGGGCCTGCTGCCGCTGGTCACCCGCTTCGAGCGCGACAAGCTGGTGCGCGCCACGACGGCACGCTTCGATGCGCTGGGCGACGAGTGGGCGCCGCTGTCCGGCGTGGTGTTCGACGGCTACGAGATCCGTCATGGCCGCACCTTCGGACAGACCGGCGTGCAGCCCGCGCAGGTGGTGCTGCGCAACGCCGCGGGCGAGCCGATCGGCTGGCAGGCGGGCAAGGTGCTTGGCCTGTACGTGCACGGCCTGTTCGAGGCGCCGGCGGTGCTGCGTGCGCTGTTCGGCGGCGCGGCGCACACGCTGGACCAGGTGTTCGACGGCCTGGCCGACTTCATCGATATCCATTTCGCGCCGGGTGCGCTGATGCGGCTGCTCGATTCCCCCATCGCCGATGGCGCGGATGCGTCGCGGCTTGCCTGAGGAGACCCCCATGATGCTGCCCCCCATTGTCGAAGTGGCCGATATCGCCGACGCCGCCCTGGCCGAACGTCTCCAGCAGGCGCTGGACGGCAAGACCAAACCCCTGGGGTCGCTCGGCGTGCTCGAAACCCTGGCGCTACGCATCGGGTTGGCCCAGCGCACCGAGCGGCCGCACCTGACCGAGCCGCAGGTGCTGGTGTTCGCGGCCGACCACGGCCTTGCTGCGCGCGGCGTGTCGGCCTACCCGAGCGAAGTCACCTGGCAGATGGTCGAGAACTTCCTCGCCGGCGGTGCCGCCATCTGCGTGCTGGCGCGCCAGCACCGGTTGGCGCTGACGGTGGTGGACGCGGGCGTGCGTCACGACTTCGCGCCACGCCCCGGGCTGGTATCGCGCAAGATTGCCGCCGGCACGCAGGATTCGCTCGCCGGCCCGGCGATGAGCGATGTGCAATGCCGCGATGCGGTCGCTGCCGGCCGGCAGGTGGTGAGCGAGTTGCCGGGCAATGTCGTGTTGTTGGGCGAGATGGGCATCGGCAATACCTCGGCCGCCTCGCTGCTGCTGGCGCGGCTCACCGGCACGCCGATCGAGGCATGCACGGGTCGCGGCACCGGGCTGGGCGACGAGGCGCTGGCGCACAAGATCGCGGTCCTGCAGGCGGTGCTGCAGCGGCACTCCGGGGCGATCGAACCGCTGCAGGCGCTGGCTGCCTTCGGCGGACTGGAGATTGCGATGATGGTGGGTGCGGTACTGCAGGCAGCCGCCGAGCGGCGGCTGGTGGTGGTCGACGGCTTCATCGCCGGCAGCGCCGTGCTGGTCGCCCAGCGGCTTGCGCCCGCGGTCGGCGGCTACTGCGTGTTTGCTCATCGCTCGCACGAGCCCGGCCACGCGCGCCTGCTGCACGCACTGGATGCGCAGCCCCTGATTGCGCTGGACCTGCGGCTGGGCGAGGGCTCGGGAGCGGCGCTGGCCTGGCCGCTGATCGAGTCGGCCGTGCGCCTGCTCGACGAGATGGCCAGCTTCGAGAGCGCGGGAGTGTCTGGCGCACGGCCGTCATGAGGCACGAGCTGCGCCTGCTGCTGGTCGCACTGCAGTTCCTCACGCGGGTACCGCTGCCGCGCCGACTCGCGCAATGGGTCGGCTATCGTCCCGAGTGGCTCGAGGCGAGCGCCCGCTACTTCCCGTTGGTCGGCGCCGCCGTCGGGGGCGTGGCCGCCCTGAGCCTGGGGCTGGCCTCCGCCGCGTGGCCGCCGGTGGTGGCGGTACTGCTGTCGATGGCCGCATCGCTGGCACTGACCGGCGCATTCCACGAGGATGGCTTTGCCGACGTCTGCGATGGCCTGGGTGGCGCAGTCGATCGCGAACGTGCGCTGCAGATCATGAAAGACTCGCGGCTGGGCAGCTACGGGGTGATCGGCATTACCCTGCTGCTGGCGCTCAAGGCCACGGCCCTGGCCTCGCTGCCGCTGGCGACCGCCTGCGCGGCGCTGGTGCTGGCGCATACGGTCTCGCGCGCCGCGGCCGTGGGCCTGATGCGCTGGCTACCCTATGCCGGCGAACCGGAGCGCAGCAAGGCCGGGCCGCTGGCGCGGCGATCGACCGGCCTCGGCTGGGGCGTCGCACTGGCGTGGCCGCTGGCGGCGCTGCTCGGCTGCGTGGTGCTCGCCGCTGCGCCGGCGACGGGCATCGACATGGGCATGGGTACGGGTGCGGGTGCGGGCTTCGCGGCGCCGACCGCGTGGCTGGCGGCTTGCGCGGCCGCTGCCGTCGCGGCCTGGCTGTGCGGCCGCTGGTTCCTCGCGCGCCTGGGCGGATTCACTGGTGATTGCCTGGGCGCGGCGCAGCAGGCCAGCGAAGTGGTGGTCTACCTGGCGTTGCTCGTGTTCCAGGCCGGGGCGGCTGCGGCGTGACCGTATCGACCGGGCTGTACTGTTGGCGCCACCCTCGCCCGTTTGGCGCCGATGGGCTGTGCCTCGGGCGCACCGACCTGCCGATCGATCCGCGCCGCGCCCGCCGGCTGGCGCAGCGCATGCGCGCGCTGGCGCGGCGCGAGCGGCTGCCCACGGTCGTGTGGACCTCGGAGCTCGAACGATGCAGCGCGGTAGGGCGCGTGCTGCGCGCCGCGGGCTGGGTCCATCGCGTCGATGCACGGCTCGTCGAACTCGATTTCGGCACTTGGGACGGCCTTGCCTGGAACGAGGTTCCGCGCGCCGCGATCGACGCCTGGCTGGCCGACTTCCTGCACCACCGGCCCGGTGGCGGGGAATCGCTGGCCGAGTTGCTGGCGCGTGTGCGCGCGGTGCTCGAGGAACGCCCGCGCGCGCTCCTTGTCACCCACGGCGGCTGGCTGAGCGCCGCGCAATGGCTGCACAAGCGTGCTTCGGGTGTGTCGGACTCGCCGGGTGGCGCGATCCCATCGGACACACCGGATCCCTCCCACTGGCCGCCTGCGCCGGCGTGGGGACGGCTGCTTCGGCTATGACGGCCGGCGCTCGATGAGTTCGATCTTGTAGCCGTCAGGATCTTCGACGAAGGCGATCACCGTCGTGCCGCCTTTCACGGGGCCGGCCTCGCGTGCGACCTTGCCGCCGCCGGCGAGCACGCGCTCGCAGGCGGCCGCCGCATCGGGCACCTCGATCGCCACGTGGCCGAAGCCAGAGCCAAGGTCGTAGTGCTGCACGCCGTAGTTGTGGGTGAGTTCGAGCACCGCGTGCGCCGACTCGTCGCCGTAGCCGACGAAGGCGAGCGAATACTTCTGCTCGGGGCGTTCGGTGGTGCGCAGCAGCCTCATGCCCATCAGGCGGGTGTAGAAATCGATCGAGCGTTGCAGGTCGCCGACGCGCAACATGGTGTGAAGGATTCGCATGGTCACTCCGTGGCTCAGAGTCCGACCGGCATATCGTCGGGAAAATCGCGCAGCCAGGCACGGGCGCGCTCGAAATCCGGAAACAACTCGCCCACCGTGGACCAGAAGCGCGGTCCGTGATTGAGCTCGCGCAGGTGGGCGAGTTCGTGGGCGATCACGTAGTCGATGATCTCCAGCGGAAAGTGCACCAGCCGCCAGTTCAGGCGGATCGACCCGTCGTGGGTGCAGCTGCCCCAGCGGGTGCGCGCCGAGGAGAGCGACCAGCGACTCGGGGTGCGCCCCAGGCGCCGCGCGAAGACCGGGATGCGCTCGGCGAACACCTCGCGCGCGCGGGCTTGCAACCACGCCTGCACGCGCTCCTCGATCCCGCGCATGGAAGTCGCCGGTGCCGGTCCGATCACCAGGCGACTGCTCTCGCGCGTCACGCCGCGCGCGCCGGATTCGATCGACAGGGTCAGCGCCTGGCCGAGATAGCGCAAGGGCGCGCCGTGCTCCCAGCGCACGGTCACGCGTTCGCGCCGCGCCTCATGCGCGCGCCACTCCGCCAGCTTGCGCACGATCCAGCGTGATTTCTCCTGCAGTGCGCGCTCGATTTCGCCCAGTGGTACCCAGCGCGGCGCGCTCACGCGCAGGCCCCGGTCGTCGATCACGAAGCCGATGGTGCGCCGCTTCGAGCGACGCAGTTCGTAGGGTACGGTCTGCTCGCACAGGCAGGTCGACTGCAGCCCGGCAGGTGCACGCGGCGCAGCGGCCGGTGGCACCGGTGCCGGTTCGAACAACGGCAAGGGCAGTTGCAGCGCGGCCTCGCTGGCGGGCAAGGTGCGGCGCGCAGGGGTGGTGCGGTGTTTCAAGTCGTCATCGACCTCGTGGCTGCGGACTCGGTGTCGCGGTACAGGTGCGGGCTGAGCCGGCGCATCTCGGATTCTATCCAGCCTTCGACCTCGAGGTTGAGTTGCTCCGCGTTCTTGCCCTTGCTGGTGATCGGCGGGCCGATCGAGACCGTGATCAGCCCGGGTCGCAGCAGGAAGGTGCGCCGTGGCCAGAATTCCCCCGAGTTGACCGCGATCGGCACCACCGTCGCCCCGGTGCCCACTGCAAGCCGCGCGCCGCCCAGGCGATAGCGGCCCTGCGTACCGGCACGCGTGCGCGTGCCTTCGGGAAAGAGAATGATCCAGCGGCCTTCGGCAAGCTTGCGCGAACCCTGTCCGACCACCAGTTCGAGCGCGTCCTTGCCGCGCCGCCGGTCGATGTGGATCATGTCGAGCAAGCCGATGCTCCAGCCGAAGAAGGGAACGAACAGCAGTTCGCGCTTGAACACGAAGCACAGTTCGCGCGGCATCCAGGTCGGATAGAACAACGCTTCCCAGGTCGACTGATGCTTGGACATGAGGATCGCGGGTCCGCTCGGGAGATGGTGCGCACCGATGACCTGATGGCGGATTCCGATCATTCGCTGCGCGCCCCAGATCACCATGCGCGGCCAGCCGACCGTGAGCCGGTAGCGCCACGGACGCCGCAGCGGCGCCCACAGCAGGCACAGCAGCGCATACGGCGCCACGGTCACGGCCTGGAACAGCACGAACAGCGCCGAACGCAGTACCTGGCCCATCAGGGCGCCAGTTCTGCGGCCACTGCTGCCAGGTCGACGCGCACCACGGTTGCGGGCGGCAGCCCACCCTGTTGCATCGTCGCCTGCCCCTTGCCGGTGAGCACCAGCACCGGCCGGCAGCCTGCTGCGTGCGCAGCCTCGAGATCGCGCAGGGAATCACCGATCGCGTGCACCTCGGCGGCGGTGGCCTGGAAGCGCTCGAGGATCTCGAGGAACATGCCTGGCCTGGGCTTGCGGCATGCGCAGCCCGCCTCGTTGTCGTGCGGACAGAAGAAGATCGCGTCGAGTCGGCCGCCAGCCGTGGCGACGGCCTGGTGCATTTTCGCGTGGATGGCGCCCAGCGTGACGATGTCGAGCAGTCCGCGCGCCACGCCGGACTGGTTGGTCGCCACCACCACCCGATAGCCGGCCTTGCACAGCCGTGCAATCGCCTCGAGGCTGCCCGGCAGCGCCTGCCAGTCGGCAGCGCTGCGGATGAAGGCGTCGCTGTCGCGATTGATGACGCCGTCGCGGTCCAGGATGATCAGTTTCACTGGGTCGAGAGTCTCGATATGTCGGCAACGCGGTTCATCAGGTGGTGCAGGTTCGACAGCAGCGCGAGTCGGTTGGCGCGCACGCGCGGGTCGTCGGCCATCACCATCACCTGCTCGAAGAACCGGTCGACGTCCTCGCGCGCCTGCGCCATGAGCGTCATGGCTGCGGTGTAGTCGGCCGCCTCCATGCAGGCCTCGACTTGCGGCGCGAGCTCGGCGACGCGCGCGGCCAGGGCACGCTCGGCGTCCATGGACAGCAGCGTGCGATCGATCATCCCGCCGATGCCGTCGCCCGCCTTGCGCAGGATATTTGCCGTGCGCTTGTTCGCGGCAGCCAGCGCCTGGGCCTCGGGCAGCATGCAGAATTCGCGCACCGCGTTCAGTTGCGCCGGTACCCGCGCCAGCAGCGCGGGCCGCTGGTCGACGACAGCGGCGATCTCCTGCGTGCTGAAGCCGCGCTCGCGCAGGTAGCCGCCGAGTCGCTCGTGAAAGAAGGCCTCGAGCTCGGAGTGGGCGTGCCGGACGCGGTCGCCGAAGGCGCCGAAGGCGGCATCGATCAGTGCGTTGAGCGGCAGTTCGAGGCGCTTTTCGACCAGCATCCGGATGATGCCCAGCGCGTGACGGCGCAGCGCGAACGGGTCCTTGTCGCCGCTGGGTTGCTGGTCGATCCCGAACAGGCCGGCGAGCGTTTCGAGCTTGTCGGCAAGCGCAAGGACAGTGCCGGTTTCGCTGGCTGGCAGCGCGTCGCCGGAGTGACGCGGCTGGTAATGCTCGGCGATGGCGCGTGCCACGGCCGGTGGCTCGCCGTCGTGGCGCGCGTAGTAGCCACCCATGATGCCTTGCAGTTCGGGGAACTCGCCGACCATGCCCGTCAGCAGGTCGGTCTTGGCCAGCAGTGCGGCGCGATCGGCAAGCGCGGCATCGGCACCGAGCAGGGTGGCCGCGGCGCGCGCGATGGCACGCACCCGCTCGACGCGCTCGCCCTGCGTGCCGAGCCGGGCGTGGTACACCACCGAGCCAAGCTGTGCCACGCGCCGGGCGAGCGGTGTCTTCTTGTCCTGCTCGAAGAAAAAGCGCGCGTCGGCCAGGCGCGGCCGCACCACGCGTTCATTGCCGGCCACGATCAACCGTGGATCGTCGATCTCCATGTTCGACACGATCAGGAACTTCGGTTGCAGGCGGGCACCGGCCTGGAACAGCGGGAAGTACTTCTGGTTGGTGCGCATGGTCAGGATCAGGCATTCCTGCGGCACCTCCAGGAACTCGCGATCGAACTGGCCGACGTAGACGGCCGGCCACTCGACCAGAGCCGTCACTTCGTCGAGCAGCGCGGCGACCTGCTCCTCGTCGCCCAGCGAGGCGCCCAGCGCTGCTGCGCGTTCGCGCAACATGGCTTCGATGCGGGCACGCCGCGCGCCGAATTCGGCAATGACCCGGCCGCATGATTCGAGCGCTGCCTCGTATGCGCCGGCATCGTCGAGCACGATATCGCCGGCGGACTGGAAACGGTGCCCGCGCGTGACGCGGCCGGCCGGCAAGCCGAGGATCGATGCAGCGACGACGTGCGCGCCGTGCAGGACGACCAGGCCGTGCGCCGGGCGCACGAAGCTCACCGTCGTGCAACCGTCGGCGAGCTGGTACTGCATCGTTCGCGCGATCGGCAACTGCGCCAGGGCGCGTTCGATCACCGCCACGATGCTGCCATCGAGCGTCTCCCCGCGCACCGTGCTGCGGAACCAGAAGCACTCCTGCTTGCCGTCGCTGGCGCGTGTCACGGCGTCGATGGGGGCGCCTTGCCGCTCGGCCCACTTGAGCAGCGCCGGCGTGGGGCGACCCTCGCCGTCCAGGCCGACCTTGAGCGATGGGCCCTTGGCATCGACGCTGCGATCGGGCGCCTGCGCCGCCACTGCGGACACACGTACTGCCAGCCGGCGCGGCGTGGTGAAGGTATCCACGCGCGCCTCGGCGCTGGCCAGGCCGCGGCTACGCAGTCCGGCGGCAATGCCGGATGCGAATGCATCGCCGAGTTGCGCCAGCGACTTCGGCGGCAACTCCTCGGTAAGCAGTTCGATCAGCAGTGCGGCAGTGGCTTCGCCGGCGCGCCCGGACACCGATGGGGTGCTTGCGTCAGGCGGCATCGGAACTCGCCGCCAGCATGGGGAAACCGAGTCGCTCGCGCGAGTCGTAGTACGCCTGGGCCACGGCACGAGCGAGATTGCGCACGCGAGCGATGTAGGCGGCGCGTTCGGTGACCGAAATCGCGCCGCGCGCATCGAGCAGGTTGAAGCTGTGCGAGCACTTCATCACCATCTCGTACGCCGGCAGCGCCAGGCCCTCGGCGACCAGTCGCCTGGCCTCCTGCTCGTGGTCATCGAAGTGCCTGAACAGCATCGGCGCGTTGGAGAACTCGAAGTTGTAGCGCGATTGCTCGACCTCGTTCTGGTGAAACACGTCCCGATAGCTGACTGCGTCGGTCCAGGCAAGGTCGTAGACGCTTTCGGCACCCTGCAGGTACATCGCCAGCCGCTCGATGCCGTAGGTGATCTCACCGGTGATCGGCTGGCACTGGAGCGAACCGATTTCCTGGAAATAGGTGAACTGCGTGACCTCCATGCCGTTCAGCCAGACCTCCCAGCCGAGCCCCCAGGCGCCCAGGGTGGGGGATTCCCAGTCGTCCTCGACGAAGCGGATGTCGTTGACGGTGGTGTCGATGCCGAGCGCGCGCAGCGAACCGATGTACAACTCGATGATGTCGGGCGGCGAAGGCTTGAGCACCACCTGGAACTGGTAGTAGTGCTGCAACCGGTTCGGGTTGTCGCCGTAGCGGCCGTCCCTGGGGCGGCGCGACGGTTGCACGTAGGCCGCACGCCAGGGCTCGGGGCCGATCGCGCGCAGGAAGGTCGCGGTGTGGAAGGTGCCCGCACCCACCTCGATGTCATACGGTTGCAGCAGGGCGCACCCCTGCGCGTCCCAGTACGCCTGCAGGCGCAGGATGACTTGCTGAAAACTGAGCATGGACCGGGAAGCGGACAAAGAGGTCATTCTAGCGGGTTCGATTGCGCCGATGGCGTGGCGCGCAGCGTGGCCAGTCCGGCGAGCGCCAGCGCAAGGCTCAGTGCCAACGCGGCAGCGTTGCCGGCGCGCGCGTAGGGGGTAAGTCCGTCGCCACCCTGCACCTCCAGTTCGAGTGAACCGGCAACGTAGGCCGGCAGGCGTGCCAGCAGATGTCCGCGCGCGTCGATCGCCGCCGTCACGCCGGTATTGGTGGCGCGCAGCATCGGACGCGCCAGTTCGATCGCGCGCATGCGCGCGATCTGCAGGTGCTGCGGCAATGCCAGCGAGTCGCCGAACCACGCGATGTTGCTGACGTTCACCAGGATCGTCGCGCCGGCGCGAACCTGCCTGGCGAGCGCCTCGCCGAACAGGTCTTCATAGCAGATGTCGAATGCCACGCGCTGGTCCGCGATCGTGACCGGCGCCTGGTCGGGCGTGCCGCGAGCGAATTCGCCCAGCGGAATGTTCATCATCGCGACGAACCAGCCGAATCCGCGCGGGATGAATTCCCCGAAGGGAACCAGGTGACGCTTGTCGTAGCGGCCCACGATCGTGCCGCTGCGGTCGATCACCGCCACGCTGTTGGTCAGCCGATCCGGTGGGGCGCCGGCCTGCGGCAAGGGCATGCCGATCGCCAGTTTGCCGTCGTTGCGCGCCAGGTGTGCGGCCAGGGCCTCTCGAAGCGGTGCCGGGGTGGCCGACCAGGGCAGCGTCCAGGCGGTCTCGGGCAGCACCGTGAGGGTGGCGTCGGCGCGACTCACCGTGCCTGCATAGGACTGCATCGCCGCCAGCGTGCGTGCAGGGTCGAATTTCATCTCCTGCGCCACGTTGCCTTGTACCAGGCGCACCTGCAGGGGCGTTCCGGACGCTTGCACCCAGTCGATGGCGGCTGCTGCCTGTCCGATGGCCAGCGGAGCGAGCGCCAGCGCCATCGCGACCGCGCCTTTGCCGAGCGAGCGTGCTGAAGCGAACACGACGATCAGTGCGCCGAGGCCGAATGCCGACAGGCCGGCCAGTGCCGAGACGCCATAGACGCCCACCCACGGCGCGAACGCGGCGAGCGGACCGTCGACATGCGCATAGCCGCTCGCCAGCCAGGGAAAGCCGGTGAAGAGATAGCCGCGCGCGATCTCGGCCAGGCCCCACGTGCCCGCGAAGACCATTGCCGTCGCAGTCATTCGCAGCCCATCCTGTGCCCCTGCCGCCGAGGCGCGTGCGCGTTGCGTGAGGAGCGTGACCGTGGCCGGGAACAGCGCCAGGTAGGCCGCGAACAGCAACACGGCCAGTGCCGCGATCGGGGCCGGCATGCCGCCGTAGCGGTGCATGCTGATGTACAGCCACGACACGCCGGCAAGGAACCAGCCGAGGCCGAACGCGAAGCCGGGTGCCGCCTGGCGCCACCCGCTTGCGGCCGACGCCGGCGCGCGCAGGAGCAGCACGACCAGTGCCGCCTGCGCCACGATTTGCAGCCACCACGCCTCGAGCGGAGCAAAGCTCGCTGCATGCACCGCACCCGCGACCAGGGCCGCCGGCGCGCCGTAACCGGTGCGCAGTCGCACCGACGGTTCAGCCCACGCCGGTGCCGGCTTCGCCGCCGGACGGCGCGCGCTCGACCAGCAGCAGTTGAGCCTGGCGCGCGTCGGCGCGCAACACTTCGAAGTGCCAGCCGTCGAAATCGACGCACTCGCCGCGCCGCGGAACATGTCCGAACTGATCGGTCACGAGGCCGCCAATGGTGTCGAACTGGTCGTCGGAGAGCATGGCGCCGATCGCTTCGTTCAACTGCCGGATCGCGGTGATCGCGCGCACGCGGAAGCGCGGGCCGTACATGCCGGGGTCGATGGTGACGATATGGTCGTTTTCCTCGTCGAAATCGAACTCGTCCTCGATATCGCCCACGATCTGCTCGAGCACGTCCTCGATCGTGATCAGTCCTGCCGTCGAGCCGTACTCGTCGACCACGATGGCAAGGTGGCTGCGATTGCTGCGGAAGTCACGCAACAGGATGTTGAGCCGCTTCGACTCGGGGATGAACACGGCCGGCCTGAGCAGGTCGCGCACGTCGATGCGCTCGTCGATGGACAGGCGCAGCAGTTCCTTCGCATGCAGGATGCCGACCACGTTGTCGCGATCGCCTTCGATGACCGGGAAGCGCGAATGGGCTGTTTCGACCACCTTCGGCAGGAAGTCCGCCGGCGACTGGCCGATGTCGATGACATCCATCTGGGCGCGCGGCACCATGATGTCGCCGGCGGAAAGCTCGGCGACCTGGAGCACGCCTTCGATCATCGACAGGGCTTCGGCGTCGAGCAGGGCGCGCTCGTGCGCCTGTCGCAGCACGGCGAGCAATTGCTCGCGATCTTCCGGCACGCGCAACAGCAGTGTCGCCAGGCGTTCGAGCAGCGGTTTGCGCTGTTCGCTGCCCGAGGGGGGGTCGGACATGGGGACGGGATGGGTTGAAACGCGATCGAGCATACCCGAACGAATTTGCGGCTGCCAGCGCGCTCGAGCCAGCGCGCTCAAGCCAGCCAGGGATCCGGAATGCGGAAGCGCGCGAGCAGCGCGGTTTCACGCGCCTGCATGCGCGCGGCCTGGTCGTGCTGCTGGTGATCGTGGCCGCACGCATGCAGCACCCCGTGCATGACCAGGTGGGCCAGATGCGCGGCTGGCGTCTTGCGCTGCGCGCGCGCCTCGCGCCGCACCACCGGCACGCAGACGACGATGTCGGCCGTGATGCGGCCGTCGCCCGCCGCATACGGGAAGGTCAACACGTTGCTTGCATGGTCGCGCTGCCGGAAGCGCGCATTGAGGGCGCGCGCTTCGCGCTCGCCGACGAAGCGCAGCGTGAGCGCGGCGTCGGCTTCGACGGCGGCACGCACCCAGCGGCGCAGTTGCGCGCGCGACGCTGGCAGTTCCCGCACGCCGTCGCCCAGCTGGATCGACAGCGACAGCGAGGGATCAGGCTTTGCCGGCCGCGTCGCTCTCATACGCATCGACGATGCGCGCCACCAGCGGGTGACGGACCACGTCGGAGCTGTCGAACTCGGTGAACGCGATGCCGCGCACGTTGCGCAGGATGCGCCGCGCTTCGATCAGCCCGGAGGCCTGGCCCTTGGGCAGGTCGATCTGCGTCATGTCGCCGGTGACCACCGCGCGCGATCCGAAGCCGATGCGCGTGAGGAACATCTTCATCTGTTCGGGCGTGGTGTTCTGCGCCTCGTCCAGGATGATGAACGAGTGGTTGAGCGTGCGCCCGCGCATGTAGGCGAGCGGCGCGATCTCGATCGCCTGCTTCTCGAACATGCGCGCCGTGCGGTCGAAACCGAGCAGGTCGTAAAGAGCGTCGTACAGCGGACGCAGGTAGGGATCGACCTTTTGCGCGAGATCGCCCGGCAGGAAGCCGAGCCTCTCGCCTGCCTCCACCGCGGGACGGGTCAGCACGATGCGCTTGATCACATCGCGCTCGAGCGCGTCGACTGCGCATGCGACGGCGAGATAGGTCTTGCCGGTGCCCGCCGGTCCGACCCCGAAGGTCATGTCGTGCGACAGGATGTTGCGCAGGTATTCGCGCTGGTTCGGGGTGCGCCCCTGCAGGTCGGTGCGCCGGGTGTGCAGGACCGGTGCGTCCGGATCGCTGGCCGCGAGCGTGGGCGGCGGACCTTTCAACTCGACCAGGCCCAGCTGGATGTCGTCGAGCGTGAGGGGATGCTCGGCACGCGCATAGAAGTGCTGCAGGGCGGCCACGGCACGACGTGAGGGGCCGGCAGGGCCCTCGACGCTGAAACTGTCGCTGCGCCGCGCGATCCGCACATCGTAGGCTTCCTCGATCTGCCGCAGGTTCTGGTCGATCGCTCCGCACAGGTTGGCCAGGCGGTGGTTGTCGGCGATGTCAGGCGTGTATTCGATCGTGCGCGTTCTCAAATCGGCGATCCCGGGTGTCTCACTGCTTCTGGAAGACTCCAACTCCCGAGATTGTAGGTCCACCGCTACCGCTTCCCTGGATCTGGTAGCTCAGGCCCAGGCGTGCCGCCTCCGGGCCGAAGAGGCCACCCTGCAGGTTCACCGAGCAGCCGGCGCCAGTGCAGCTCAGCGGTCCGGAGCCGCCCGGGGTGGCCCCGAGCGTGCCGCTGAAGGCATGGCTTGCATTCGTCGTCAGCGTGCTGCTTCGCGGATCACTGATACCCCCGGCAGTCGCAAATCCATAGCTGCCGTTACCGATCGATATGGAGCCCTGGATGCCGATGTGCGCGGTCGCAGGCGTGAACGCGACTCGCGCTTCGCCGGTGAACGTGCCCGGCGCCACGCTGCCGTTGCTGATGGTCGGCTGGGTGGCACCGATCAGGCTGTAGCCGAACTCGCCACTGGTCGGGATGGTGACCGAAGGCACGCCCACGAGGTAGTGGATGCCTTCGTTCGGCGACAGCGTACGATCGGCCGGCAGCGTCAGGTTCCCCAGCAATCCGCGCGCCTGGAGCGTGCCGTCGGACCAGCGTCCCCAACTGGTGAATGGATCGGCGCCCGCATCGGCGGCGACCGCGGTGCCGCGCGCCAGGCAGTACGACAAAAATCCGCAACTGCCATCAGCACCGAACCCGACCGACTCGAGCCGACCCTGCGCATCGAGCTTGAATGTGTTGCCCGTGCTGGTGAGCTGGGACCAGTCGAACAAGCCCAGGACGCGTGGCAAGCCGTGCAGCACCAGTGCGCGATGCTCGCCGATCGTTCCGTCGCCGGACAGCGGCGGCTGGCTCGTGTCGCCGCTGCCACCCGTGCCGCCGGTACCGCCCGTGCCGCCCGTACCGCCCGTGTCACCCGTGCCGCCGGTGCCACCCGTGCCGCCGGTACCGCCCGTGCCGCCCGTACCGCCCGTGTCACCCGT
>CAZXLV010000001.1:0-1898 GCA_964641405.1 uncultured Limnobacter sp. | reverse complement strand
GCCGCCGGTGCCACCCGTGCCGCCGGTGTCACCCGTGCCGCCGGTGCCACCCGTGCCGCCGGTACCGCCGGTGCCACCGGTGCCACCGGTGCCGCCGGTACCGCCCGTGTCACCCGTACTACCGGTGCCGCCGGTGCCGCCCGTGCCGCCGGCGCCACCTGTACCGGCATTGCCGCTACCTGCGTTGCTGCCGCCGGCATCGCTCACTGCGGACAGGTCTCCGCCGGGGCCGCGTTGCTGATTCGGAGACACCGCATCATCCGGGGTTTCCAGCCAGGCCGTGGGCCCGGCGACCTCCGTGATCACGTCGACGGCACTGCCGCCGTTGTCGTTGGCCGTGCTGTTGCCGTTGCCCACGCCAGTACCGCTCGGGCTGTTGCCTGCGACGCTGTCGCTGCCAGCACCGCCGCTGCCACCTGCACCTGTGCCGGCGCCGCCTGCACGCTGGTCCCCGGTGCTACCGGTGGTGCCCGTGCCTGGCACGGATGCCCCGACACTCGATGAGCCACTGTCACGCGCGTCGGTGGCCGGCGGTGAGGCTTGCCCTGAATTGCCCGCTTGGCTGGATGTCGCAAACGGCCCGGGTCCCCAGGTAGAGGGACTGCTCGCGTCGTCGCTGGAAGCAGTGCTCGACGTGGGCACCGTTACGGACTTTCCGGCGATCGTGCCGCCGGATGAGCCGGACGCCATCGACCCTCCGCCACTTGCCAGCACGTTTCCGGAGTCGGTGCCGGAAACGGCAGTCGAACTGCTCGTCGCGCCAGGTCCCGCGACATCAGTCGAGGTGCCGCGCGAAGTGGCGCTGGCCGCAGCGCGAGTACCGGCCGGGGCGTCTGGCGCCTGGGGACCTGCCGCCGCGGAACCCGTTGCCTCGGAACCCGTTGCCTCGGAACCTGTTGCCTCGGAACCTGTTGCCTCGGAACCTGTTGCCTGGGCCCCGGTTGCCTGGGCATCCGACGCATGGGCATCCGACGCATGGGCATCCGACGCATGGGCATCCGACGCCTGGGCATCCGACGCCGGCGCAGCGCTCCCGTCCGAGGCATCCTTTTCAGCCTGCGATCCGCTGCTCGCCACGCGCGTCGCGCCATCGCGCTCGGGGCGCGGCTGGTAGCTGATCGGCGGCAGCACCGGGCCCTGGTCGGTCATGCGCGGCGCCGCGTCGGGATCATCGGCCGCAGCCGATTCGCCCTGTCCGACTTCGAGCGTGCCGCCGCGCGTGGTGATCGCAATGCGACCCTGCGACACCGATACGCGCAGTCCCTCGCGTGGTCCCGGTGCGCAGCGCGGATCGCAGACCGTCTGCTCGGCAACGTACTCGGTTCCGCGCACGCCGACGGTGGCGGTTGGCGTCTGCATCCTGTAATCGTCGTGATCACGTTTGCCGATGGCGCCGGTTACCGTGCGCAGTGCTCCGCGCAACAGATAGAAGAAGCCGCGCTGGCCGTTCGCATCGAAGCGGTACTCGTCGATCCGGAAGGCGGTGCCGGGTTGCAGGGCGACGATCGAGCCGTCGGTGAAGCGGATCTGCACGCGGCCGTCCGCACCGGTGCGGATGAGGTCGCCGCGGTCGACTTCGGTACCGCTACGTACCGGCACCGGGGCAGCCTGCGCCCGTTGAACGGTCACGTCGCCGGTCGCCACCAGGGCGCGCCCGTCAGCGGCTATCGCGGCCTGCGTGAATACGGTGATCAGCAGGATGCAGACGCGTGTCGCCCACGCCACCCACGAGCACGTCGGCGGACACGAAGCATTCGCATGACTGGCAAGCACTGCGATCGACATGGCCTAGTCCAGTGAAACCGGGAAATCGGCTGTGCGCCGGGGTCTGCGAGGACGCGGGGCGAGGCGCGGCGCGCCGCCCAGGCTGGGCGCCTGGGCAAGCGCTGCAACGACGT